>JADGCL010000058.1 GCA_015229005.1 Magnetococcales bacterium
GCGCACGGACGGGATTTCCACCCGCTGAATACACGCGCCTTATCCTGGCGCACCCAACCCCCGCCGGGGAGCGTGACGCTCCCCGGACCCCTGCAGGAGTAAAACCATGCCGATGATCGTCACCTCTGCACGGACCTGAGAAAGGCGTCGAAGAGTATCAAGGTCCACAACGCCGCCCCGAAATCACGCCTTCCCTGCCGATGCCGATCCATCATCCACCGCATCCATCCCAGGTCGAACCAGCCACTCTCCCGCATGGGACCTTCACAGACCGAGATCCAAAGCCGCTCGGCCAGGGGGCCGCGCAACCAGGCGCTCAGGGGCAGGGAAAAACCCATCTTCGGACGGTAGAGCAACTCCCGGGACAGCAGTGGTTCCAGGGCCTTTTTCAATAAATATTTCCCACCCCCGTCCCGCCAACGGTAGTGGACCGGCAGGGTTGCCATCCATTCCACCAGCTCGTGGTCCAATACCGGCACCCGCACCTCAAGACCATGGGCCATGCTCGCCCGATCGACCTTGGTCAGGACCCGCCCGCCCAGGAAGGTCTTGAAATCGAGGTATTGCGCCAAGGAGAGAGGATGATCCACCTCGGCGTGCGCCGCATGCCGGCGCATCACCTCGACGGCATGGTATCCCTGGAGTTCCCGCTTGAAAGCGGTTGTGAAAAGCCGTTCCCGCCAATCTTCCCGCATCACCGAGACGCCATGGTGATAACCCGCCACCGTATCCCGCGCCAGCGCCTCGAAGGTCGATTTGCCCCGCAGCCGGCGCGGCGCCC
Organism: Magnetococcales bacterium; assembly: GCA_015229005.1. Lineage (GTDB taxonomy): Bacteria > Pseudomonadota > Magnetococcia > Magnetococcales > JADGCL01 > JADGCL01. The sequence continues at coordinate 782 of JADGCL010000058.1, forward strand.
AATCGAGCTTGGGATAGAGCCGCCCCAGGACCCCGAACAGGGGGCGGCGAATCCCCAAAGGCAACCAGGAACGAATCCTCTCTTCGGCCAAAAACAGGCCATAGCGGTCGTAGCCGGCCAACCCCTCGTCCCCGCCATCCCCGGAGAGGGCCACGGTCACCGATTTCCTGGCCAGGCCGCAAACCTGCCAGGTCGGCAGCGCCGAGCTGTCGGCGAACGGTTCATCGAAGAGCTCTGCCATCCGCCCAATCTCACCGAACAGCGACGCCCCCTCGGCCCGCTCCTCGTGATGGATCACCCCGTACCGCCCGGCGACCTCCCGTGCGTATTTCCCCTCGTCGAAGGCCGCCTCGGCGAAAGTCACCGTGCAGGCCGTGACCGGCCCCCCGCCCGACCCCGCCATCAGGGCCACCACCCCGCTCGAATCGACCCCGCCCGAGAGAAATGCACCCAGGGGGACATCGCTCACCAGGTGCGCTTTCACCGACTCCCGAAGGCGTTCCCGCAACGACACCGCCGCCGTCGCCTCGTCGGTGTGTTCGCGCCCGGGACGGAACCGGAGATCCCAATACTGCTGCGGTGGACGGAGCTCCCCGCCACGAACCAGGGTCAGGTGATGTCCCCCGGGCAGCTTCTCCGACTGCCGGAAGATCGTCCGCGGGTCGGGAACGTAGCCGTAGGCGAAGTACTCCTCCACCGCCAGCGGGTCGAGTTCGCGGCAAAAGCCGGGGGCAACCATCAATCCCTTCAGCTCGGAGGCGAAGAGAAGCCAGCCATCGTCCAGGAGGGTGTAGTAGAGCGGCTTGATCCCCAGCCGGTCGCGGGCCAGGAAGAGACTTTGCCGCTGCCGGTCCCACACCGCGAAGGCGAACATCCCCCGGAAGCGCTCGACGCACCCCTCCCCCCACGCCTCCCAGGCATGGACGATCACCTCGGTGTCGCAACGGCTGGCGAACCGGTGCCCGAGCGCCTCCAGTTCGCCGACCAGCTCGACGAAATTGTAGATCTCGCCGTTGTAGACGACCCAAACCGAACCGTCCTCGTTGGCCAGGGGTTGGCGACCGCCGGCGAGGTCGATGATCGCGAGCCGCCGATGACCGAGGCCCGTCCCGGGCTCGCAATGGATCCCCTCCTGATCGGGGCCCCGGTGGCGCAAGGTCCGGTTCATCCGTGCCAGCAGCGCCGCATCCACCTCCCGGTCTCCCCGGGTATCAAACAGCCCGACGATCCCACACATGGCCTCGGATCCTTTTCCGGCTCTTCCGCAAGAGATGTCCGAACAGCAACCCCAAGGGCATCCGCAGCCAGTGGGAGCGCACATAGAGAAGCCACCCCGCGAGGCGGGAGGCGAGGGCGGGCGGGTTGCCCAGGGCGGCGGGGACGAGACCACGCGGCACCAGACGATCCATCACCATCGCCACCGGGGCGGGCGGCGCCCCCCGGTTCGAACGGGCAAGGAGATAGGCGGGGATCGGCGTTTCCATCAACCGTGCGCAATAGCGCAGACCGTAGTGGCAGGGCAGCGCCAGGTCGAGCCCCTCGGCCCGTGACCAGAGCCCCTCCCAGAACCCGGGCTGGGAGGCGAAGTGACGGAGGAGAGCGTCGATATCGACCAGATTGCGCAATTGTCCTTCGAAATCGCTGTCGTAGAAGAGGTGGGTCATCGCGTGGAGGAGCATGTCCGTCGGGGCCAGGACGCGAATTCCCGGGTCGTCCGGACGCGCCGCCACCGAGGCCTGCAAGAGATCCCGTGCCTTCGGTTTGAGGCGGCTGGTCCGGGGGAGGATGGTGTGGTGGATGTCCACCTCCCGGCCCCGTTCCCAGTGGCGCATCGGCGGCAGCTCGTGCATCCACTGGCGGTAATAGAGCTGGTCGTAGGGGTCCACCTTGACGTGGCGCCAGCCGTGCTGGCCGAGAAGTTTTTCCACCAGCGGCAGATCCTCCCAATCGACCAGGATATCCACGTCCGCCGCCATCCTTCCCCGGGCCATGGGCAGGGCCGCCAGGTGATAGGCGCACCCCTTGAGGAGGGTGACGGGGATGCCGCTGCCGAAAAAGGCGCGCCGGATCCGCCCCACCTCCCAGGTGAGAAGGCGGGCATTCTCCGCCGCGACCCGGCGCGACCCGGTAAGGATCTCCCGCTCGCGCCGGGGCAACGCCTCCCAGAGACCGTCCGCGACCAACCGTTCCGCCAGAGTGCCGAGCAGCCCGTGACGCCGGGCCAGACGCAGAAGTCCGTCACGACCCGTCACCGACCACGCCGCGTAGCTTCCCGGCTCCCGCAGCACCGCCAGAAGGGCGTGACCGTCGGCGGGAGGAGTGGTCATGAGACGGTGGGGATCGAAAAGGGAGCGGCAGCGGTCATGAAGGTGGTGATTCGCCCATTGACGGCATGTCGCATTTACGGCCCCCTCTGAACGATTACAACCCTGGGACCTTGCTGACAAGAATATAGAGCCGATTTTTAAAGAGGCGAGAATTGGGATCATGGACCGTTTGAACAGTCCTGAAACTCATCGTTTCCAGTCCAGCCTGCTCAGAATAAAGGCGATAGTCGTGGGAGAAGGAAAAATTGCCACGCCAGCGGCTATGCCTGCCAACCGAGGGTCCATCCTCTCGCCACGGCTCGCAGACGATGATCGTCGCATCAGGGCAATTTCTTAAAGACTTGAACATCATCTCGAGATGTTCCGGTTGAACATACTGGAGCGATCCATGTGATAATATAAATAATTTCTGGACATCATCAGTAACAAGAAGAATATCTCTGGCGCGGGCAACTTTGTACAAGAGGTTGTCGCGCTGATACACCCGTTCGGCCCGGGAAACTATGGGCCCATCTATATCGGTGCCAATGAAGGAGAGCTTCGGATAACGCTGGGCAAAATAGGCGGTCTCTCGACCTGAGGAACAGCCGATATGAATCACTACAGCCCCGTCGGCAGCATTTTCCAGGACTGAATCCACTGTCGGAAAAAACGGGAACTCTTCATCAAAACGCCGTGACCGGACGATAGGCATGCGGTCGTAATGCTCAGCCCATCCCACCCCACCTGGTCCCGCCATGCAGACATCTTTGAGGGCTTCACGAACGTCGGGATCCTTTTCTCTGAGGTAGACGGTGCGAAACCAGCGGGCGAGGACGGCGCCAAAGACCAGGGAACCGAATTTTCCCCGTGCAGGTTTGCAGTACATGGTACCTAGAAGTCTATGGAGTTTCTCCCGATCGTACGTCAGTGCGATCCAGAGACTCACCGCACGGGCCACAGGCAAGAGGGGATTTTTCAGAATCAAAAGAAATCTACGGACCACCGTTGACATGAGTCCCCTCCCTTGAGTGAACACGTCCCGCTCCCGGGGAGTGCCCACCTCAGGCACGGGCATAGCCTCCTCCGGGTTGGTCTCCTTGTCGCCAAGAACTCCCTTCACCGCCCCGGACCCGGTCCCAGCCCCCAATGGTGCCTAGACAGGAAAAACCCTTACGATCCAGTAAGACATGGAATCAGCCTCTTGCACAGTGCTACAGAGCGGCTTGCGGAACCGAACATCACGCTCCACTACCGGAGACAGACCACGCTCGACTCTACCATAAGAAAAACTAGGGAACAAATCAAAAGGCTGAAAAAGCAATCTTCCCTGACCGTTTCCCCTCCCGCTGTGGAGATTGTCCGCAGGGGGGGTGAAAGTTACCCGGACCGAAAGAGAAGAGGTTGGTGATCTTGAGACTCTGGAGAAACATGCCGAAGACTCCCTGAAGGTGCGGGATATCGTGGTGGCGGCGGGGCAGACCGGGCTCCCGGACCGGGACGGGACCATCGCCGTCAGCTTGCCACGAGTTCCGCCAGCAATGCCACCGCTTCCGACAGATCGCCGAAGGTGAGGGTGTGGATCGTGCAATTGCGAACGATACGGGCGACGGCCTGGAACCCCAGCTCTCCCTGGACTTCGTAGTTGAAGGCGTTGGCGGCGATCATGAGAAAGGCCGCCTCCGGGGCCATCGGTTGCAGGCTGGCGCCGGCGCCGCTTTCGAACCGGGGAGCCACCACCCAGGCGGGGCGGCAGCTCCGATCCATGGCGGCGACGCTGGCGGGCGGGGGTTTGAGATGCGCCACCGTGCCTTTGCGGGTTTTCGGAAAGAGGGGGCCGAACTCGGCCTTGGGATCGAAGTCGCGGATGACCCCAATGGAGCTGTTTTTCAGGGCCACGGGTCGAGCCAGGGGCATGACGCGGCCATCCTCCGGGCGAACCAGGGCGAACTCATCCGACAGCAGCCGCCAGCCACGGAGCGCCAGGGCGGCGGCGAGAGTGCTTTTTCCCGATCCGGGCAGACCGGGCAGGATCAGGGCGCGTTCACCGTCCGGGGAGAGCGCCGCCGTATGGAGCATGAGATAGCGGTTGCCGCGCGAGGCGATGATGAAATTCCAGCCCCACTCGAAGAGGGGGAGGGCGTGGTCCAGCGGAAAGGGTTGCAGGGGTCTGGCCCCATCCTCTTCCATGATGGCCTGGGCCCGCCACCAGCGGCGCCAGCCTCCGGAGCGGATCAGGTCGAGGTGGGTATCGGCCACCTCCTCCCACGGCGGATCGATGACCGGGTGGGCGGCATAGAGAAACGCGAGTTGTTCCCCCAGGCGGGGGATGTTCCGGGCACGAAGCTGGATGACGAACGGGCCGCTCCGCCAGCGAAGGCCGGGACCGGCCAGGCGACGGTCGATCTCGGCAACCGCAAGCCCGGCGAATGGTGACAGAGCCTTCAAGGTCGACCGACAGTGACGTAGGCGATCTCCCCGGACTCATTCCCCGGGACCGCCCCCAGAGTGCTTTCGACCGCCCGTTCCGGATCCAGCACGAGGGGCCGCCTCATGATTTCCCGCAGGAGGGCAGGGGTCATCTCCTCGAACTCGGGTCGTCCCTGGGTGACGATGACCGCCTCGGCCCCCTGACAGGCCCCCTCCCAGGAGGCGGCCAGGGTGACGACCGGGGCCAGAGCCTCGGGCAACGTCCGGACCCGCGGGTCGAAGGCGGACACCCGGGCCCCCTGAGCGACCAGCCAGTGGATCAGCTCGATGGCGGCGGACCGTCGAAGGGTGTCGGTGTCGATCTTGTAGGTCAATCCCAGAACGGCGATGGGGCGTCCGTCCAGGTTTCCCAGCATTTCGAGGAGGCGCCGCCGACTCCAGTGATGGTGCGCGGCGTTGCTGACGGGGACGGCCCGGAGGAGGGGCACGGCAACCCCCCGGTCTTCGCCCAGGGCCGAGAGATAGCCGAGATCGCGGGCGAGGGTGCCGCCGGCGAAGGGACCGCCGGCGCGGACATAGGCCTTGGGACCGACCCGAGGATCGCTGCGGAGGGCGCGTTCGACCTCCCGGGCGTCGGCGCCGCTCACCTCGCAGAGAGAGGCGACCTCGTTGGTGAAGGCGATGCAGGTGGCCAGGTAGGCATTCAAGGCGTGTTTGGACATCTCCGCCGACTCCACCCCCATGACCAGCACCTCCCGGGAGAAGTCGCGGGCGATGGGTTCGAGGCGCTTCCGCACCCAGGGTTCGCGAAGCCCCAGGACAATACGATCGGCCTTGCGAAAGCGGGCGAGGGCCTCTCCCAGGCGCAGATTTTCCGGCCAGGAGGCAAACCCCACCCTTCGCCCCCCGGACCGCAGCGCAAAAGCCCTCTCCAGGCGGGCGATGCTCCCGACCGGCAATTGCGAAGAGACAAGGACGATGCTGTTCTCCTTCAGGAGGTCGAAACAGGCATGGATCGCCGCCTCGACGACGCCGACCTCGGCCCGGTCCGCCTCGTCCACCGGGGTATCGATGGCAACCCAGAGGAGATCGGCGCCGGCGATGACGGCGGGGTCGGTGGTGAACGAAAGTCGCCCCCCCGCCTGCTCGCGGACGATGGTCTCGGCGAGGAAGGGCTCGTAGAGGGGGGGACGACCCTCCCCGAGGGCCTCGATCACCTGGGGATCAGGGTCGAGACCGACGGTACGGTGGCCGGCCTCGGCCATGGCGGCGGCGGTGACCGAGCCGAGGTGCCACATTCCCAGGACCACGGTATTCATGGTGCAGACATCCTTGGGGAGAGACAAAGGGTGGAAGAAGCGGAAAGCGCATCAGGAAGCGCGGGCGGCGATCGGCCCCTCACGCCCGGCGTCTCTCGACCCAGGGATTGGCCTCGAGCCACGCCAGAGTCCGGACCACCCCGTCGCGGATCGAGCGTTCGGGGGACCAGCCCAGGGCGCGAATCTTGCGCGTATCCAGGTGGATGAAAGGAGAATCTCCGATCCAACCCCGGCGCCCCCCCTCGCAGGTCAGCCTCGGCGTCACCCCCAGGTATTCGGTGATCCAGGCCACCGACTGATTGACCTCGATGGTGTCGTCGACCCCGAGGTTGAAGATCGAAAGCGGCCCCTCGGCCCGATCCACCGCAAGCAACATCGCCGTGATGCAATCCTGAATGTCCATGTAGGATTTCCGCTGATGCCCGTCACCGAGGATGTGGAGGGCCTGCGGATTCCGCTTCAGACGGAAATAAAAATCGAAGACGTGGCCATGGGTATAACGCTCCCCCAGGACCGAAACGAAGCGAAAGATATACCCCTGGAAACCGAATCCGGTCACATAGGCCTGGATGAGCCCCTCGCACGCCAGTTTGGAGGCCGCATAAAGGGAGGTCTGGACCGGAAAAGGACAATCCTCCGGCGTCGGAAACACCTCGGGCTCCCCGTAGACCGAGCCGGTCGACGCAAAGGCAAGACCGCGAATGCCATTGGCCCGCATCGCCTCCAGGACCTCGAAGGTCGCCAGGGTGTTCTGCTCCAGGTCCCGACGCGGGTGGTGCGTGCCGAATCGGACATCCGCATTCGCCGCCAGATGATAGACGAAATCGGCCCCCGCCATGGCCCCCCGAAGCGCCTCGGCGTCCAGGAGATCCCCCTCCACCAGGCGAAAATCGGGATGCCGCAGCGCCCCTTCCAGGAATTCCCGAAACCCTGTGGAAAAATTGTCGTAGGCCGTGACCCGGACCCCGGCGGCCAGGAGACGATCAACGAGGTTGGAGCCGATGAAGCCGGCCCCGCCCGTGACGAAACAGTGCTGAGGTCGCATGACGGCACGCTCCGGAGGGTGGGAAGACGAGATCTTCTGTTCACCGGGAATCCCGCCACGCCTCCGGCGGACCCGCCGCACGAGTCTACCATCCCCGGCGAACAGGTGCATCTCCCTTGTCGTAACCGGCTTCCTCCTTCAGGATTTCCCGGGTGCATTCATTCCGTTCGTCTCCCTTCCGGTCCATGGCATCGCGGCGGGAGGAGCCGAAAAGGGGGGAACCCAGGGTCCCCGGAAAGAGTTTATCGTCAGGCCAGGGGCCCCGGGGCGGAAAAAACTCTTGCACCGCTGCGGCAAAATGTTCAAGTATCCCGGGACGGCGGATGATCAGGGGCGAGAAGGGGTGCCACGCCGGGGCGCCCGTCCGACCAGGCGATGGGACACAACGTGGATTCCAAGACGAAACCCCGCTTCATCCTGGTGGTGGACGACGACGAGGATATCCTCGTGATCACCGCCCGTTTCCTGGGTCGCAAAGGCTACGAAGTGGTCACCGCCGCAACCGGAGAGAAGGCCATCGAGGCCTTCAAGGTCCGACAGCCCGACCTCATCCTCCTCGACGCGCAGATGCCCGGGATGGATGGCTTCCAGACCTGCACCACCATCAAGAACCTCCCCGGCGGCAGCGAAACCCCGGTCGTCATGGTCACCGGCCTCATGGATGACCTCTCCGTCGAGAGGGCCTTCCACGTCGGCGCCGAGGAGTATATCAACAAGCCGATCAAGTGGACCATCCTCGGGCAGCGGATCCAGCGAATCCTCGATCATCGGGCCTCGTTCAAGGCCCTCTCCGAAAGGGAACTCCACTCCCGCCTCGCCACCAATTCGGAGATCGATGCCATCATCACCGTCGACTCCTCCGACCGGGTCGCCTTCTGGAATACCGGCGCCGAGCGCATCTTCGGCTTCACCTCCGCCGAGATGCTCAACGAGCCGGTGACCCGGGTGATGCCGGAACGTTACGTCAAACAACACCGGGAAGGCATGGCGCGCCTACTCTCGACCGGAAAGCCCAAGTTCATCGGTCGCATGCTGGAGCTGACCGGGCAAAGAAAGAACGGCGAAGAGTTCCCCCTGGAGATCTCGTTGTCCCACTGGCGCTCGGGCAAACGCAACTATTTCTCCGCCGTCATCCGCGACATCACCGAACGCAAACGCATCCTGAGCGGCAAGGAGGGAATCGCCCTCTTCGACAGTCATATCATCGATCAGATCCTCTCCCTCGCCAATCGGCTCCATCAGGACAAAGCTCGTCTCCTGGTCTTCCAGCACGTCAAGAGCGTCATGGAGACCGTCTTCCTCGCCGGGCTGCGGCGCGAAGAGGATCGTCAGGTTCAGGTCAGCGTCACCCTTCTCGATCGCAAGGAGTTCGAGAGCCTTGGCGGTTCCAACTTCGGTCTGGTCTACGAAAAAAGACGCCCCTTCACCCCGGATTCGCTGGTCAAGCTGGGCCCGGGTTTCGACCCCCTCACCGCCTCCCTGGCCGTCGGCCCCCGGGCGGACGATCCCAAGACCCTGGAGATCTGGGGCACCCTCTTCAACAGCAAACGCGGCGACGGCGGCCTGGACCCCTTCCCCAGCACCCACGGTACGATCCATGCCCTCGCCATCACCACCCTGCGCCCCGGCTCGCTCTTCATCCGTCTCGGCGATCAGACCCTGGCGCAGTTCCAGTCGGGGCGATTCACCGAGCCGGTGGCCAATCTTTTCAACGCCTGCGCCATCGGCCAGGCCTTCCGCAACGGCATCGAAAATCACCCCGAGGTGGAACTCTACGGCCAGGGATACTGGTCGAATTATCGGGCGCTGATCAAGTTCATCCTCGTCGAGACCGCCAACATCAGCAGCGGCGGCACCATCATCTGGCTGCCCCCGGGAATGGAGGAGGCGCTCGCCAGCTCGGTCATTCCGCGGAACCTCCTCACCTCGAGCCCAGAAGGGGCGGATCTCATCGCCGAGCTCAGCCGGCACGAGAAAAAACAATCGCAAATGGCCAAGAGCAAGACCTCCGGATCGCGCCCAAGCCTGGCCAGGGGAGCGACCCGGGGAGTCCTCGATGCCAAGCGCAAATTGATCGAACATGGCGAGATGCTGGCACGAATGACCCGGGTCGACGGCGCCCTGATCCTCAATCACCGCCTCCGACCGCTCTGCTTCGGCTCGACCCTGATTCCCAACCGCTGGCGCGGCGAGGTCCTCTCCTGCCAGACGACCGTCAAGGGGCCCCAATTCCCCGTCGACCTCTCCCGCTACGGGACCCGTCACAGCTCCGCCGTCGATTTCGTCGGCAACAATCCGGGTACCGTCGGCTTCGTCATCTCCCACGACGGCCCGGTTTCGGCCCTGGTGCGTCACGAAGAGGCCGTCCTCTGGGTCCACGACTGCGTCAGTCCGTTTTGATCCTCTGTTCCAGCTCGCACCAATAGGACCGTTCCCTCCTCCCCGCGCCGGAGCGGAAATCGCAGGTCACACCGAGGTGATCCACCTCCCCTTGCCCAGGACCCGGCGGATATGTTTGCGTCCCTTGAAGCCGAAAACCAGGAGGATCAGCCCCCCCTGGATCCACTCCAGCAGCGTAAGAAAATGGGGAAGCTCACCGCGGGCCAGACCGAATCCCACCATGAGCAGCAGCAGCAGGACAAAGCGCAGGGCGCCGATGGAGTCCGGCCACCCCCCGGCAGTGGTCCGATAAAGGATGTAGGCCTGCCAACGGGCGAGAATCTGCGCCGACATCATCGCCGCCCCGAGCCAATAGATCGGGGCGATGAGGGCAAAGGGATAATATTTCCAGGATTGCAACAGCAGATAGACCCAGGGGCGGGAGGGCTTGTCCAGATAGTTGAACCAGCGGTAGGTCAGACGCACCAGGAGCAGCACCCCAAGCCAGCTCACCGCCACCGTCGGCCAGGGTGGAAAACCATCCGGGGCCCGGGTGAGGGATCGGTACTCTCCGAGACAGGCGAGACCCGCCACGGCAAACCCCGCCGCCCAGAGCCAGGCCTTCCATTCGCGATACCAGGTCAGCTGCCGCTGATAGCCCGGGTTGAGGTGCGGATCGGCCTCGTAGCGCTCGGCGACACGGTCATTCTCGACATAACCCGCCTCGTAGATGCACCACAACGAAAGGTGAAAGCCGAGCATCGTCAAGGCAAGAATATGGGGAAAGGGATTGATCACGACCATGGCGATCCCCACGATCGCGAAATCCTCCAGGAGGACCACCTTGAGGAAATAGCGACTTCCCGGGCGCTTGGCCCGCTCCATGTAGAGGAAGGGGATGAAGACCCCGGTGATCGCAGCCTCGCGGCAGGCCCCGGGCCAGCGAATCGAGCGCAAGGAGCCGCCCCAGGGACCCAGCTCGCCGGCCTCCATCCGGGTCGAGAGGATCAGCGCCGGGGCCTCCCCCCCGCAGGCCGGGCCGAGCCTTCCCCGAACCCCCCTGGCCAGATCCCGCCGCCCGCGCCAGAAGCCTACGGTCGCAAGGGTCGCCGCCGCCAACCCGAGCGGTTCGAGGAGCGGAGCGATGATAAAACCCAGCCCGGAACCTCCGACAACCAGCCGCAACCCCGGATTGCCCGCGAGGGCCGCGAGCAGGGGACGGTTGCCCCCCTCCCGCGCCACCCGCTGCGCCCGATGGCGCCACCACAACGGCGTCCACGGAAAGAGAAGAGTCGCCACCACCACCCGGACCCAGTCCCGGACCTCCTCCCGATCGCCCCTGCCCGGGAGAAAACGCCAGGGCCGCAACAGGTCCAGCAAAAAGAGGAGCAGCGACCCCAGAAGCGCCGGACGCAAGGCGCTGAGATAAGCCTCGGTGGTGTTCCCCAGGAACAGGGTCTCGTCCGCATCCACCACCACCCGGCTCCCCGCGGGGAGCCGGGCAATCGCCGCCAGGAGCGCCGCGTCCGGGGCCTCCCCGACCGACTGCTCCGGGGAAACCTCCCCCGGGGAGCCCGCCACTGCTAGACTGGCTGTCAGGGAATCCGGCGCCACCTGCACCTCCCGTGTTGTCGTCCCGGAACCTCCGGGGATCCCCCCTCCCCGACCAACCCCCAAGGATGGAACACCATGGCCCGCCCCCCCCGAAAGCACCCCACCGCCACGGCGACCACCTCCCCGGAAGAGGTGGACGAGACCACCTTCCGCAACATCCTCCACTTCGCCGGCAGCAACATCTATCGACAGCTCCTCGGGCTCGTCACCACCTTCATCCGCCCGCGGCTCCTGTCGCCGGAGATGTTCGGTCTCTGGAGTCTGTTGAACATCATCCCGACCTGGGGGACGCACCTGCACCTGGGCGCACGCAGCGCCATGCGCTTCCGGATCCCCTTCCACAGCGCCCGCGGCGAGGAGCCCCAGGTGACCCTGGTCAAGGGAGCGGCCTACTACGGCCCCCTCCTGCTGAAGCTCCCAGCCGCCCTGGCCATGATCCTGGCGGCCTTCGCCTGGCCGGGACTCGGGATCGAGGAACGGGTCGGCCTGGGGGTCGCCAGTATCATCCTCCTCATCAACTGGCACCAGGATTTTCACATCAGCCTGCTCAAGGGGCGGGAGAATTTCAGGCTGGTCAGCGCCACCAGCTATACCCAGACCACCGCCGTCTTCGTGCTGACCCTGCTCCTCATCCCCCCCTTCGGCTTCTACGGGGCCATCGGCGCCCTCGCCCTGGGGACCCTCTTCACCACCGTCCACCTATGGTGGCGTCACGGCATCGAACCGGTCGGGACCTTCCACTTCGCCACCTTCCGGCAACTCGTCCGCGAGGGCTTTCCGATCATGATCATGAACCTCATGGCGGCCCTCCTCAGAAGCATCGACAAGGTGATCATCGCCGCCATGCTGGGCAACCGAGCCCTCGGCTACTACGGCGTCGCCACCATGGTGAGCGGCGCCCTGATGAGCCTCCCCGGGGTCTCCCGCGAGGTCATGGAGCCCCGCCTCATGGCCGCCGCCGCGGCCGATCGCGATCTCGGCGCCGAACTCGCCCGCCGCCATTTCATCCGCCCCATCACCACCACCGCCTATCTCATGCCCTTCCTGATCGGCCCCGCCTTCGTCCTGATCGGCCCCTTCATCCATCTCTTCCTGCCCCGTTACGAGCCCGGCATCGAGGCCACCCGGATCGTCATCCTCGGGACCCATTTCCTCGCCATGGCCTACCCGGCCCGCGGAATCCTGGTGGCCCACAACCGCCAGATCGCGGCGGTCTGGGCAGGACTCGGGGCGGCGGCAACGACGGCCATCCTCGGCATCCTGGCGGTCAAGGCAGGGTTCGACATCGAAGGCGTCGCCGTCGCCGCGACCCTGGGGTTCGTCGCCTTCGCGGCCCTGCTCTTCCAGGCAGTGGTCTCCCACTGCGGTCTGACCCGGGACGACATCGGCCCCGCACTCTTCCACACCCTGATGCCCTTCCTGGTATCGCTGATCGCCGCCGTGGCCGGGGTCACCCTCCTGGAACGCCTGGAGATTCACCCGCTGCTCCAGGGAGGAATCGGCCTGGCCGGCATCCTTTCGATGGCCGCGGCGCTACTCCTCTCGGGATATCATCGGGGGGTGGTGACCCTGCCAAGACGTCTGCAACGCAGACTGGGAAAGATCGGGCACCACTTTTAATATTGTCTTCATTTGTCTATCGTTGTTCGACACCGGTCAATCCGACCAAGAGGAGGGCCAGCCGTGATCATCACCCGCAGTCCGCTGCGCGTTTCCCTGGGGGGGGGAGGAACCGATCTCCCCTCCTACTATCGCAAGCACGGCGGCTTTCTGATCGCCGCCGCCATCGACAAATATGTCTATACCACCCTCCACCAGACCTTCGTCCCCGAGCTGATCGTCAAATACTCCCGCCTCGAACGGGTTCCCCGGGCGGCGGAGCTGAAACACCCCATCATCCGCGAAGCCCTGGAGCTGGCCGGTATGGACGGCAGCTTCCTCGAACTGACAAGCATGGCCGACATCCCCGCCGGCACCGGTCTGGGCTCCTCCGGGAGTTTCACCACCGGACTCCTCAAGGCCCTCTACACCTTCCGCAAACGACCGGTGACCCCGGAGCGACTGGCGGAAGATGCCTGCCACATCGAGCTGGATCGCCTGAAGGAGCCGATCGGCAAACAGGATCAATACATTGCCGCCATGGGAGGACTCACCTGCTTCGAGTTTCACCCCGATGACCGGGTGACGGCATCGCCGCTGGCCATCTCCACCCAGAGCCGGCACAGCCTCGAAGAGAATCTCTGTCTCTTTTTCACCGGCTATTCCCGCGCCGCTTCGGAGATCCTCAAGGAACAGGATGACCGGTCGCGGGAGGACGACCGGGAGATGCTCGCGAACCTGCATTTCGTCAAGGAGCTGGGATATCGCAGCCGCGAGGCCTTCGAGAGCGGCGAGCTGCGGGAGTTCGGGCGGATCATGGACGAACACTGGCAGTTCAAGAAGCGCCGTTCGAGCCGCATGAGCAATCCCCGGATCGACGAGTGGTATGCCCTGGCGATGCAGAACGGCGCGGTCGGGGGCAAGCTGATCGGCGCCGGCGGCGGCGGGTTTCTCATGTTCTACGCCGAAGAGAAAATGGCGTTGCGACGGGCCCTGACCGAGGCAGGGATGCAGGAGGTCTATTTCCGCTTCGATTTCGAGGGGACGCGGGTGGTGGTCAATGGCTGAGGCCCCCTGGCCGCCGGTCCTGGCGATCCTTGCCGGGGGACTGGGCACGCGCCTGGGTCGGCTGACGGCGACCTTGCCGAAGGTCCTGGTTCCGGTCGCGGGAGAGCCCTTCCTGGCGCATCAGTTGCGGCTGGTGCGGCGCTCCGGGATCGAACGGGTGGTCCTGTGTACCGGCCATCTGGGCGAACAGGTGGCGGCCTTCGTGGGAGACGGCTCGGCCTTCGGGCTCACGGTCACCTGTGTGGCGGACGGGCCGGATCTCGCGGGCACGGGGGGGGCGATCGCCCGGGCGCTCCCCTGGCTGGGAGATCCCTTCCTGGTCATGTACGGAGACAGCTACCTGGAACTCCCCTATCTCGCCGTGGCGGAGGCCTTCCGCCGCTCCGGGGCCCAGGCAATGATGACGATCCTGCAGAACGCGGACCGCTGGGAGCGCTCCAACGTCCTCTTTGCCGAGGGGCGAATCCGCCGCTACAGCAAGCGCCGACGCTCACCGGAGATGCGCCATGTGGATCATGGGCTGTCGCTCTTTCGGGCCTCGCTTTTCGCTGGCCGGGAATCGCCCTGGGATCTGGCCGAACTCCTCGAAGAGCTGGCCGAACACGGTGAACTGGCCGGGTACGAGGTGACACGGCGATTCTACGAGATCGGCTCGCCGCAAGGACTCGCCGAACTCGAGGTGCGCCTCCGTTCCGGTGAAGACGACCCGGCCCAGTGAACAATCCCGACAGGGGAGAGAGAGGGATCACCCCGCCCGCTCGCCGTCCGGACAGGAATGGACCAGCCTCAGGATTCCACCTCCCTGGCAAGGGAGCGATGCCACTCGGCCAGAGCGACGGCCAAGGAATCCTCGAGCCATTCCCGGAACCGGTTTTGGATACTCTCGAAAGGCTCTACATAATTGAACTGAAAAAAATCAGGCGATGCAGGACGGACATCAACTGTTGCCGTTCCGGACTGATCTTCCCGGGGGATACGAAACAGAGTGAAACTTGAAGCTGCCATGATACCATCGTGCTTTTGGCCAAGCCCGTGCAAGGCAACCACGAACTGGAAGTGATTCAATGACTGAATGGTCAGGGAAGCCCAGGAACAGTTTTTCGAGAAATTTGCGAAATATTTATAACGACCGGCTATCTCGATAACCTCATTGCGAAAATAAAGACGCCTGTCGGACTCGTTTTTAGCGGAATCGTTGTTGGCACGGTAGCGTTTTCCCCGGGGAGGGGTGAGTCCCTGCAATTGCGCGTTCACCTCCCGGGCAATGCCGGAGAGACGGTCGTCGGCCATCTTCCTGAGCCTCTCCGCATGCACGAACACCCCATCCATGCGGGTTGTTTCAACCACATCCCGGTTGCGCAAGAGCTGCAGCCCGGAGGAGAGAATCTCCTCGGCATGGTGCGCCCGATGGACGCTCCGTTCGATTCCCAAGGCCGCAAGAACCGACTCCCTCTGATTTTTGGCAAAGAGGGCGCAGAGGTCCTTGAGTTCACCCCTGTCGGCTTTTTCCAGGTCCGCGATGTAGTGTGCCCTGTCCGAATCCCGAATGACCAGAGGAAACAAGCCCTCCTTGAGAAAAACGATGCTGGCCAAGGCCCTGGCCACGCGCCCGTTCCCATCCTGGAAAGGGTGTATTTGGGTAAAGCGGTGATGCAGGAAGGCGGCAAGGACTTCCGGAGGTGCCGCCCTGCTCTCCCATTCTCCATACCAGGCAATAAGATTTTCCATCTCCTGCCGGACATGCTCCGGGGGGCAATACTCATGGGCCAGACCATCGGGACGTTTGGGATTGTTCGACTGTTGCTTGTATTCGCCCTTGAGCAGCCTTACCTGTACGGATCGGCCACTTTCCGTCTGGGCCTCCACATGATCCTGGTGGGCGGTAAACTCGGCATGCAGAGAGCGGATGTAGTGTTCCGACAGAGGCCGATCACCCCGAACGAACGAGAAAAGCCCCTCGACGATATTCCGTTGATCCCGGATGATGGCGGCAACATTTTCGGCCTCATTCCTGTCAAGACCGCCACGGTGGGCGATCAGACTGGCCTCGATTCCCTGTTCTATCAATAATTCCGTCACCCCCCGATCCCAGGTGTACAATCGCTCGATGATACCTGTTTCAATGGCCCACTCGCGCTGCATCTTGCGGATAAATTCGTGATATTCACCGCTTGTCTGCAATATTTCCTTACGCTCTTGCCAAACATTGGCCAGAGCGCCCAATTCGGCGCTTTCCAGGCTTTCTATCTCGTCCAGATTCCTGATGAAGGTGTACATAACCCTTGCTCCTGTTCCAGGAATAACATGAGAATAGATAAAAATAATATCAGGAGTGGCTGGAGGAGCCCGAGTGGGAGGCTCCGCCTGCCCCCCCAGCCCCTTTCGGGAAGTGGAAAATTCTGCGTTGGACAGAGGCGAAGCCGAGACAAAACTGGGGAGCGATGCAAACCACGGCAGGACGACCGGCAGGAAAGGACAAACCTCGCACCCCCGCCGTAAGCGGAGGCAGACCCGGTGGTCGGGGTGATTGGATTCGAACCAACGGCCCCCGCCTCCCGAAGACGGTGCTCTACCAGCCTGAGCTACACCCCGACCGGGTCACGGCCCACCTGAGGAGCATGGGGGCCGGAAACAACGGCCCCGCTGCCAACCGGCAGACCGGAGAAAAAACAGGATCGCAAAGAGGCGGGAAGGATAGGGCGGATCAATAGCTGCGGTCAACGGAAAAATCGGCGAGGTCGCGCAGGGCGTCCCGCTCCGGACCGGGGGGCAGGGTCGAGAGTTCCTCCTTGGCCATGGCCGCGAAGGCGCGGGCACGGGAGACGGCGTAGTCCAGAGAACCCCGCTCCCGCACCAGGGCGATCGCCCGGGCAAGGCTCGCCGGGGAATGATCCCTGGCCGCCAGCGAATCGCGCCAGAAGGCCTTCTCTTCCCCATCGCCCTGCTGGAAGGCATGGATCACCGGCAGGGTGATCTTGCCCTCCTGGAAGTCGTCGCCGACCCCCTTGCCGAGGGTCTCCCGGCTGGAGCTGTAATCAAGGGCATCATCGACCACCTGGTAGGCGTTGCCGAGCATGAGTCCATAGCGAAACATCCGCTCTTCCTCTTCCGGGCTCCGCCCGCTCACCACCGCACCGATGCGACAGGCGGCGGCAAAGAGGGTCGCCGTCTTGCGCTCGACCACCTGCAGATACCGCTCCTCGGTCAGATTGAGATCATGACTCACCACCAACTGCATCACCTCCCCCTCGGAGATGACGGCGCAGCAGTCGGCAATGATCTTCAGAACCTTGAGATCCCCGTGGTCGACCAGGATCTGGAAGGAACGGGAGAAGAGAAAATCCCCCACCAGGACCGGGGCCTTGCTCCCCCAGACCGAATTGGCCGTCGCCCGCCCCCGGCGCGTCACCGAGTCGTCGACGACATCGTCGTGGAGCAGGGTCGCCGTGTGGATGAACTCCACCACCGCCGCGAGCAGGGCATGCTTCTCCCCCCGGTAACCGAACATCCGCGCCGTGATCAGGGTCAGCATGGGCCGGAGCCGCTTGCCGCCGCCGGCAATGAGATGGCTGCCGAGGGTGGGGATCAACTCGACCTCGGCCGTCAGCTGTTCCATGATGATGCGATTGGTCCGCTCCAGGTCGTCGCGGATCAGACCCTGAAGACCCTGAAGAACCCGCGCGCTGTCGTCGGCCATGGACAATTCTTGGGGGGGAGGCTGAACGGTGGAAGGGAGACCCCCGGAAGGGTCCACCCCGGCCGCCACTGCCGGCACCGCCAGTCCGCGACCGGGGGCGCCCCGACGGTCCGGGCACTGGGGGAAACATTTAGAACCCCCATCGTCAACCGTCAAGTGTTCTCGTCCGCGTCCCGGACGAAGTTTTTCCTTGCTCTCGCCGGGGAAGCTGGCGGACCCTCCCCCGCATGAATGAAATCAACGCCCTGCAGGCGGCCCTCGGCGGCCTCCCCCTGAGGCTCGCCTCGGCCTCGCCGCGACGCCTGGAACTCCTGCACCAGGTCGGCCTCACCCCCGAGGTCAGGCCCGTGGCGATCGATGAAACCCCCCTCCCCGGCGAGGCGGCCGAGGCCCTCGCCATCCGTCTCGCCCGGGCCAAGGCCACCGGTGGAGCGTCCGAAGACCCCGGCGGGACAACCGGCGGGACAGGCCAGGAAAGGCCGCTCTTCTCTCTCGGGGCCGACACAGTGGTGGTGACCGAAGAAGGGGAGCCCCTGGGCAAACCGGTCGACGCCGCCGACGCGGCACGCCTGCTCGCCCTCCTCTCCGGTCGCAACCACAGGGTGGTGACGGCGGTGGCCCTCTGCCGCCTGGCCGATCACCGCTGCGAACATCGCCTGGTCGAGACCCGGGTCTGGTTCAAGAGGCTCGCCCACACCGAGATCGCCGCCTACATCGAAAGCGGCGAGCCGTTCGGCAAGGCCGGGGCCTATGCCATCCAGGGGCTCGGGGCCCTGCTCGTCACCCGGATCGAAGGCTCCTACTCGAACGTCGTCGGCCTCCCCCTCCAGGAGACCCTCGAACTCGCGGCCCGAATGCTCCAGGAGCGGCGCTATCCGTGAGGTACTCCCTCACCAGCCGCCCAAAGACAGCCGCCGGACTCGCGTTGAATCTTCTCCAGAAAGGCCAGGTGCGCCCTCTCTTCGTCCGGGGAAAGCGGCCAGACCCGGGGCTCGACGAAAGGCCTCTCCTCCCGGGGGAGACTCCCCGGTTCCGCAACCAGACCGGTCGCGGGGCCTCCCGCGACCGGCTCATGCGTCGCCTCCAGTTGCAGGCGGAACTGGCTGCCGCCGAGGAGTTCGATGTAGACCTCGGTCAGGAGCTCAGCATCGAGAAGGGCCCCGTGAAGGGTCCGCTGGGTGGTATCGATGCGGAAACGTTTGCAGAGGGCATCGAGGCTGGCCGAGGCCCCGGGAAATCTGCGCTTGGCCAGGGGAAGGGTATCGATCAGGCGGTCCGAGGGAATGCCGGGAAGAGGAACCCGGGCCAGCTCGGCGTTCAGGAAGCCGTGATCGAAGGCGGCGTTATGGATCACCAGGGGGGAATCGCCGAGGAACTCCAGGAACTCGGCGGCAATCTCCCGGAATTTCGGGGCAGCGGCCACCCGGGCATCGTCGATCCCGTGGATCCGCGTCGCCTCGGGGGGAATCTCCCGCTCCGGGTTGAGATACCACTGGCGCCGCTCGCCGCTCTTCAGGCTGAGGAGTTCGACACAGCCGATCTCGACGACGCGATGCCCCTCTCCGGGCGACATGCCGGTGGTCTCGGTATCCAGGACAACGACCCGCTTGGCGCTCACGCAACCTCCTCGCCGAAAAGATACCCCTGACCGCGACGGGTGGCGATTATCCCCTCGCCCAGTTTCTGTCGCAAGCGGCGGATATAGACCTCCAAGACATTGCTGTCCTTGTCCCGGTCATCCTCGTAAAGGTGCTCGCTCAGACGCGATTTCGAAAGGATTTTTCCCGGATTGAGCATGAAATAGCGCAACAGACGGAACTCGGTCCCGGTAAGGATGATCCGTTCGCCGGCGACGGTGACCGTCTGGTGTTCCTCGTCCAGGGCAAGCTCCCGATGCCGCAAGGGGCCGCCCAGGGGGGCCTTGCCGCGACGACTGACCGCCTGAATCCGGGCCAACAATTCGGCGGTATGAAAAGGCTTGGACAGATAGTCATCGGCCCCGGCGTGGAACCCTTCGACCTTCTCCTGCCAGGAATCGCGTGCGGTCAGGATGATCACCGGCGTCGTCACCCCGCCGGCCCGCCAGTGACGCAGGACCTCCAGACCACTCTTCCCGGGCAGACCCAGATCCAGCAGGATCAGATCATAGGGCGTCTCCAGACCAAGGAACTCGGCCTCCACCCCGTCCACGGCAACATCGGTGGCATAACCGGAACGGGTCAGCTCGTCCCGAAGACGCTTGCCGAGGCGGGGATCATCCTCCACCAGAAGCAGACGCATTATGACCCCCCCCGATCCCCACCCTCGGCCCCTTCATGCTCCCCATGACGCCCCCCGTCCCGCCCCC
>JADGCL010000059.1 GCA_015229005.1 Magnetococcales bacterium
ACAAACGAAGGGCCGGGGCCACCCCCGGCCCTGACCGTCGGGACTGCCGACGGTCGGATTGGGCTGATGACTGCTGTGGGGATCGAATCCATTCCCCTGGGTTCTGGCTCGGCGAGTTCCTTCCTGCTGGGTACTGTGTGGGTACTGGAACAAAAACGGCCACCGCGAGAGTGGCCGTAAGCTTTCGATCTCTTGGAGCCGCCTCTCGGAATTGAACCGAGGACCTGCTCATTACGAGTGAGCTGCTCTACCCCTGAGCTAAGGCGGCCGAAGGGCGGTGGGGAAGGGCTCCCCAGAGGGGGGACCCGGAGAGCCTCCCCCCCCCGGCGGGTTCCGACTCCCGACCGAGGGGGACATCCTAAGAGGGAAGGGGGAACGGGTCAAGGCCGTCTCCGCGCTCTTGTGCAAGAGGAGGGTCTGTCGTCCGTCTCGGGCCAGGCTTGGAATCCTCTGGTGTCAGGTGGGGGGTTGCCTCCCTTCCGGGGCAGGCGGAGGACCCTTTTTCGCGGATTCCAGGGTGTGGAGGATCCCTAGGAGGGTGATACCATCTCCCGGTTCGAGCCCGTGCCCCAGACCAGCCTGGACGACCGCAGATCGTCCCTGGAGCGCGGGAACTTGATTCATGTCCTGGCTGGGGCCCGGGACCAGGGCGTCGCCCCACAGGGCGAAGGGGGTGCCGCGAATGACCGAGACGTAGGCTATGTCCGGGTGAGGCTGCAGATTCAGCCAGTAGAGGACGAAACCGGGCCTGGGGCGTGCCAGATCCAGGTGCAACGAGCGGGAGTACTGGAGATAACGGTAGGCGTCGCCGCCGAAGAACTCCTTGATCATCTCCATCGGGCCCTGATCGTCGGTCAGGTCCAGGGCCCTTTCCGCGAGAGGGGTCCCCAAGTGGGGGGAGGCGATAGTGACCAACGCCGAAATGCCCGGGATGCGCCCAAGCACCACAGCCAGGCGGGCGACCACGCCCCCTACCGAGTGTCCGACCAGGATCACTGGCTCCTGCGGGTGGTGTTGCCGCAAACATTGGAGCAACATTCCAAGGTGGTATGCCTGCAACGCCAGTGGCGCTTCCGAAGGCAGGTCGACCAGATAAAGGGACTTGCCATTGCCCTTCGCAGGTCCTGGGATCTTCTGGACACCCATCGGGGTCAGGGTGATGATCCCGGTCCGTTCCCATCCATCGGCGACGAGCGCCGGCACAACGCCGCTCGCCTCCCAGGATTGCGACGAACCGGTATAGCCGTGGATCAGTACCAGAACATCGGCCCGGGCCCCCGTTGCTGCTCCCAGAAACAGCAGTATGGTCAGGAACGTCGTTGTGACCCTGCGCATTTCCTCTCTCCTCTCGTCCGAATGCCGTCGGCAAGGCGCGGCGGACCAGGGAAACCCGGTCGGTACGCACGCGAGCGCCCGTAACGGGACCCGCTAACCGGTCCACGTCCATTCTGTTGGCGATCCTTCTGCCGGCTGCCATTCTGCCGACCGTCTGGGGTCAGGTTACACCATTCCGATACGGTCGGCGAGTCCAACCCGGTAGGGTTGACCTGTCCGAATAAACGAGCCGATTGGATGTATAGATGTCGACCCGTCTCGCGATGAGGGCCGTTGGTGGGGCTTGTCATCGGGGTGAGGGGGTGGGACAATGACACTCGGGCCTTTCCGCACGGATCGTTCACGAAGAGATGCCGGACCGGGGGTGTCTCTCTGGGATGAGGGGGTGTTCGGCTTCGGTGGTCGCGATGCCGGTCGGGCACAGGGTGTGGCGGATCACAATCGTGGCGACAGAATGGCGGGAGGTCGGACCAAATGGATACCCAAGCCAACCTCCGCAAGGTCGGTCTCAAGGCCACCGGTCCGCGCATGCGTATCCTGGAACTCTTCTTCAACAGCGATGGCGGACATCTGACCGCCGAGGATGTTTTCAAGCGTCTGTTGGATGAAGGCGAGGACATCGGTCTTGCCACCGTCTACCGGGTCCTGACCCAGTTTGAACACGCTGGACTCCTGGTGAGGCACCACTTCGAGACCGGGAGGGCCGTCTTTGAATTCAATCAGGGGGACCACCACGACCACATTGTGTGTTTTCAGTGTGGTCGGGTCGAGGAGTTTTTCGACGACGTGATTGAACACCGGCAAAAGGAAATCGCCGAGGCGCGTGGCTTTGTCGTCCGTGACCATGCGCTCTATATCTACGCCGAATGTACCCGGACGGACTGTCCTCACCGGCCAGGGGAGTGATCCGCGTTTTTTCCATACTGTCTTGAACAGGGATCCGGGAAATGGAAGAGTGGCGGATCGAGTCACTGCCCTGGAGGATCAAGCCGCCAGCGGATTTCCGCAGTGCCTGTCGTGAGGCCTTGCGGGCCGCCTCCGACGATGGCGGACTGGCCCTGCGGGCGCTTGCAGGATGTTGCCTTGATCTCAATCAGTTGACCTTTCTCGCCCGGCAGTGGGAGGAATGGCGCTTGCCGGAGGGAAGTGCCGTTCCCGGGTTTGAGCCTTTCCGCCTGGGGGTCGTCGGCAACGCTACCCTTGGTCTCCTCTTGCCTTGTCTCGTTGCCAGCGGCCTGCGCTACGGGCTGGATCTGCATCTGGTCGCAGGTGATTTTGGCGCTTTGGTCGCGGAGGCGGTCGATCCCGGGTCGCGGATCAACCGGTTTCAGGCCGATGCTGTCTGGGTGGCCCTCGACCACCGGGGGCTCCCCTTTCTGACGCCCGAGAGGCGGGTTGCGGACGCGTTGGTGAACGCCGCCGGCGGGGAAGTCCTTCGGGAGGGTGTCGGCCCCGGAGCGGGTCGGAGACCCGGTTTGCCCGGGGAGAATTTGGGATCCGGAGGTGACGATCAGGATCCGGTTGCCGCCGCTTTGGGGCTGATCGCGACCCTGCGGCAGGGGTTCCGCGCATCCCTCAGGGGGCCCCTCGTGCTACAAACCCTGCCGCTTCCTCCTCTCTCTCTGTTCGGCCACTATGATCGTCGGAGCCGGTTTTCGCTGCGTGGTCAGGTGGAGGCCTTCAACCAGGCGCTGGTTGACTCCCTGGAGGGGAGTCCGGATCTTCTCTTCGACGCTGCGGGGCTCGCGGCTACGGTCGGTCTGGAGCGTTGGCATGACCCGGTCCAGTGGCATGCGGCGAAGCTGGCCTTCGCCCCGACTCTGACCCCGTGGGTTGCCGATCATCTGGTGCGTCTGTTGGCGACCCTTCGGGGCAAGAGTCGCAAATGTCTGGTACTTGATCTCGACAATACTCTCTGGGGGGGGATCATCGGCGACGATGGTCTGAACGGCCTCGTCCTGGGGCAGGGCTCCCCCCTGGGGGAGGCCTTTCTTGAAGTCCAGCGTCAGGCGCTGGCCCTCAATCGGCGTGGGATTGTCCTTGCGGTCTGCTCCAAGAACGAGGAGGGGACGGCGATGCTGCCCTTTCTCCATCATCCGGAAATGGTTGTCCGGCGCGATCATCTCGCGGTCTTTGTGGCCAACTGGCAGGACAAGGCGAGCAATCTCGAGAGGATCGCGGCATCCCTCAACCTGGGGCTCGATTCACTGGTTCTGTTGGATGACAATCCGGCGGAGAGGGCCCAGGTCCGGCAAGCCCTGCCGATGGTGGAGGTGCCGGAATTGCCGGAGGATCCGGCCCTTTACCCCCAGGTTCTCGCTGCCGGCGGCTACTTCGAGGCAGTGAACTTTACCGAGGATGATCGCCATCGCGCCCAATGGTACCGGGAGAGGAGCAGGCGTGAGCCGCCCCAGGAGGGTTTTCGGGATCTCGATGCCTTTCTCGCTTCCCTGGAGATGGTCGTCCGCTTTTCCCCTTTCGCTGCGGTCGGTCGCGGTCGTATTGCCCAATTGATCAATAAGACCAACCAGTTCAATCTTACCACCCGGCGCTATTCCGAGGCCGAGGTGGCGGCGATGGAGATTGATCCGGAGCTCTTCACCCTTCAGATCCGCCTGGCCGATCGCTTCGGCGACAATGGCATGATCGGCGTCGTGATCTGTCGTCGCCGGGAGAGCCTCTGGGAGATCGATACCTGGTTGATGAGCTGTCGGGTCCTGAACCGCAAGGTAGAACTGGCTACCCTGCGGGAACTTCTCGACCAGGCGGCGAAGGCAGGGATTTCCGCCCTGCTTGGGCGTTTTATTCCCACCGAACGCAATGGCATGGTCCGGGACCACTATGCCCGCCTCGGTTTTACCCCGGTCGGCAAAGAGGGTGAGACCACCCTCTGGCGGTTGGCGGTGACCCCCCCTTCGCCTCTTGACCTGCCGATGCGGATCCACTCGGAGGCGCGTGGTGCGCAGCGCTGAAAAGAGTTCTCCGGGGGTTCGCTCGCGTCGGGTTCGCGAGCCATGACCTATCGAAACTGGTCGCATCGTGTGCTGGCGTTCTCTCTGCTTCCTGTCCTGGTGCTCGTGGGGATGAGATATTTGGTGGATCCCTATGGGGTTTTCGGTTCGGGATGGCTGCCCTATTCTTCGGATCCCAATCTGCGATTTCTCAAGGTCGAGCACATCCGTGAATATCCTCGGCGCTATACCGGTCTGTTGTTTGGTTCATCCCGGACCGCGCCGTTCGATCCAGCGGTATTCGCTCGTTATCGGTCCGATTCGCGGATCTACAATTTTGCTTTCAATACCGGCACGCCTGATGACTATTTGATGATCCTTCGCTATTGCCTGGACTATGGCTTAAGAATCAAGGAAGTATTGATCCAGTTGGATCCGGATGTTCTGACCAATTCCAGTCGCATGGATGCTCGGAGCAAGGCCGAGAGGTATGGCCTGGTATACCGACATCACCCGGATGTTTCCGGGAGTTCACGGCTTCTTTTTTTTCTGGATAATATATTCCTGGTGCCGCACCAGGCGATGTTGGACAAATGGCGTTACAACAATTCCCCTGGCGTCCCGGTTTCTTTTGATATCTCTGGAGATGGGCGGTCGCATTTTCTGTTCTCTGAAAGACCTCTTGTCGCTGACCCTGAAGCCTATTATGCTAATTCAGATCGTTTCTTGAAGCCGCGTGTGACGGCACGTCGGAAGGCGAGTGGTTTTGTTTCTTTTCACTTGGCTCCTCTCCGAGAGCTTGTCGGGTTGGCCCGGAAAAACGGTATCGAGTTGATCCTGTGGATCGCGCCCCTTAATCAGCATTTGATGGACGAGATCGATGCGGCCAGTTACCTTGCTTTGATTCGGGAACTGTCCGGGATCCATCCGTTCTGGAATTTCGGTGCCTACAACGATGTGACGCAGAACAATCGGAATTATTACGAGCGCTCCCATCCCAGGCCCTTTGTCGGTGCGATCATGGCATCCCGAATGTTGGGTGATGGTCGGGGGACCCCGGAGGGCTTTGGCCGGCTGGTGACCCCGGAGCGCATCGAGGTGGAAGGGGAGATCCTGGCGACCGAGTTTGCCCGCCGCGACGCCCGCAGGTAGTGGTGGTTGATACCGTGCGATCCCCTGAAGCGGAGTTCTGGAGGAATGTGCGATGCCCCCTCTGTCGACGTTGGACCGCTTGCTGCTGGAGACGGGGGAGTTGGTTCCCCTGGAGTTTCTGGTGAGAGAGGGTTTTCTGACCCCGGAGGATTGTCGGGCGTGGCGTGAGGGGGTATTGGACTCCCTGGAAGCGCGTCTTGGGGCGGCGATGGGAAGGGCGGTCGAGCGATTGACCGAGGTGGCGGCGGAGGCTCTTTCTCTCGGAATGATTCCCTCAAGGCAAATTTACCGGTCCTCCCATGCGGTTTCAGGGGAGAGTCCCTTGCGGTTTTCCCGGCATGGGGTGGCCTCCTTGGAGGAGCTCCTGGTGACGCACTATGTCCCTTGTCCAGTGGAGGTGGCCCTGGGGCAGAAAAATCTCTTTCTGGATGATCCCGGGACCCTGCTGGTCAATGACCTGATCGCGGCGCTGGTCGACCATGATCTGCCCCGGGTGGAAAATCTTCTGGGACGACTGCGGGAGGCGATTCCCGATCACGCCTGGCTTGTCGCCTTCGCCCGGCTGGGGGGAGCGATTGCCGACCTGCAGTCGTTGGCCCTGGATCCGTCGCTGGCCCTGGAGGTGGTTCGTCGAGAGATCGTTCCTGCCGCCGAGATGATCCTCGGGGAACGTTCCGAGCGGTTCTTGCGGCCTTTCTGGCGGGTGCTGGAAGGGTCCCTGCGAGGGGTTCCCTTCGACTCGACGACTCCCGATCTCCATGGTTCCTGGTTCCTGGAGCGGCTCGGCGACTGGCAGGGGGTTCGGCAGCGGGTAGAGGCGGAGGAGCGGTGGGAGGAGAAGCCGGAATTGTTGCTGCGTCTGGCACGGGCTTCTTTTCGATTGGGCCTGGCCAGGGAGGGAATCCGCTGCTGGATTCTCCTGTGTTGGGATTTTCCGATTCACGCCGAGCGGGTGTTGGAGGAGGAGGGGGGGGAGGCGGACACGACCACCCGCGCCCTCTGGAATCGTTTCCAGGAGGCGGATACGGAACCCGAACTCGAGACGGCGCTATTTCCCGCTTGGCTTCTCTTCTCCCACCCCTGGCTTGCCTCCCTCATGAGTCCACGGCAGCGGGAGGAGGAGTCGGTTGCCGAGGGGCTGTTTTTTCAGGTGGCGGCGCTGTTGAAGAGCCATGCCACCTCGCCTGGCTCCGCCGAGTCTCTACGACTGCGTCGCGAACTTGCAAGCTGCCATCGGGGACTCTTTGCCTGTTTTCTTGCACACCTCGGCAGGAGCGGTCAGGAGCGCCCGGGTGGTACTCGGTCTGCCTGATCCGTCATTCCGGACCGATCAGGGCAGCTCCTGCGGCACCGGACCGGGGCTACAGTGCGGCTCGGGAGGGGGCGGTGGGGAGGGCTGACAACAAGCGCCGGACCCTCTTCCCACCACCACCGATCTCATCCCGAAACTCAGGCCGCGACCAGACGCTCCATCTCGGCGACCAAGCCCTTGACCTGAGAGAGGATGTCGTGAATCCGGGCACTCCTGGGATCGGGAGTATGGCTTGTGTTGAAGCCCCCGCCAAGCGAGGGGTGGGGAAGCATCTCGCCCCGACCGGTGGCAAGCCAAACGGGATCGACGCCACATGCCATGGCGAAGGCCACGGTCTTGCGTGAAGAGCGGGAGGCCCCGGACTCCAGTTTGTGGACGGCGGTCTGACTGAGACCAACCCGGTCGGCCAGTTCCTTCTGGGTGATATTGGCATATTTGCGCGATGCTACCATACGCTCTGACAGTTCCATGACCCGTTCTCCGTTCTGGAAGTAGGACACCTTGGGTATCGAAAGCCCCGGGAACGAAAGCCCCGGGGCGGCGGAATCGGGGGGAGATCAGGTTGTCCCCGCTTCATCCCCTTCGCACGATTCCATCACTGCCCTCATAGACACCTCGCCGTGCGATTTGTTCCCCTAAGGTTATTTATTCTTTGGCACCGGTTGGTCCGGGTCGTGGAGGGTGGAATCGGAGTTGCTCCTGTGGGGTTATTGCTGTCTTGGCATGTCGCTTGTATTCCCCCACGCCAAGGACGTTCACTACGGGGGCTGCCTGAAGGGGAGCCGCTCCCACTTCTTCCAACCCGCACGCGAAAGGAATTCCGTCATGGTCAATATCCCCCGCCTGATTGCCATGGAAGCCCTTCTGGAGCGCATGGCCGAGGAACTGGTCTCCGATATTCGTGAAGGAAATATTCCCATGGATTCAAAGGTGGTAGATAGTATCGAGGCCATCGTCGATGCTGCCCGCAAGACTCAGATCGTGCGTATGCGCATGGAGAGCCTGGAGACCATCGAAAGTCAGACCTACGAGTTCCCCGCCCGTTCTTCCGCCTATAAGCTTGCCTCCTGATTTCCCCGGTCTCGGTCTTTGTGGTTATCGTCGGAAGGTGTGACCGGATGGGGGGGGACCAGAGGGTGAGCGGCAGAAAAAGTCTCCCCGGGAGGCAACAATTTCCCCCGGGGAGGTTTTTTCCGCAGTCGAGCGCCGACCTACCTCCGGCTTCTTCCCTTGCCCTCTTCTTCCCCGCACGGAGGGACGGTTGATTGCAATTGTTGGGGAAGTCAAGTAGCCTCCGCAGGGTAAGGCCCCTTTGCGACGCTTGAGTTTGACTTCGGGGGCCCGGTTATCCCTGGGAGGGGGGGTGTCATGCAGGATGTGCTTCTCTCGGCCATCGAGAGTGGGGTTTTGCGGGTGTTCGAGACCATGCTGTTTCTGCCGGTCACTCCCGGTCCCGGTCTCGCCAAGCCCTCCATGGTCCCTTACGTTCCGGCTCCGGCGGAGGTCTCCGCGATCGTCGGTTTGGGCGGTGGGGTCGATGGTGGGGTCCGCCTTGCCTGCACCGTCGATGCAGCCCTGATCATCGCCAGTGCCCTGGCCGTCGAGGAGTATCCCGAGTTCGGTGGCGAGTCCAAGGATGCTTTTGCCGAGGTTGCCAACATGGTCGCCGGCGGTGTTCAGACCAAAATGGAACCTTTGACCAAGCAGGAAATTCATTTGACCCCGCCTTCGGTGATCATGGGGCAGGACTACGCGGTCGATTTCAAGAGCGACCTCGAAAGCGTGCGGAAGTTCTTTTCCATGGAGCAGGGGACTTTTTACGTCGAAATTTATTACCGGTCGGCGACCGAGACCCGCCTGGGGCAGCTTCTGGAGGTCGAATTGCCCAAGGATACGCTCCTCAAGTTGGACGAGATGGCGGGTAATCTCAAGGCCGATCGTTCCGAGGTGCTTGCTCGCCTGATCGATGGCGGCCATCGGTTTTTCAACCGGATGCGTTGCTCCCAGTAGCAGGCTGCCGACGGTCTGATGGTCCTTGCATGGGGTGGCGGGCTGGTTTCAGCGATTCCAGTGGGGTCCCTGGGTAGTCCGGCTCAGGTCGGGCAGGGCCACGAGTTCGGTGAAGTCCATGACGACCTCCCCGACCTTGTTGAGTAGGAGGTCCTGGATGGGTTCCAGTTCGCTCCGCTCATTGGCCTCGATCAGGGACTTGAGGTCGTCGCCCTCCCGCAGCAGGAGGAATTTCGCCCGTGTCTGGCTGATCTCTTCGGTGACCTGGATGTCGTAGAAGACCTTGCGCACCGGGTCGATGCCGTTTTTCGACAGGGCTGCGTTCGGGATGGCGAGACCGCGCTCACGGAGCCAGGTGAGGGGGACGCCGCTCTTGATTTTCTTGACCCGCTCCAGACAGCCGGTGCGCGCCAGTTCACCCTCGCCGATGCCGAGCTTATTCAAATCTTCCGGCGTCAGGCGATGTTCGCTGCCTGGCAGTCTGGCCGTCCATCTCTTGAGGGGCTGAATCCCCAGGCGTTCGAGTTTCTTCCAATTGACGGGGACCCCCCGTTTGTTCAGCCTTTCCGGCGAGATGCCTCCTTCCTTCTGGATGGATCCGATATCGAACTGGTGCATCTTGGCCATTCCCGACAGCCCGGATTTTTCCAGCTCGTCCCAGGTCAGCCACTCTCGCCAGACGTCCAGTTCGATCATTTCCTGCTCGGTGACGATCTCTTCCTTGACCGGGTTGATGCCGGCAGCAAGAAGGGCATCGACCGAGCAGTCGAAGTCGAGATTCTTTTCCTTTTTGATCTGATTGAGAATTTTCAACAGCAGGCCACCCCGACGGCGGATGCGCTCGACATCCATGCCGACGTGGCCAAGGAGCGTCATGATTCCCAATCGTTCCATCTCCCGGAATGTGAGGAGTTCGACGGGGGGTACTTTTTTCGGGGCGTTGGGCTGGAAGATGCGCCGCTCCTTTTCCCGCGGCAGTGCGACCCGGCGTTCTCTGGGCAACAGATTGGGATATTGACGCAGGTAGATCCGGTGCCAAGCCGCGTAATGCCGAGGGTTGAAGTGGCCCAGGCTGGCATCGGAGTTCATGATGACCAATACTTTGAACGAGTCCAGTTCGCGTTTGTAGGCCCGCCTTTCTTCCAGGGCGGAGACCATGTCGACCAGGGCTGTGGCCTGGATGATGTCGAGGTCGTCCGGGTTCAATTCCGAGACGATCTTGGGGATGTCGAGTTGCAGGCTCTTCCGGATGTGGTTGGCAAAGAGGCTGAGCCCCCCATACCCCTTGCCTTTGACGTCGGCATACCATTCGTGGTGCAGCAGGGCTGTCAGCATGGGCAGGTCGGGCGCTTCCCCTCGCCGGTACAGGAGACGTCCACCCATGAGGGAATGCAACTGCATTTCCTGCCATTGTTTGCCATCCAGACGACCAGGGCAATCGAGGGTCTCGAGTTTGACGGCGGTTTTACCGATATCGTGAGTGAAGGCGGCCATGGCTCCGCGGACGATCTTCGCCCCGTTCCAGCCCAGTTCTCGACCGATTGCCATCATGTGGAAGCTGGCGACGATACTGTGTCGGGCAGTGCCGTTGTGATGCTGGGTCAGTGCCAGCAATTTCTCGGTGGGGTCGGCGCTGAACAGACTTTCGATGTCGCTGAGGTTCGACTGCATCAGGCTTTCAAGGAGACGGATCTGCTGTCGGTTCTGCAAGGCCTCGCCGACGTCGTCGAGCCCCCGGGTGGCCCGGCTGACGATGTCTTCGATGACCGCGAACATCCGTTCCATCTGTTCCACCGAGGAGACGACACTCTGTTCCTGGATGGGTTCGGCGAAGAGGGTTTCCACCCCATGTTTGCGGAGTCGCTCGATGAGGTTGGCGGTGATGGGGGTATATCTGGCGAGGAGGATTGCGCCGATGCCGCCAGGAACCTTGATATCCTGGGAGAGGCGCATCCCCTGCAGGAGGAGAGGGTCGGAGAGCAAATACTCGCCCGGTTGCAGTTCCTGGGAGGCATGGTCAGTCATCGGTCGGAACCCCGTCGCGGAGTCTTCCGACCGCGACCCCCGCGACTCTCTTTCCTGGGGAGATACGCCGCAAGAAAAGGGGTGGAATGCAGAGGCTGCGCCGCAACGGACGCCGCAAGCAGACGACCGGGGGGGCAGGCTCCCCCTTCTGCGACAAGGGGACGAAGGGGGAGGCGATCAGCCAAGGAGATTACGAGCGGTCATCCTTTGGATCCGTAACTGACCCCGGTACGTTCGGAAAACAGGGGGGCGGCGCCGGTATCGACTCCTCCGCCGGGGATCCCGCCTGGCGCCGGAGTTCCGCCGGTGGCGGCCTTGGTCCGACCGACCATGGCAGTCTCACTGGCGGGGAGAGGCTTGTTTCCTCCCGGCGTCGGGGCGACGCCCCCGATGGCCTCTCTGGCCTTGCCGGAGGATCCGGTGTCGTTGCCCTGGACTGGCCTGACCCCGCCCGGGGTAGAGCTGTTGTCCGAGGATGCCTTGACCCCGCCCGGGGAGGAGTCGCCGTTCTGGGGAGGTTTGATCCCGGCCGGGGTGGACTCACCCGCCTGGGATGGCTTGACTCCGCTTGCGGCAGAACTGCTGACCGAGGATGTCTTGACTCCACCCGGGGCCGCTTCACTGCCGGATTGGGGTTTGACTCCACCCGGGGACGAATCACCGCCGGTTGCGGCTTTGATTCCGCCCGGGGCGGCTTTGCCACCGGGGGGGGACTTTACTTTGGCCGATGCGGCCTCTCCAGCGCTTGTCGGGGGAGCCTGGACGCCGTCGGGGTTGCGGCCTGCGGCGACACCGCTGGTGCGGGAGTATGTACCCTTCCCGACGGCAACCTGGGAGGATGACTGATCCGAACCCCGCCCGAGGCTGACCTTGAAGGCCCCGGAGGTGGTCTCCTTCGACGCGGGCCTGCCCCCTTCGCCTACCGGGAGAGCGCTCCTTTGGGGCGGTGAGTCGCTTGCCGAGCGGTTCAACTTCTGGGACGAGGAGAGCTGCTCCAAGAGACCGACCGAAGCGATGGCCATGACGGAATCCTTCCTGAATTGCCCGGACACAACCCCGCAGGGGGACCCGGGTTGCTGCGACAGCGCCGGCACACCCCTCTTTCCGGACGACGGTTAACCTTTCCGGACGGTTACCCGGACACCCGGCGTTCCCGACCGTCGCCGCCCATGATTGATCGTTGACCCGATTCTGTCAAGTCAAATGAACCGTTGTGAATCTTGGTTCGACACCGGGGTGTGTCGGGAGACCACGGTCTGTCATTCAACCGAAGGCTGGAGACTTTCCCTCTTGGAAGGAGGCGATGACTTCGTAGAGGCGCCTTTTGCGGATAGGTTTGGTGACGTGGAGGTCGAAACCGCTCTTCTCCAGGAGTTCGGAGACGTCGCGCATGGCGTGGGCGGTCAGGGCGACGATGGGGGTTGGTTCGGCGGCGGTCTCTTTTTCCCAGGCACGGATGCGTCTGGCCACCTCGTAGCCGTCCATTCCCGGCATCTGGATATCGAGGAAAACCAGGTCGAAGGGCCTGGTCTGGAACCTTGCCAGGGCTTCTGCCCCGCCCGTGGCGGTGACGACCCGGTGGGGACTGCTTTTCAGAAATGCCTGGATCAGGAGGAGATTATCCTCGGAGTCGTCGACCAGGAGGAGAGTCATGCCTGCCTCGACCTCGGCGGCGGCCTCTTTTTTGCGGTTGCGTCGGCGGATGACCCGTTTGGGTTCCTGGCCCTCGGGGGCCTCGGCCGCCTCCAACGGAATGGTGAACTGAAAACGGCTTCCCTCGCCGATGCGGCTTTCCACCCATATCCGTCCCCCCATGCGCTCGATCAGACGACGACAGATGGTGAGACCAAGACCGGTACCGCCGAATCGGCGGGTTGTGGAGGCGTCTGCCTGCACGAAAGGCTGAAAGATGGACTCCCAGTTCTCTCGGGGAATGCCGATACCGGTATCGGCCACGGAGAAGCCGATCAAGCTGCTCTCACGGGGTTCTACCTCCAGGTGGACGTGGCCGTGGTTGGTGAATTTTATGGCATTGCCGACGAGGTTCAGGATCACCTGCCGCAGGCGGGAAGGGTCGCCCAGGATGCGTCGGGGCAGTCCCGGATGGATGCGGTGCCGGAGATCGAGACCTTTGTCCTGGGCCCGCCAGGAGAGGATCTGCAGAGATCCGGTGACGACCTCGGGGAGATCGAAGGGGACACGCTCCATGACCAACTGTCCTGCCTCGATCTTGGAGAGATCGAGGACATCGTTGATCAGGGCAAGCAGGGTCTGCCCGGCCAGGTTGGCGATGTTGAGGAAGCGCTGCTGTTCGGCATTGAGCGGGCTTTCGGCAAGCAGTTCGGCCATCCCGAGGATGGTGTTCATCGGCGAGCGGATCTCGTGACTCATGGTGGCGAGGAATTCGGACTTGGCCCGATCGGCGGCGCGTGCGGCGGCCAGGGCCTTCTCAAGGGAGAGTGTGATGGCCTGCCGTTCGGCTTCCATCTGCTGGCGCTCGATGATGCCGGCAAGGGTGTTGGCCATGGCCAGGAGAAAGGACTCTTCTTCGGGGTCCTGCCGATGTCCTGCGGAGAGCCAGACCGTGAGGACGCCCAGGAGACGCTCCTTGGCGACGATGGGGACACCGTAGTGGGCGTTTGCCAGGCAGGGTGGGGAGCGGTTGTCGTGACGCGGGTCGGCGGCGAGGGCAAAGACCAATCGGTGGTCCCGGGCCACTTGGCCGCACAGGCAGTGCCCCAGGGGGATGTGGGCGCACTGCCGGTGGGTGGTTTCGTCCAGGCCGTGGTGGACGGCGAGGGTGAGTTCCCGGGAGGGGGGCTGGACCACATAGACGGCGCCCTTTTCCCCGGTCTCCAGCCAGGATCCGAAGAGGACAAGTTCCAGGGCCTCGAGGAGAATGTCGGTGAAGGATTTGGAAGTGAGACCGGCCCGAAGGAGGGCGTTGATGGCAGCGCTGGACTGGAGGATACGCCGATATCTCTCCTCCACGCTTCGCGAATTGCCGGGACCGGTGTCGGGGAGCGAGGAGGGGGGAGGTGGCATGTGCAGCTTTTCCGCTTTCAGTCCTTGGGCGGTTTCTCTTCTGCTCGGGTGTACGCCCAGGCCTCCAGGTCGGCACGCACCCGCGCGATGACACCGGGCCAGTCCCTGGGACGCTCCTGACGATAGAGGCGCATGGTCGGATACCAGGGGGAGTCACTGCGGTGTTGCAACCAGCGCCACTCGGAGGCGGTGTGCAGGAGGGTCCAGGTCCGACAGCCCACTCCCCCCGCCAAATGGATCACCGCAGTATCTGTGGAAATGAGAAGATCCAGTTCCGAGAGCAGGCCCGCCGTTTCGGCAAAATCGGTCAGTTCCTCCCCCATGTCAAGGATGCTCCGGTCACTCGGAGGGGTGGTGAGGCCGACCAGTTCCTTGGCCGGGGGGCCTTTCTGCAGGCTGAGGAAGTGGATCCCGGGGATCTCGAAAAGGGGTGCCATGAGGGCGAGGCGGCAGGCGCGGAAGCGATTGGCCATCTGCTGCGGATTTCCCGACCAGGCGATGCCGACCTTCAAGCCCGGCAGGTTTGCCAGTCGTTGCCGCCACTTGTCACGAATGGCGGCCGTCGGCTTCAGGTAGGGGAGAGGACCCGGAAGGGACTCCGGGGTTATCCCGAGGAGTCCGGGGAGGCTCATGAGGGGCAGGTGACAGTCGTAGTCGAAGGGGGGCGGGTCGCTGTCGCCCTCTCCCCGGGCGGTGACGACCTCCGCCAGGTCCGAACTGGCGAAGAGGGCGAGCATTTCGGGTTTGCATTCGAGAAAAGGGCGTCCCCCCCTCTCCCGGACCATCGGCGCAAAACGGGCGAATTGCAGGGCATCGCCAAAGCCCTGCTCGGTGTAGAGGTAGATCCGTTTGCCTTCCAGGGGGGTGCCGTCCCAGCGGGGCCGGGGACAGATGCGCGGTGCGCGTCCATCGATTTGCCAACGCCACTCGTACTCCTTCCAGCCCTGGGCGAAATCGCCCAACATCAGGTGCGAGAAGGCCTTGGCCGTATGGAGATTGGCCGAGTCGGGTTGGAGTCGAAGCCCCTGATCGAAGAAGGCCAGGGCGTCATCGTGACGTCCATATTCCTGGGAGATGACCCCGAGATTGTAATAGGCCGTCGGTTGCGCCGGATCGGCAAGGAGGGCCCGCCGATAGTAGCCGATCGCCTCCTGGTGACGACCCCCGTGAAAACGGATGTTGGCCAGGTTGATCAAGGCCCCGGGGTTGGCCGGATCCAGGGCGAGGATGCGCTGGAAGAGGGGTTCGGCCTCGCCGAACTGCTGTTGTTGCAGGCGGATGTTGCCCAGATTGAAGAGGGAGAGGAGGTGATCCGGGTCGAGTGAGATGGCCTTTTCCGCCAGGGCGATGGCCAGGGGGGGCTTGCCGGCCCTCTGCGCCACGAGGCTCATGAGATGGTGGGCGTCGGCACTCTGCGGTGCCAGGGTCATGGCCTGGTTGGCCAGAGCGCCTGCCCGGGGGAGGTCACCCTCCGCCAGGGCGCGGGTGGTGGCGGCGAGGAGTTCCGGCAGTGGAGTGTTTGCAGTCGCATCGCTTCCGGAAGCCGCGACCACGGCCGACCGGACGCGAACGGATCTCTCTCCGGAAGTTTTTCCGGAGGCCTCTCCGGAAAGGTCCGTCCCGGAGGGGGCAATACCGGCGACTGCGGTTTCCGGGGAGAAAGATCGCCATTCGTTGACCGCACTCACTGGAATAACCTCAGGGCTTCGCTCACCCTGGTGGCGACATCGTTCCACTTTTCCTGGGGTTCGCGGCGGAAAAGACGCATGGTCGGGTACCAGGGGGTTCGACTGCCGGTGGTTTCCCAGCGCCAATCGGGGGCCTGGGGAAGGATGACCCATACCGGTCGACCCAGGGCGCCTGCCAGGTGGGCGACGGCGGTATCGACGGTGATGATGAGGTCGAGATTGGCCATGAGGGCCGCTGTCTGGGAAAAATCCGTAAGCAGAGGGCCAAGGTCGACGGGATTGAGTCCCTTTGGGGGGTGCTTGAGTTCCTGTGAGGCATCGCCCTTCTGCATGCTGAAGAAAGAGATGCCGGCGGTATCGGCCAGCGGTGCGAGGTCGGAGAGGGAACAGGAGCGTTGCCGCAGGGGGTCATCCTTGTGCAGGGGTTTGCCCGACCAGACCAGACCGACTTTTGCCCCCGCAACTTCGAAACGGAGCCCCCAATCGGCGACCAGAGCCCGGTCTGCCTGGAGGTAGGGGCAGGTCGAGGCAGTCGCTTCCCACTCGGGTCCCAGGACCCCGGGGAGACTGAGGAGGGGGATGTGGGCCTGACACTTGGCGGCCACTTCGTGGACCAGTTCCGGGGGGACCAGGCGGTCGGCTCCGGGAAAGCCGTCGAGGAGTCCTCGCAGGGAGCGGTGGCATTCGAGGAAAACCCGGCAGCCCCTTGCCCTGACTGCCGGCAGGAGGCGAATGAATTGGATGTTGTCGCCATATCCCTGTTCGGCATGGATGAGCAGGCCTCCTCCGCCCAGGGAAGAGCCGTCCCAGCGAGGGAGGGAGGCCGGAACCCGCGATAGAAGGGCAACACCGTCGGGGAATTTCAACCGCCACTCGTACTCCTTCCAACCCCGTGCCTGATCGCCGGTGGCGAGCAATGCGAGGGCGAGGTTGACGTGGTGTTCGGGATTGTCGGGCTCGATCAGGATAGCCCGGCGGAAGCAGGAGAGGGACTTGTCCGGGTGTCGCAGGGCCCTGTGACAGAGACCCAAATTGTTCCATGCTGGTCCCAGGTCCGGCCTTCTGGCGACCACCTCCTCCAGGAGTGGGATCGCTTCCTCGGCCTGTCCCAGATCGAAGCGGCAATCGGCGAGGGCAAAGCGGCCATGGGGATGATCGGGGTTCAGGCTCAAGGTGGTCTGAAACCGTTCCACCGCCGCCGACAGGCGCTTGCGCTCCTTGAGGAGCCAGCCCAAATGGAAATGATAGTCGGCCTCTTCGGGGAAGAGGGCTACGGCTTTGCTCACCAGCTCCAGTGCGGTATCGTGGTCCCCGGCCTCCTCCCGGGCCAAACCGTGGAGGAACAGGGCATGGGGGTGGGTCGGGTGATCGTGACAGATGGCCTCGTGGAGGGCCAGGGCCTCGGCCAACTGGCCGCTCTTTTGCAGGTCGAGGGCCTGTCCCAGCCGTTCGGTGAGGGAGTCGTTGGCGGCGCTCATATTCCGTCAGTGGTCACTTTGGCGACCTCTCCTCTCGATTGCGGTCATGTCTCGATTGCGGTCATGGCCCCTTTCGGCGGGGTCACCTTGGCGGAGCCGGAGGGGTGTGCCGGGGGGGCCGGCAGCGGTCTCTGTCCCGGCGGTCAGGATAGTCCATCCTCGGGCTCTGCCGCACGGTTTGGATTGAGGTTGTCCTGCTACTCCTCTGCCGCTGACCGAGGATCCCGTAACCCTGGCGAGAGAGGCCTGCCATCCCTGGCCGGCGCGGTCGGTCGAGGGACCGGTCGTCAACACCCGCAACTTCTGAGGAGGCGCTGGTTGCCCCATGAGCCAACCCCGGAACGACTTCGGCCCTTTTCTGGTCAATCAGTTCGGCGAATCCTATCTGCCATCGGTCAATCACGAGGCATTTTCCTTTGCCGGATCGCAAAATATATACCACAACCACTACGGGCAGGCCATTTTCTCCAAGGATTCCTTGTATATTATCGTCGGCACCGATTCGGGGCTTCTGGTCTCCCATATTCTTCGCAAGGGGATCCCGGAGGGAACCCGCTATCTTCTGGTGGAGTTTCCCGAGGTGATCGAAAGGATCCGGGAACGGCTCCTGACCGATCTTCCCGCCTCGCTGCGGGTGGTTCCCTACGAGGCCTGGGAGGAGCAGGCCAACGCCTGGAACATGAAGGATTATCTCTACCTGGAGACGGTCCGCCAGTACAAATCGCTGGCGGTAATGGATGCCCATTTTGAGGGATATCTGAAGCTTTGGAACGATCTCAACCAGCGGATGGTCCTGATCCGCACCGAGGTGAGTCACGAGACCGGCACCCATGCCTTTACGCAGAGATGTCTGGAAAATCTCTTTGAAAACCGGTTGGAGGCGCCTCTGCTCAAGGGGTGTTGCCGGGGGATGACGGCGGTCCTCCTGGCGGGTGGGCCATCTCTGTCGGAATGTTTCCCGTGGGTTCGGGAACACCGGGAACGGCTGGTTGTCCTGGCGGTGGCGCGGGTCTCTCGGCAACTGCTGGCCGAAGGGATCACTCCCGATGTCCTCTTCTCGATCGACCCCTACCAGGTCTCTTTCGACAACAGCCGCGAAATGTTGCACTTTGCCGCCGAGGCCCTGTTCGTCAACATGTACCATGCCCATCCTGCGCTCTTGGGGCAGTGGCGAGGGCGGAGCCTTTTCATGGGGCAGCTCTTCCCCTGGACGACCCCTCTCAACCGGGAGAATCTTGCCTTTCCCGGCAGCACCGTCTCCCACCAGGCATTGGGGATGGCGATCGAGATGGGGTTCGATCAGGTCATTCTTTCCGGCTTCGATCTCTGTTTCAGCCCGGAGGGTTTCACCCATGCCAAGGGGAGTCAGGAACATCAGTCTGGTCCGGACATGGAGCCGCCGACAATGTTCGTGGAGACCAATGGCGGGCAGATGGCCGCGTCGCGGTGGGATTTCTATCCCTCGATCCCGAGTCTGGGGCTCTTGGCCGAACGGGGTAAGGCCGAGGGATGTCGGGTGATCAATCCCGCCCGGGGGGCGGCCCGGATTCCGGCGGTGGAACACCTCCCCTGGGAGTTGCTCACCTGGCCGACCGCCTCTGTGGATGTGGCCGGGATCTGGCGCCGGGTGTTGCCGGAGGAGGGGATCGAGGCCCGTCTGGCGCATGGCAAGGCGGTGGCGGCGGAGCTGGATCGGGTGCGTCGGGAGGTGGCGAGGATACGCAAGTTGGCCGATGAGGCGCTGGAGTGCAATGCGCGTCTTTTCGGTCGCAAAGGGCGGGCCCCGGATTTCAAGTTCAAGACGCGGATGGATGAGATCGAGGCGATCTTCGACAGTGAATTGGTCGACAGCTCACGCCTGGTGAAAAAATGGGGAGTTCGTGCCTTTCTCACCCTTTCGCGTCCGGACAAGGAGCGAGAGTGGTCGGATGAAGAGATCGAGAAGGCGGGCAATCGCTACTACGAGATCTACCGGGACAGCGCCAAGGCGATGGGGAAGATTCTTGACGAGGCCTGGAGACGGGTCCGGAGCCGTCTGGAGGAGGAGAAGCCCAGGCCCGACCTCAACCTCTTGTTCGATCAGTGGGAGAAGGATCAACAGCCGGGGCGGATACTCCTTTTCCGGGACCGTCATCCCTGGGATCCGGCGACTCTCTCGCCGAAGGTGGTTGCCCGCGCCGAGTCCCTGGAGAAGGCCTACGAAGAGCAGTTGACCGCGACCGAAAATGCCTATGTGCGGATGATTGCCAGTCAGGTCAATCCTCAGGCGGTGCGGGCCAAGGTGCAGTTCTATTTCCGCAACAAGTCGACCGAGAAGCTCAGGGATTTCACCCGTGGGATCGAGGAAGGGAGCGCCCCGCAGCGGGGACAGTACCTCCACTTCTGCCGCGGTTTCCTGGCCATGCTCGAGGCCGACCCGGACAGGGCATTGCGCTCTTTCCGGCAGGTGACCGATCCCGGATTGCTCCTGGACGCGATGAATCAGATCTTCACCATCTATTTGCAGCGGAACGAGCTGTTGTCGGCCCTGGCGGTCTCGAAGCGATTGGCCGACCGTTCGCCGTTGCACCTGCCGCACTACGCCAACCTTTTGCGGTTGACGGGATCGGTGGCGGAGGCGCTCAAGGTCTACGGCGACTACCGGCGGATGGTGACGAAGGACTTCGTGACGCTTACCCGCTATGGCAAATTGTTGTCGGATCTGGGACGGTTTGACGAAGCGGTCGAGGTGTTCCGGGAGATCCTTGCCGACGATCCGGAGAATGCCGCTGCCCGGCACTTTCTCCTGGCCGCCGAGACCGGGGGGGAGTCGAGTCGGGGCGGGGAAAACCATTAATAAAAGTGAGAGGTGTGGAGGGGTTCCCCCCTCCACGGTTTGTTTTTGATCTTGCCTTTGGTATGTGCAAATTTCGATTGAAATGACTGTACCTGGAGGAGGCTCGGAGAGAGAGATGGAGATCCCACACCGTCCCGGCGGGTTGTTGGCCCGGATCCTTGGAAGGGAGAGATCGCTTCTCGCGGTGGATTTGGAGGCGAAGCAGGGCGAATTGCGGGAGGCGGTGGGTGGGAGTCGCTTGTTGGTGATCGGGGCTGCGGGTTCCATCGGCAGCGCCTTCGTTCGCCAGGTGGTCGCCTTTCGTCCGAGGGCGTTGCATCTGGTGGATCCCAGCGAGAACAATCTGGTCGAGCTGGTCCGGGAGCTGCGTTCCGACCGGGTGGAGCTTCCGGAGGATTTTCGCAGCGTGGCGGTGGCGCTGGGGAGCCTCGAATTCGACCATTTTCTGGCCTCGGAGCCCGCCTACGACCGGATCGTCAATCTGGCGGCGATGAAGCATGTTCGCTCGGAGCGGGATCCCTTCAGTCTGATGCGCCTCCTGATGACCAACGTCGTCTTTCTGGACGATCTCCTGCGGGCGGTGGCGCGATATCCGCAGACGGCGGTATTCAGCGTCTCCTCCGACAAGGCGGTCAATCCGGCGAGCCTGATGGGGGCGAGCAAGGCGCTGATGGAGCGGCTCCTCCTGGTCCACTCCGGGGTCACGCGGTGTGCGACGACCCGTTTTGCCAAC
>JADGCL010000005.1 GCA_015229005.1 Magnetococcales bacterium
TCCGATCTGGAATCGGGCAGGAATCGGGCAGGAATCGGACTCAATCACGGAAGGAAAGCGAGGAACCATGGCCGAGACGGCGGCAGGGGATCTGCGGAAGCGGGTGGAGGAGGTGTTGGCCGAGGTCCGGCCTTATCTTCAGCGTGACGGGGGGGATGTGGAGTTCGTGGAGTTGACCGCTGACAAGGTGGTCCGGGTGCGGCTGAGGGGGGCTTGCGGGAGCTGTCCCGGGGCAATGATGACGCTCAAGGGCGGCATCGAGCGCCAACTCAAGCAGAAGATTCCCGAGATCTTGCGGGTGGAGCCGGCTCCCTGATTCTGCCGCGTTTCCTGCCTTCTCCCCACTGCGATGATCGGCCTCCGGGAACGGTCATCGACCTTCTGGTGGTCCATGCCATCAGCCTGCCTCCGGGTGAGTTCGGGGGCG
Organism: Magnetococcales bacterium; assembly: GCA_015229005.1. Lineage (GTDB taxonomy): Bacteria > Pseudomonadota > Magnetococcia > Magnetococcales > JADGCL01 > JADGCL01. The sequence goes on from JADGCL010000005.1 coordinate 428, forward strand.
GTTTTGTCGATGATCTTTTCCTGGGTCGACTGGAGGCGGCGGCCCATCCCTCTTTCGAGGAGATCTGCCGGCTTCGGGTTTCGGCCCACTTTCTGGTGGGGCGCGGGGGTGGTGTGACCCAGTATGTCCCAGTCATGAAGCGGGCCTGGCATGCGGGGGTGAGTTCCTGGGAGGGCCGGGAGCGCTGCAACGATTTTTCGGTGGGGGTGGAACTCGAGGGGGATGCGAAGACCCCCTTCACGGGCTTGCAGTACGAGGCCTTGACGACCCTCGTGGCGGTATTGTCGCGACGCCTGGCCGGGCTTTGCCCGGATCGGATCGTCGGTCATCAGGATGTGGCCCCCGGGCGCAAGTGGGATCCGGGGCCGTGTTTCGACTGGTCTCATTTTCGCGGGCTCCTGCGGCGCGGGGTGGCGTTGCCGGCGTGGGAGCCGGTGTGGGAGTAGGCATGGGTCATCTTCACGTCATCGGCATCGGCGGCACGGCGATGGCCGGGATTGCGGCGCTGGCGCAGGATGCCGGGTGGCAGGTCACCGGGTCGGACAGTGGCGTCTATCCGCCGATGAGTACCTTTCTGGCCGGTCGCGGGATCGCGGTTCGGGAGGGGTATCGGGGGGAGAATCTCGATCCGGCGCCGGACCTGGTTTTGGTCGGCAATGCCATATCCCGGGGCAACCCCGAACTGGAGGTCGTCCTCGACCGGGGGCTGCCCTACCGCTCCGGGGCCGAGTGGCTGGCCACCCATCTTCTGGAAGGCCGGCATCCGGTGGTGGTCACCGGGACCCATGGCAAGACGACCACCTCCAGCCTGGTGGCCTGGCTTCTGGAGTGTGCCGGTTGGGGGCCTGGTTTCCTGATCGGAGGGATTCCCCGGAACTTTGGCGAGGGGACCCGCTTTCCCCGGGGTCCCTGGGTGGTGGTGGAGGGAGACGAATACGACACCGCTTTTTTCGACAAGCGCCCCAAATTTCTTCACTACCGCCCGCGAACCCTGGTCGTCCACAATCTGGAATTCGACCATGCCGATATCTACCCGGATCTGGAGGCCATCCGCCGACAGTTTCGTCTGTTGCTCCGGACGGTCCCGGCGAAGGGGCTCCTCCTGGCCAATGGCGACGACCCGGAGGTGGTGGGGGTGGTCGCTTCGGCCTTCGGGCCGGTGGTGTATTACGGATTGGAGGGGGATTATCCCTTTTCGGCGCGGCTGAACCGCGAGGATGGTTCGGCCTTCACGCTTCTGCGCGAGGGACGTCCCCTGTGCGAGGTCGCCTGGGAGCTGCGAGGGCGGCACAACGTCATCAACGCCGTGGCGGCCGGCGCCGTGGCGTTGAGCCACGGCGTCTCGCCGAAGTTGGTGCGGCAGGGATTGGAGAGTTTTCAGGGGGTGGCGCGACGGCTGGAATTGAAGTTCCGGGCAGGTGGGATTTCGGTGTACGATGACTTTGCCCACCATCCGACGGCGATCACGACGACCTTGCAGGGGCTGAAGGCATCGCTGCTGCCGGGCGGGCGGCTCTGGGTGGTGCTGGAGCCGGCCTCCAATACCATGAGGCGGCGGGTGCATCAGGAAACCCTGGCGGCGGCGCTCATGGTGGCGGACCGGGTGGTGGTGGCGCGCCCCAAGCCGCGCGGGTTGTCGGCGGCGGAGCTTCTGGATGTCGACCGGGTGGTTGGGGATATCTGCCGGCTTCGGGGCGAGGGGGCGGCGGCGGTGGTCGCCGATGCCGCCGAGGCGGTCGCTCTGCTGGGAGGGGGGCTTTGTGCGGGGGACCAGGTGGTGGTCATGAGCAATGGCGGCTTCGACAACATTCACGGGCGGCTGGAAAAGGAACTGGCCGGTCGTGGTGATCATGGAGGGTGATCCATGGGCGATCGTCACAGCCTGGCGGGTTGTTTCCTGATCGCGACCCCGAGCCTCAAGGATCCCAACTTCGAAAAGACGGTGATGTTCATGTGTGCCCACTCCTCCGAGGGGGCCTTGGGTTTGGTGATCAACCAGCCCTACCCGGCGACGATGGATGAGGTGATGGGCCAGCTCGGTCTGAGTTGGGACCGGCCCGGGGATGCGCCGGTCTTTCAGGGTGGGCCGGTGGCATTGGAACGGGGCTTCATCCTCTTCGAGGGTGAGGTTGACATTCCCGGTCACATGGAGGTCGTCCCCCAGCTTTTCATGGGGACCAATCCCGAGATATTGGGGTATCTGGCCAGGCGGGATGGGCACGAGCGTTTCTTTTTCTGCCTGGGCTACGCCGGTTGGTCGGGGGGACAGCTGGAATCGGAGTTGCGGGAGAATGCCTGGCTGGTGGGCAAGCTGGATCGGGATATTCTCTTTGAAATGGACCCGGACCGGCGGTGGCGGGCGGCGATTGCCGCCACGGGCATCGATCTGGTCCGGTTCGTGGAATCCCGGGGGATGATGAACTGAGAGGGGGCGTTTTCCGTTTGTCAACAGGGACGCCTTGTGCAGGCTCATCCCAAGCGAAGGCCATCGGTCACGTTTTTTTGTGAGCCAAGGGTTCCTTATCGCAGCATTCCGTGTTGGGCTGTTCCGCGTTCGTTTTTCAACGAGGCGTTTTTTCAGGGAGAATGCCATCCATGGAGAAGATGAAAACCCCGGCTCAGGCCATGTTTCAAAGGAAGGAACCTTATGTAATCAAGGTGAAGCCCGGAGATAAGCTGTCGCTGTGCAAATGTGGGCACAGCAAAACGCCTCCTGAGTGTGACGGGTCACATGAGGCTTATCCTTCCGTCCCGCGCCAGTTGGAGTACACATCCGAGAAGTCTGAAGATCTGTACATCTGTGGTTGTGGCGGGTCGAAAAACCTCCCGTGGTGCGATGGAACACACAGCAGTTGCCCGTGGTGGTAGCTTTTGGGGTACCCTTTACTGTCGACGGGTAGCAGCCCGTTGATAAACGGGCAGAGCCTTCCAAGGATGGCCGGCCAAATTCAACGGGATGGTGTAACTCGTTGAATTTGGAAGGGAAGGCAAAGCCGCGTTTTGCCTTCCCGGGTTGAAAAAGTCCATGGATGGACTTTTTCAACAGGCTGACAGGGAATACTCCCAACTGAGACCCGACCGGACCCGGACGTTGGAGCGAGCGGAGAGCCTATGGCGGGGTATACTGGAGTGGTGGTTGCAGGCTCTCGGGGGCTCGGGATCGAGTTGGTCGGGTATCTTTCCGGTTCGGTTTCCTTCGGGATCGAGTGTATGCTCGACACGGTTCGGCAGGGAGAAGTTTGCGGTCTTCGAGTCATTGACCCCGGGCAGTACGATGGCGCATGCCGCGAGGCGTTTTTTGCGTTTGGCTACCCGCTGGTCAAGAGGGACTTTCTGCGTCGGTACGAGGCGCTGCGGCTGAACTGGCGGACCTATGTTCACCCCACCGCTACGGTCTCGCCGCTGGCGGAGGTCGGGAGGGGGTGCATCATCGGTCCCTATGCGACGGTGGCCGGGAATGCTGTTGTTGGCGATTTTGTTCTGATCAATGCTTATGCGGCTGTGGGCCACGACTCCCGGATTGCGGATTATTCTTCCCTGATGCCTTACGCATGCGTCAACGGTCGTTGCCGTGTCGGGGAAGAGGTACTCGTTTCGACCAAGGCCGTCATCCTGCCGGGAGTTCACCTTGGCGAGAGGTGTCGGATTTCGGCCGGGGCGGTGGTCAACCGCGCCATTCCGCCCGACTCGTTGGCCTTCGGCAATCCGGCGCGGTTTCAGCCGGACGTGACGGCCATGAAAGAGCGGGCCTCGATGCTGGATGGGGAGCAGGACTCATGACGCGCGAAGAGATACTTGCCAAGGTGCGCCTGGCCTTTCACGAGTCCTTTGGCACGGAGGCGGCGCTGGTCGTTGCCGAGGCCATACCGGAGCAGATCCCGGGGTGGGACTCCCTGGGTCACGCGACGCTCGTGGTCTCTTTGGAGAAGGTGTTTGAGCTGACCTTCGAGATCGACGATCTCATGGCCATGGAGAGTGTCGCGGCCATTGTCGAAATCGTCTCCCGGAAAATTGCCTGACATCCTGTCCCATGGATTGCCACCCTTCCTTGGGGGAGGGTTGGGGGCTGGTTGGCGATTGAACGTCGGGGCGTTGGGTGTTGGGTCTGTGACCTGGGTGGCGTCGTGGTGAACGGGAATTTCGGTCTCCTCCTGGCGCGGCGGTGTTCTGGGCGTTCGCGGCTGATCGATGCGGTCGCTGGTACGGAAACGGGTGTCGGCGAGGGCATTGCCCGGTGGGCCGGTTTTTTTTCGGCACGGGGGCTTCGTGCCGGAGATCGCCTGGTGCTGGGGTGTTCGCTCTCGGTGCGGACTCTGACGGCCTATCTTGGGGCCCTCTACGCCGGTCTTGAAACGGCGACTGTCGACAATGCCCGGCTTCTTCCCGCTGCGGATTTTCTGGCCGATCTTTCCGGGATCAAGGCCCTCTGGAGCGAGGATGCCCGTGTTCGCGATGCAGCGCGTCTGCGGGGGGTTCCGGTTCTGGAAGGTGACCCGGACGCGTGTCTCGCCCCGGTTGAGGCAGGGTGGCGGGGCGATGACGAGATTGCCCTCCTGGTCGCCACCTCCGGAAGCCTGGGGATGCCGAAATTCGTGATGGTTTCGCAGGCGAACCTTGCGGCCAACACGGCGGCGATCGCCCGCAGCCAGCAGCTTCTGGAGGGTGGGGACGAGTGCGCCATGCTGATCCTGCCGGTGGCCTATTGTTTTGGCGCCAGCGTGCTGCATACCCATCTTTATTGCGGCGGGTCGGTGGTCGTCGACGGTCGGTTCATGTTCCCGGACCGGGTCCTGGCGGCCATGGCGAGGTGGGGGTGTACCAGCTTCGCGGGGGTTCCTTCCGTTTACAAGCTGCTGTTGCGGCGATCCAGTTTCGGGAAGATCGCCATTCCCGCGCTTGTCCGGCTGTTGCAGGCGGGGGGGCCGCTTGACACGGGCTCGATTGCTGCGGTTCGGGCGAAAATGCCTGGAGTGGCGTTTTACGTGATGTATGGGCAGACCGAGGCCACGGCGAGGATCAGTTGTCTCGATCCGGAGAGGATCGAAACGAAGGTCGGCAGTGTCGGGCGACCGCTCGACAATCTGGTCGTGGAGGTCAGGGATCCGTTGGGCAATCGGCTGGGGCCGGGAACCCGGGGACGCATTTGGGTGCAGGGTCCGTCGGTTTGCCAGGGCTACCTGGACGACCCGGGCGCCACGGGGGAGGTTTTTGTCGACGGCTGGCTCGATACCCGCGATGTTGGCATGCTTGATTTCGACGGTTTCCTGTGGCTGGATGGGCGCAGCGAGGAATTTTTGAAGGTGCGCGGGGTGCGGCTGGCCTTCGGTGAAATCGAGGCGCGGGTCCGGGGGGTTGCGGGTGTCGCCGATGCGGCGGTCGTCGCCGTTCCGCACGTTGAGGCTGGGGAGGTGCCGGTGGTATTTGTGGTCTCCCTTCCCGGGCCTGTCCCTGGTGTTGTCGAGGCCGTCCGGGCCTTGTTGCCGCCGGCCTGGAGCTGTGAAAGAGTGGTGGCTTTGCCGTCCCTGCCGTTGAATGATCGTGGCAAGGTTGATCGGAAACACCTTCGGAACCTGGCCCTGGAGGCCGAACCGCTTGACGCCGACTGACCCGGTCGACGCCCTTCTTGCTCGTCCGCCCTATGCGGTCTCTCCGACCGAGAAGGAGGCTCTGCTCCTGCCGCTTCTGGTGGAGCGGATCGGTGCGGCGGCGCTGGCGTCGGCGGAGTATGGCCATTTCGTCCGGCACTGGCCTTGCCCGCTCGCCGAGGCGACCTCGATCGATGACCTGCCTCTCCTTCCGGTGGCCTCTTTCAAGAGGGAGCCGCCTCTGCAAACGGTACCGTCGGCGACGCTGCTGCGGACGTTGACCTCGAGTGCCACGACGGGGCAACAACCGAGTCGCATTGCCCTGGATGCCGGGACTGCACGTCGGATGAGCCGATCCCTGGTCGTCATTCTCAAGGATTTCATTGGTCCGGAACGGAGGCCGTGCGGGATCGTCGATGCGGCAAGCGTCAATGCCGCGTCGACCGCTTTGAGCGCTCGTGGGGCGGCGGTGCGCGGGTTGACGCCTTTTGCGACCTCGATGACCTATTTTTGTGACCAGGACGCGGGGGGTGGTCTCGTCATCAGGAACGAGGAGATCCTGAACTGGGCGGAGAGTCAGAGAGGAAAGCCGGTACTCCTCTATGGGTTCACCTTTGCCCTCTGGCAGGCCCTGGTCCGGCAACGCCGGTTCGCTTCGCTTGGGCTTGAGCAGGCGACGGTGATCCACAGCGGTGGTTGGAAAAAGCTCTGGGAATTAGCGGTGTCGAAGGCGGAATTCAATTGCGAGGTTGCCGCTGCCGTGGGGTGTGATCCGGGCCGGGTGATTGATTATTACGGAATGGTGGAGAATGTCGGGGTCGTCTATCCCGATTGCCCGAAGGGCAACAAACACGCCCCGGTGTTCGGGGAGGTGATCGTTCGCGACCCGCTCACCATGCGCCGGGTGGGAGGGGGGGGGAGCGGGATCCTGCAGGTCTGTTCTCTCCTTCCTACGAGTTTTCCCGGGCATGCACTGCTGACCGAGGACCTGGCTGCGGTGGTAAGCGAGGATGGATGTCCTTGCGGCAGGAGGGGGGTTGCCTTTCGCTTTCTGGGGAGGATCCGGAAGGCCGAGGTCAGGGGCTGCGGCAATATCGCTACCGCACGGATGTTGCCGGGCGACATTTGATATTCCTGTTGGTATTGCGGCGACGTGGTCTCTGGTGGATTTTTTCGACCTGCCGGCAAAGGAGTTCCCGATGCTGCGGATTTCCTCTCCCCGAAGCGGTGACGATATCGTTCGGGAGGCGCGGAGGTTGGCCGGTCCCTCATTCCCGCCTGGAGAGGAGGCACTGCTCGATCTCTGTGACCGTTGGTCCAGGGCCATTCCGCATTCACCCGCTTCCCGGGTCCCCGGTGCGGTATTTCTGGGGATGTGGCTCAGGCGGGGGGCGATGGAGTCTATTCTGCGTCGGGAGCTGTTTCCGGAGGGAAGGGGCGCTGGTTGGAGCCCGGAAGGAGGCGGGTGGGTTCGACCCCAGGGCGTCGGCATCGTGGGCCACTGGCCGGCGGCGAATATCGAGATCATGCCGCTTGTTTCCATGGTGTGCGCCCTGATCGGCGGCAATCGGGCCCTGGTCCGCATTCCGCCCTCGCTCGCGGCGGCGGTGGAGTCCCTGCTGGCGGTTTTGAACGGCGTTGATCTTGAAGGAGTCATGGCGGCCAGATCGGTTTTGTTGAGTTTTGCCAGCGACGCCCAGACGATGCACGAGGCGATGGCCCGTTGTTGCGATGGCGCCCTGATCTGGGGAGGGGAGGAGTCGGTCAGATCGGTGCGTGCCCTGCCTTTTCCTGTCTGGGCGCGCCTGCAGCTCTTCGGGCCGAGGGTTTCGGTCGCCATGATCGACGCCGCTTCCTGGCGCGACCCGGGGGAGAGGGCGGCATGGGCGACCCGCCTGGCGCGTGATGTCTGGCAGTTCGACCAGGGGGCCTGCAGTTCGCCGCAGATCCTTTTTGCCGAACGCTCCACTGTCGACGGGGGCGCGTTGCTCGATGCCCTTGCCCGGGCGTTGGCCGAGGAGAACAGGCTCCATCCGCGGCAGGCGATCGAGGCATCGCTGGCCTCGGCGATCGTTCAGGCGCGGGCGGCCTGTTTGCTCGGAGACGTTGCGAACTCGGCGCGTTTCCCGGAATCTCCGGACTATACGGTGCTGGCGTTTGCCGGTCCGGAATTGCCCCGAGTGACACAGGGGCGTTGCCTGAATGTCGTTTGGGTGGACGATCTCATGCAGGCGGTGGAGAGGCTTGACGGGTCGTTCCAGACCATCGGCATTGCCGTGCAGGGGGGGGAGCGCGAAAGGTTGATTGCGGAGCGGGCTGCTTCCCGTGGGGTTGACCGGATTGTACGCCTTGGTTCCATGCACCTGTTTGATTCCCCTTGGGATGGGATGCGCCTGGTGGCGCCGATGGTGCGTTTTGTCAAATACCTGCCATCGGCTTCGGTATCGATGCAGTCCGGAGGAGTGGATCCGTGAAAGAGGGCGCCCAGTTTCTCACCGCGCTTGCGAAGAGCGCCAGAATGTTCTTCCCAGCCGCTCGGGGATGCACGGAGCGACACGCGGAGATTTGCGCCTGGCTGCTGGATCCGCTTGCCCGCTGGGGCCGGGCCGCCTACGGCGAGGGGGTATTTGAACAGGCGGCAAAGGGATATGCGCGATACTGCATGCACGTCTCACTGGCGCAGCGCACCTACGAGAAGGAGGGCCGATACACCCCTGATCGGTTGCCGGACATTATTGAAAAGGTCTACGAAAATGAGAGTTACATGACACCCTACATGTGGGCTGCTGTTCTGATTTACGCTTTTTGGGAGAGCATGGTCAATCATCTGATGCTGTTCCGTGGGGATTTCATACGCTCCCTGCCGCCGACACCCGAGGTTCTCGAACTGGCTTGCGGCCACGGCGCCATGGGGTTGCTCGCCTGTGAGGAGCGTCGTGACCTTGAACTGGTCGGTCTGGATATTGGCCCGGCGGCGATCAGGATTGCCCGGGATCTGGCGAGGGTATCGGGTCATGAGGGGCGGGCGCAGTTTTTCCTGGGGGATGTCTTGGCCACGGGGAGCCTGGCCAATGGCAGGGAGTTCGACGGGGTGATGGCGGCGATGATCGCGGAGCATTTGGTCGATCCGCGACCCCTTTTTCGGTCGGTGGCCGATGCCCTCAAGACGAACGGGTTGGCCTTCGTGAGTACGGCGCTGGAATCGCCGCAGTGTGACCATGTATTTGAGTTTCATCGTGAAAGCGAGCTGGTTTCCCTGGCGGAGGAGGCTGGTCTCAGGGTCACGCGGCTGGTCTCCGATGGTGGCGCGGTGCCGCCCGGGATGCGGTTTCGCCCCCGGGCGCTGGCCATGATTCTTACGAAGTAGCCGCGAGCGCCCATGGAGATCAAATCGGTTGTCATCACCGGGGGGGCGGGCGGTATTGGCGGGGCGCTGGACCGGTGCCTTGTGGCGCGTGGCGTCGAGACGACGGTGATCGTTATGAGGGGGGCGACCGATGCCGGGGGAAAGGGGGTTGTGCGTGCCGATGTTTCGCGTGAGGAGGAGGTGGGGGCGGCGTTTGCCGAGATCGAGAGGAGGGGGGTTCGTTTCGACGGCCTGGTCTGCTGCGCCGGGATTGTGAAAGATGCGCCGCTGGTGGGCGTTGCCCCGGGGAGTTTTGCGCCGTACCCGCTTGGGGCGTGGTCCTCGACGGTGGCGGTCAACCTGACCGGGACTTTTCTCTGTGTGCGTGAGTTCGCTGTTCGCTGCATTCGGGCGCGACGCCGGTCGCGGGTGGTGACCGTCAGCTCTCCAGCCGCCTGCGGCGCCCCGGGACAGGCCGCCTATGCGGCCAGCAAGGCCGGGGTCGAGGCCATGACGCTTGCTGCTGCGGCCGAGTTTGCCCCATGGGGGGTGACGCTCTGTTGCGTCCGCCCCGGTCTCACCGATACCCCCATGGCGGCGGCCTATCCGAGGGCGGTTCTGGATCGTTTGGCACGTCGCAGTTCGATTGGTCGCATCTATTCCCCGGAGGAGACTGCGGAGGCGATCGTCTTCTGCCTGTTCAGTGACACGGTGGCCGGGTGTGTTGTGCCGCTCGATGGCGGGATTAAATTATAGCCCGGAATCTGCGAGAGTGGGTTGTTATGCGGTGCATGATTTGTGCGTCTTCCATGGTTCCGTCCATGGCGAAGGATTTTGGCGGGGTGTATGGGTTGACCGAGGTCTCCTATGAGCGGTGTGTTGCGTGTGGCTTTGTGCAATCGTCGACACACGCCAAAATGCCCCTTGCGGAATGGGAGAGGCTGAATCGGGAGTTTCATGCGAGTTATCAGGGGAGCGGTGTCGCCGAGGGTGATCCGCGCTGGATGGAGCGGATTGAAACTCAGGCCCGGGTGATGACCCGGTTGGTTCGGGACGGCATCCTTCCCGGGGGCCCGTGGGTGGATTATGCCTGTGGTGATGGTGAGCTTGCCGACCGGCTGGAGAGGAACGGCTTGGACGTGACGCGGTATGATCGATATATGCGTACCGGGGTTGGGCGCTACCTGGAGAAAGAGGAATTACTGAAGAGCGGGAAAAAGTGGGAAGTTGTCATCAATACCTCGGCATTTGAGCACTTTCTTTCAATGGAGCCGATAGAGGAGATATTTGAACTGGCGCGGGATGGAGTCCTGGCGGTCCATACCCTGGTGAGTGAGCGGGTCCCGACCGACGCCTTGTGGTTTTACCTGTTTCCGGTTCATGTGTCGTTTTTCACGAATGCTGCCATGCAGATCCTCTTTGAGCGGTACGGTTTTGCATCCTCGATATACCATGTCGAGGCGCGTCTCTGGTTCTGGTTCCGGCACAGGGATCGTGCATTCGAGCGGTATTGCGCAAGCCATTCGGCGGCGGGGGACACGTTGGTCTGGCGGGATGCCTTCGTCGACTATTGGAAGGAGTGATCTTTTCCGGAAGTTTCCTCGGGAGGGGGTGGGAGTCGGGAGAAGGCGTCCCGGCGGACATACATGACCTGGTAGTAGTCACGTCCCGCGGAATTGCCAAAAATACGATAGAGGCGGTATTGGCCGAAGCGGGGATCGCGGCGATAGCGGGCGCCGTAGGCCTTGTCCGGGTCGGGATCGTGACTGGTGAAGACCAGGACCACGGAATTCGTATCGAAAAAATAATCAATGGAAGTTTTTTCATTCAAGTTTCCCCGGGCCAGGATCTTGCTGTTCAGGGATCCATAGTCGATCGTTCGCATCCTGGAGAAATAGGGCATGGCCCCGGCATCGGACATCACGGAGAGGGTCTCGTCGGGACGGAAAACGGAACCGAGCAGGCGACCGATAGCGATATGTTCGTCGTTCATGAGCTGCCTGTAGAACCCGACGTAGTTCAGCTCCTTTTGCAGGTTGCGGATGTTGAGCCCGATCTGGAACACCAAGGCTGCTGTGGCAACGCCGAGGACGGTCATTGTCGAAAGAGAGATGGTTCTTCTGTCCAGCCGCCTGACACCTTGCTCCAGGGCGAGGCCGCACCCCAGCAGCAACGGAGGCAAAAGCGGCACGAAAAATCGGTGGGAATAATTCATGGCCAGGTAAGAATGGAGGTACAGAGCGATCACGACCGTGACGAACAAGGCGGTTATCGTTGCGATGCGGGCAGTGGGAGTGAGGAGAATGCTGCCTGGGGCTCTGCCATCAGCGACTTCACTCGACCTCGTGTTCCGGGGGCTGGCCAGGAACGGCAGCCAGATTGTTCCGGACGCCAGGATGGGGAAGAAGAGAGTATCCTGCAGGAACCACCTGAGTGCCGATATGGAATCGGCGTTGATCAACGCCTCTATGGAGGCGGATTTGACGTAGAAAGTGTTCGGCAGCAATTGTCCGTAATAATGAAATCGCCACAGGAAGTAGACGAGTCCCGGCAGAAAGGCCAGGGCCAGGATCCGGACGACGGTGGATCGAAAGGCTTTATGCCGGCGACCGTGATCCAGGAGTACCAGGAAACCCAGTGCCATCATCAGGGCGCCCTCGGGTCGCGTCAGTCCGGTTGCCAGGGAGATCAGAAGGGCAGCAGTGATTGCCGGATTGTGTTCTGGCGCCTGTCCCAACGCCTTGTGCAGAAGCATCAGGGTGCCCGTGAGCAAGGCGGTGAACGCCAAGGTTTCCATGCCTGAGGTGGCGTGTGTGAAGAGCGCCGGGTAGGTGAGCCAGACTGCCCAGATGAGGTGAGTGAGCCAGGAACGGATTCCGAGTTGGCGGGCAAAAAGCCAGAACAGGGTGGCGGTGGCGATGTAGGAAGTCGCTCCGAGGAGGTGGCTGCCGGTTTGAGGAGTCAACCCAAGGAGGGAGAGCAGGGCCAATAGAACGGGAAGCATTATCCCGGTGTAACCTTCGACAGGATCTTCACCTGGGTTCCAATTGAGTTCCCCGTGGAGGAGCAGGTTCTCGGTGTAGCGGAAGGCGATGAAGGCGTCGTCCACGACCCAGTCCGGGAACTGGATCAGCCGGACGAGGGCATATCCTGCCGCTGCGATCGGGAGGAGAGTCCCGACGAGGCGCAACAGCCTGAAGGGGGGCGAGTTCCTCAAGAGGGGCGCGTGCAAGGTGTTCTCCTGGAGGGATTGTCGCCATTGCGGCGTTAGTCGGCTGGTGGTGCCAACCGTCCAAGTCTGTCATCCTAACCCAGCTTCATCAAGACGGCCATTGAATATCCGATGCGCCGTGGGGAGAAACTTCTCGTTGCCGACGAGATGCAGCGGCACTTCCTTCCTCTCCGGGAAGGGATTGCCCGGCGTTCGCACGGGAGATTCCTCCGATTCGGATGGGGCGGGGAGGGCCTGGAGGTTGGTCCGGAGCCTTGGTCCCGGTCCTGGGGCTTCACGGGGGGCGTTGGTTTCCGGCAATATTCGGGGATATTGAAAAATGGCATGTTTCTTGTAAATCAGCGACTACGGTCGGGATCCCTGAACCGGACGGGCGCTGGTCGATGGAGGCGCTGCCGTGGCGGACCAGTCCGGGACTCGTCGCATCCTGTCAGGATCGGGAGAGAAAGATGCCCCTTTTCATCAACACCAATGTCACCTCGCTCAACTCGCAGCGGAACCTGTTGGGGTCCGCCCAGGTCCAGGGGAGCGCCTTTCAGCGGCTCTCCTCGGGATTACGGATCAACTCGGCCAAGGACGATGCCGCCGGTCAGGCTATCTCGCAGCGGATGACCTCCCAGGTCCGCGGGTACAGCATGGCCATTCGCAACGCCAACGATGGCATCTCCTTGACCCAGGTCGCCGATGGGGCGATGACCGAGGTCGTCCAGAGTTTGCAACGCATTCGCGAGTTGGCCGTTCAGTCGGCGAACGCCTCGCTCAACGATGCCGACCGGGCGAATCTTCAGGCCGAGGCCGATCAGAGGGTTGCGGAGATCGATCGGATCGCCAAGCAGACCGTGTTCAATGAAACGCCCATCCTGAAAGGGTTTTTCGATCCGAACAATCTGGATGTGGAGGAGTTGGGTGTCGATGGACTGCCCGGGAATGTCGGGGAGTCGCAGACACTTCATGTCGGGGCCGATGAGGACAAAGTGATCACCTTCAGCGTCGGTTCCGTCACTGCGAAGAAGCTCTTGGGGGCGATTGCCGAAGATCCACCGTCCACCCCCGATATCCCGGCCGGTCCGGGCGGCATCCCCCCGGCGGTGGTGGGAATTCCTGGCGGGTCGGCGGTCGGCGGGGTGGATGCGGTGGCGGCGGGGGCGGTCGATATCTCGAACAGTTTCAATGCCGAGGCGACGATCACCCAGATCGATGCCGCCATTGCCTCGGTGGTGAGCTTTCAGGCCGATCTGGGGGCCTTGCAGAATCGGTTTCAGGCCGTCATCGAGAATCTGGCCAGCTCCGTGGAGAATATCTCCGCGGCCCGCTCGCGCATCGTCGATGCCGATATTGCCGAGGAGACCTCGAAACTCACCAAGGCCTCCATCCTGCAGCAGGCCGGAACCGCTGTTCTGGCCCAGGCCAACCAGCAGCCGCAACTGGCGCTGCAACTTCTGGGCTAACAGGCCCTAGGGCGCTGGCGCCAATCCGCTGAGGGGGACGAGTTCGATGCGGGCGAAGCCGGCGATCTCCGTCGAGCGGGCGTCCGGGTAGTCGCCGTCGAAGACCACCCGGGAGACGCCGACGTTGGCGAGCATCCCCATGCAGGCGCCGCAGGGGCGGCAGGTCACATAGACGGTCGATTTTTCCAGGGAGACCCCGTGACGGGCGGCATTGGCGATGCCGTTGGTTTCGGAGTGGGCGCAGGGGCAGAGGTCGAGCCGTTCGCCGCTGGGGATTCCGGCGAGGCGGCGGTTGCAGACGCTGGGGTGGGGGTAGCCGCTGGGGACGCCGTTGAAGCCGGTGGCGAGCAGGCGGTTGTTGCGCACGAAGACCGACCCCACCTTGCGCCCGGAGGCACAGGTACTCATCTGCGCCGCGAGGTGGGCGGCGTCCATCCAGTGTCTGTCCCAGGTCGGTCGCATGGGTGTGGAGTTCCCTGTTCTGGAATGAAACGGTCGGGTCCCTGCCTGTTCCGGGATGAAACGACCGGGTCGGGTCCCCGCCGGTGCGGTTGCCATTCCTGGCACCCTCGGCGGGGACTCTATAGGATTTCCCTGGGGGGGAGAACGGCTCGCGAGTGGACGAGGGAGAAGGGATGATGGCGATGATGGCTGGGGTGGGTCGGAGATGAGCTCGGGGGTGCGGGCGTTGATGGTCCAGGGGACGGGGTCGAACGCCGGCAAATCCCTGATTGTGACTGCGCTCTGCCGGGCGCTGCGGCGTCGGGGGGTTTCGGTGGCTCCCTTCAAGCCGCAGAACATGGCCCTGAACAGTGCCGTCACCGCCGAGGGGGGGGAGATCGGTCGGGCGCAGGCAGTCCAGGCCATGGCGGCAGGACTCCAGCCGCATACGGACATGAATCCCATCCTCCTGAAACCGACCGGTGAGCGTCAGGCCCAGGTGATCGTCAACGGTCGTCCCCGCCACAACCGGAGCGCGGTCGACTACCATCGGGACAAGCCGCAGCTCATGGGGGAGGTGATCGAGGCCTTCACGCGCCTTGGTCGACGCCACGAGTTGGTGATCGTCGAAGGGGCGGGGAGTCCTGCCGAGATCAACCTCCGGGAACACGATATCGCCAACATGGGGTTTGCCGAGGCGGTCGATTGCCCGGTGGTGCTGGTGGGGGATATCGACCGGGGTGGGGTGTTTGCGCAGTTGGTGGGGACGCTGGCGCTCCTCTCCCCTTCGGAGGTGGCGCGGACCCGGGGGGTGATCATCAACAAGTTTCGTGGTGATCTGGCTCTCCTCCGACCGGGGCTCACCTGGCTGGAGGCGCGGATCGGGAAACCGGTCTTCGGGGTGATGCCGCACCTGCCCGGGCTCTTCCTGGAGGCTGAGGACGGCTTTTTCGCGGACGGGCAGGAGGGGGAATTCGGGGCAAAGGATGGGGACGATCGGCGGCGGCTCAGGGTGGCCTTTCCGCTCTGGCCGCGGATTTCGAATCACACCGATCTCGATGCGTTGCGGCTCCATCCCCAGGTCGAGGTCAGGGCGGTCTCCGGGGGCGAACCCTTCCCAGCTTGTGATCTCGTCATTCTTCCTGGCAGCAAGAACACCCGGGCGGACCTGGAGTGGTTGCGCCGCCAGGGGTGGGAGGAGGCGATCGGTCGGCATTTGCGCTATGGTGGTCGCCTCCTTGGGCTCTGTGGCGGTTTCCAGATGTTGGGGGAGGGGCTGATCGATCCCGATGGGGTGGATGGAGCGGTGGGGATGAGTTCGGGATTGGGGTTTCTCCCCATGGTCACCCGCTTTTCTCCGGAGAAGACGCTCCGCAATGTCGCCGGTCACCTGGCATTTGCCGGTGGTGGGGCGGTTGCGGGCTACGAGATTCACATGGGTCAGAGCGAGGGGGCGGCTCTTGCCCGCCCGGCGCTGGTGTTGGCGGGAGAGCCGCACGGCGCCCGTTCGGCGGATGATCGGGTCGTCGGCTGTTACCTTCATGGTCTCTTCGACACCCCGGAGGGGCTGGCCTCGCTCCTCGGGTGGGCGGGCGTTGCCGAGGCCCTTCCCCTGGATCTTGCGGCGCGTCGCGAGGGTGGGTTCGACCGTCTGGCCGAGGCCCTTGAGGCCCATGTTGACGTCGATGCCCTGTTGGCACCCCGGGTTTGACACACAAAAAAAGCGAGGTAACCGTTCAGGGCTATGGGGAAAAATCTGAACGGGGGATGGGCCAGCTCCGGCCTTTCCATGCCCAGTCGGGGATGTTCGCCAAGATGCCGATCTGCCTTCTGAACCGAAATACGCAAGGCTTTTGCTGCGGTGGGGTTGTCCAGGGCGATCCATCGGGCGGCGTTGCGCAAATTCAAACGCGCCTGGGGTGAAAGAACGGCGGGCCTCATCGGGAGGTGCTATCGATGACCTCATCCATTTCCGACAGAACCTGATCGATGGTGTAGACACCTTTTTGGTCAGCCTCCTCCTGGGCCGCCAGTAACATGGCAGTGAACTGTTCCCGTCTACTCTCACGGTCCTGGAGCAGGCGCAGGGCACTGCGCACGACCTCGCTTAGGTTGTTGTAGCGCCCGCTCGCCACGCAGCCACGGGCGAAGGATTCAAGTTCCGGCGTGAGGTGAACGTTGGTGTCCATGACGCGAGCCTCTCAGAATCGATCCTCTCAGCATCAATGTCCGATGCAGCGTAGACCAAGACGAGCCGACTGGCAAGCTGACGTCGCCCTTCGATGAATGGCAATGGCAGCAATGTCAACACATCGTCGATCACAAAAACCGCCGGAATCGGGAGCCTCTTGCAAAATTTCCGGGCATGGAGGCTTCTTGCCCCGGCAGGTGCGCATTCACTTCGAGCCTATCCTTTTGGTGGCTCCAATCGGATCCCCTCTTCCCGACTCCAGTTTTGGAAATGGGTGAGAGCGGTTTCGAAGTCATAGGATCCAAGCGCCTTCCAAATGGATTGCAACCATCGTTGGCGCCTGTCACTTTGCGCCATGGGGGCCATTTCCTTGATCACCTTTTCGACGGAACAGTTTGACCTGAGAAGAAACCCGACGGCTTCCTGGAACAGAGGCTCCAGGAGTTCCGGTCCCGCCTCGTCCGTTTCCGAGGCCGGTCCTTCTGTGTCGGTCTCCAGGCCCGCGAACGCCGCTTGTATCGCTGAAACAACCCGAACCAGTTCGTGGTCCAAGGTCGCCAAGGCCTCGCCCAACCCGTCCGGCCCCTCCTGAAATTTGATGGAACGTTCGAGATCTCCGGCCAATTCCGCCAACTTCCTGGCTCCGATGGTGGCTGCGACCCCTTTCAAGGCGTGGATCGTCGAACCGAGGGCCTGGAGGTCGTTCTCGAGCAATTGGCGTTGCATTCGCGCGGACGAGTCGGCTTGATTGGTTGCAAACTTGAGAAGAACTTTTTTGTAGAGACAGGTATTGCCTCCCAAATGGCGCAAACCCGTGGCGGCCTCGATCCCGGGCAAGGTCAGCGCATCCAGGGGGGGGGCATCATTTCCCCCGGGAACAGTCTGGGGGGGGTGAAAGGGGCTGGCGCCGGGTCTGCGGTGAATCCATCGAGAGAGGACGGTAAACAATTCCCTGACGACAATGGGTTTGGCAATATGACCATTCATGCCGGCCTCGAGACATTTGTACCGATCTTCGACCAGGGCATTGGCCGTCATGGCAATGATCGGCAGCTCCTCCGGGCTTTTCTCCAGACGGATTCTGCGGGTGGCCTCCAGACCGTCCATGACCGGCATTTGGACATCCATCAATATGCCGTCGAACGTCGTCTCCTTTACGTGATCGAGCGCCTCTTGTCCCGTGGAGGCAATGGTGACGTGGATTCCTGCCTGTTCCAACAACTCCCGCGCCACCAGTTGATTGATCTCGTTGTCCTCGGCCAAGAGCAGGCGGGCGCCGGCCAGGGTGGAGATGGTATAGTCCTTGTCCGATATTGCCGACGGGCTGCCCCGGGCCTGGAGGAACACCTCCATGATGGCATTGAAAAGGGGAATGATCGTGACCGGTTTGGACAAAAACCCGTCGATCAGTCCCTGTTGATGATCGGTGGCGATGACGTCCTTGGGATCGTATCCGGAGATCATGATCACGCGCGGGGGGCTGCTCAAGGATGATTCGGTCCTGAGTTGTCGGATCGTTTCCAGACCGTCCATCCCCGGGAGTTTCCAGTCCATCAGTACCAGATCGAAGGGCGAGCCTTTCCGATCGGAGGCAACCAGCTCCGCCAGGGCCGCCGGGCCGCTCTCGGTACCCGACGGGAGGCATTGCAACATCTCCAGATATTTGGCCAGGACCGTTCTTGCCGTGTCGTTGTCGTCGACGACCAGGACCCGCAATCCACGGAGTTCCCGGGGCAGGAGCGGCATCGACTCCACGGAATGGTCGATTTTCCCGAAGCGGGTCGTGAAGGTGAAGCAACTGCCCTCTCCGAGGCGGCTTTCGACGCCGATCTCTCCCCGCATGAGCTCGACCAGACGTTTGCAGATGACCAATCCCAGTCCGGTGCCGCCATATCTGCGGGTCGTCGAGGAGTCTCCCTGGGAGAATTCCTGAAACAGGTTTGCCCTCTGTTCGGGTGAAATGCCGATGCCGGTATCCTGCACGACGAAACGCAGAAGAACATCGTCGACGTTGTTCTCGGCAACGGAAATTTTGACCTCTATCCGACCTTTTCGGGTAAACTTGATCGCGTTTCCGACCAGGTTGACGATGATTTGCGACAATCGGTTGCTGTCTCCGTTCAGCGTCGAGGGAATGTCGCTGTCCTGGTCGATGACGAATTCCAATCCCCTCTCCTGGACGTTCACGGTCATCATGGCCACGACATTCATGATGACATCACTCAACGAAAATTTGGCATTTTCAAGGGAGAGTCGTCCGGCCTCGATCTTTGAAAAATCCAGAATATCGTTGACAAGGGAGAGCAGGGAATTGGCGCTTATGTTGATTTTGTGCAGATAATCTTCCTGCTGTACCGTGAGCCTTGTTCGCAGACAGAGCTGAGTCAACCCGATGACCGCATTGAGGGGGGTGCGAATTTCGTGACTCATGCTGGCCAGGAAGCCACTCTTGGCCTGGGTGGCCGCTTCGGCCTCCTTCTTGGCCAGGAGCAGTTCCGCTTCTACCCGTTTACGCTCGGTAACGTCGCGGGCTGCGGCAAAGATTCCCTGAATCTCGCCTTTCTCGTTCTGGTAGAGAGCGGCATTGTAAAGGACCTCCACGGTTCTGCCGTCACTCTGTTTGATGGCCAGGGGGAAGTCTCTGATCGTACCTTCCCGCCAGACGTGTCGATAGCCGTCACGGGCCTTGTCCGGCTCTGTAAAATAGTCGGAAAAATCGGTTCCTATGAGTTCCGATCGTGTTCTCTCGGTCACCATTTCCGTGGCTCGATTGACATCCATGATCTTGCCGGCAGCGTCGATGGTCACCAATGGGTCCAGACTGACTTCGATCAGACTGCGCGCGTACAGAAATGCCTCTCGCAGCTTTTTTTCACTATCTTGCAATATTGCTTCCGATAGTTTGCGTTCGGTGATGTCGGTGGAGACGCCGCAAACCGCGTAGGGGACATTATCTGCATCCATCAGGGCGAACTTGACGGAAAGGTAAGTGTGGACCCCATCGCCAAGGGGCAGGCTTTCATCGATCTGGATGGGAGTCTTTTTTTCAAGGGCCAGGCGGTCATTGGCCTGGAGCAGGGATGCTGCATTGGTTGGGAAGATATCGAAATCGGTCTTTCCCTGGACTTCCGGGTCGGAGGTTCGAAGCAGTTGTTGATATTTCTTGTTGATGAACAAATATCTCCCATCCATGGCCTTGATGAAAATCACGGCGGGAATGTTGTCCAGGATCGATCTCAGCCGTTTCTCGCTGTCGGACAGTTCCCGGTTGATGGCCTGCAAGGCCTTCTCGGCCCGCATGCGATGGGTGATGTCCCGGGCGATGCCGTCTATGGCCAGAAGATTTCCCTGATCGTCGTAGGTTGGGGTGTTGCGTTGCTCGATCCAGATGGTGGACCGGTCCTTGTGAAGCCAACGCAGAATGACCGAATGTGTAAAACTTTCGACCGTGTTGCCGGGAATGCCGCGATCTTCCGGATGGACCAGGTTGGAGACGAGCTCCGGGTCGGCGTAGAACTCATTTTGTGTGTAGCCGGTTATCCTGGTGACCGAGGGGCTGATATATTCGAAACCCGGGGTGTCGAAACGGTAACGGTAGATGATGTCCTGGGCCTGCTCGGCCAGCAGACGAAAGCGCATCTCGCTTTCACAAAGCGTTTTTTCGGCCAGCTTGCGCTGCGTTATATCCTCTTTTATCCCGAGAAAATGGGTGATGTTCCCGTCTTTGTCTGTGATTGGGGAGATGACTGCATTCTCCCAAAAATATTCACCATTTTTCTTTTTATTGAAAAATTCGCCACGCCATTCTTTTCCCGAGGCAAGCTGTCGCCAGAGTTGCTCATACACTGCCTGGTTTGTTTTTCCGGTTTTGAGAAATCGAGGGTTTTTTCCTGTGGCCTCTTCCAAGGTGTAACCTGTTACCTGGCAGAAGCGGGGATTGACATACTGGATATTGCCTTCCCGGTCGGTAATGACGATCGAGACCGGGCTCTGTTCCACTGCCAGGGACAGCTGGCGCAGTTTGAGTTCGGTTTGGATGCGCTGGGTGATATCCTCCACGGCGGCCAGGAAAAAAACTTCGCCATCCGTTGTTTCCGGAATCAATGTGACGGTCAGGTTTCCCCATACGATAGATCCGTCTTTTTTATGATAGCGTTTTTCAATGTTGAAAGAATCGATGTCTCCGGTGATCAGCTTCTGCAACAACGTGAGATTGCGCTCCACATCGTCCGGGTGGGAGATTTCGGCGATGGTGCGGCCTCGAAGTTCATCAGGGGTATAGCCCAGCATGGTACAAAAGGTGGGGTTGGCCTCCGTGATGATTCCCGACCGGTTCGCCTGTACGATCCCCACGCCGACGTTGTCCACCATGGTGCGAAACTTGGCCTCGCTCCGACCGAGGCGCAGCAGGGTCTGTTCCTGTTCCTGGCGCATCTTGTGGAGCTCCAGGAAAACCTGCACTTTCGATAGGAGGACCCTCTCGTCCAGGGGTTTTTCGATGTAGTCCACGGCCCCGGATTGATAGCCCCGGAGTTGGTGATGGCGATCCTTGTAGGCTGCGGTGAGAAAGATGATCGGAATGTGGGCGAGGCGTTTGACCCCGCGTACCATTTCCGCCACCTCGTAACCATCCATCTCCGGCATGTCCACGTCCAGCAGGATCAGGGCGAAATCCGTTTCCATCAGAATTTCCAAAGCCGTGGACCCGGATTCGGCCTCGATCACTGTGGCCGCCGCAGACCCCAGCAGTCGTCGCATGGCGACGAGGTTTCCGGGGCGGTCATCGACGACGAGAATTTTTGCTGGGGTTTCGTTCATGCCGTCGGCTCGCTTTCTTCCCCGGCGGATCGCAGAGCCAGGATCTCTTCCAGTTTGGACAAGACCATTTCCGGGGAGGCAGGCTTGGCCAGGAAGGCATCCGCGCCAGCCTCCAGACATTTTTCCGCGTCGTTGGCCCCGGTTTGGGCGCCCAGTGCCAATATGCCGATACGATGGAAACGTTTCTTCGCACGAATCGCGTGTGTGGTCTCCGGTCCGTTCAGGTTGGGCAGGCAGGTATTCATCAGGACGGCATTCACCTCCGGGTGTGTCTCCAACGCCTCGAGGGCTTTCAGACCATCGGCGGCGAGGTGAACCCGGTCGAGGTGCGCCTGGAGATCCTTGGCGAGAGAATAGGCCGTGCGCATGTCATTTTCCACGATCAGCAGGGAGACCGGTCGGCCATTGATTTGCATCTGGGTCCGGGCTGCCGGTGGTGCCTCCGCTGCCGGTGGTGCCCCCGCTGCCGGTGGGGGAATGACAGGCGGGGGAGAACTCCTCTCCCAGGGCCCTGCATCGGGCAGCAGGCAGGGGGAAGGGGAACTCGAAGCCTCGTTGACGGTGGCATGGTCGGTGGTCAGACACGGCAGCAGCAGGGTGAAGGCGCTGCCCTTGCCCTCCTGGCTGTCGAGTTGGATCGTCCCTCCCAGCAATTGGGCGAATTTGCGGGAGATGGAAAGTCCCAGGCCCGTGCCACGGTATGGCTGACCGCTGCTCCTGTCCACCTGATAGAAGGCGTCGAAAACCCGCTCCTGTTTTTCGACGGGGATGCCGATTCCGGTATCGGTGACGCGGAAGGCCAGGCGTTCCCCGGGTCGATGCGGGAGAGGCCCCTCTTCCGCCGGATGCAGGAGGGAAAGAGTGACGCGACCGCCACGTCTGGTGAATTTCAGGGCGTTGGCGAGGAGGTTGCGCAGGATTTGTCCCAATTTTGGCCCATCGGTGATGAAGTCGGGGGAGAGTGTCGGGTCGAGAAAGACTTCCAGGATCACTCCCCTGCTCTGGGCCATGGGCTGGAACTGGCGACGAATCCCCTCCAGAAAATGGTCGAGTTGGATGATTTCCGGTTTCACTGCCAGGTGACCTGCCTCGATTTTCGACAGATCCAGGAGGTCGTTGATCAGGTGCAGGAGGTCTGTGCCGCTGTCGTGGATGACCTGTGCCGATTCTGCCTGATCGGGGGTCAGGCTGCGGTCGTCCGCCAACAGTTGGGAGAGGATCAGCAGGCTGTTGAGGGGGGTGCGCAGTTCGTGGGAGACGTTGGCCAGAAATTCCGATTTGGCGCGATTGGCCGATTCGGCGGCGTCTCTCGCCTGTATCATCGTCGCCTCGGTCTTTTTGTGCAGACTGATGTCCCGCAGGGTCCCGGAGGCTCCGGTGGGGGTGCCGTTCGCGTCGAGTTCCACGGTCGCGTTCACGCCTACCCATACCATTTCGCCGGATCGGTGGATTCCTCTGAACTCCTCCCGAAAGGCGCCCTGCCCCTTTTCCATCAGAACTTGAAACAATGTCGATGCCCGGCCCCGGTCGTCTGGGTGGACATAGGTGTTGAAATGGTTTCCCAGAGACTCTTCGACCGTATGGCCGACGATCTCTTCCCAGGCCGGATTGAGGAATACCCAGTGCCCTTGGGAATCGGTCTGGAAGATGACATCCTTGACGTTTTCCACCATGCGGCGATAGCGGACCTCGAATCTGCTCAGGGTGAGGGCGATCTCCTCGGCTCGCCTCTCGATGCGTTCCTTCTGCCCGGAGAGAGACATGACGATGGCAAACAGCAACAGGTCGATCAATATTCCCAGGGTGGCGACGATCAGGGGTTGGAGGCTTTCCATTTCGTGTTCGAAGGGGGGACGGCTGGAAAAGCGCACCGTCCAGGTGCGGCCTGGCAGTTCGACGAGGCTGGTGTCGCTGAAGCGGGACGGGGGTAAGGGGGTATTCTCCGCTTTCTGCTCCCGGGAAGAGTAGAGGAGGCTTTCGGGTTGGACGTCCGATCCGTCGAAGATGGCGAAATCCAGATCGGGAACGCCGGCTCCCAGGATCCCCACCATCAGGTCCCGGAGGCGAAACGGGCTGTAGACGAACCCCAGAAGGGCGTTTCTGCGTTCATGGATGTTGCCGGTCGGCATGGAGGGCTTGTAAACAGGCAGATACATGAGGAAGCCGGGTTGGATATCCTCGACGGTTTCCTGCACCAGAGTCACCCTCCCGGAAACGGCAGGCAGCCCGCTGTCGCGGGCTTGCTCCATGGCCTCGCGGCGCACCCTTTCGGCGAACATGTCATAGCCGAAGGCCCGCAGATTGCGACCGCTGAACGGTTCGAGGAAGACGATGGCACTGTATTCGGAACGCATCCCTTTTGGGCGGATGGCGAAGCTGTCGAATCCCTCCGAGCGGATGCGTCGGATCAGCGCATCCTTTTCGGCGGGAAGAAGCATCAGGGAAAATCCGATTCCCTGGATTCCCGGCCAAAAGGTGTCGAGCTGCAGGGTATCCACATAGCTCTTCCAGATCGTTCGGGTCACCTCGGTGGAGGCGTTGAAAAGACCCACCCCGCCGCGCAGCACCTGTTCGTATTCCCGCATACGTTTCTGGATGGCCACGCGGGCCTCTTCGGTCTTGTAATAAAAATTGTCCCTGGCGCGTTTCTCGATGGATGAGTTGGAAATGTGCCAGGCAGCAATGGTAATGATGATCGATAAAGCAAGTATGATCCATCTTGTTATCTTGTTGTGGAACAGATCGGGTGGTGATGGCTTTAACGACTCCGCGATGGTTCGAGTCGGTGAAATCAACCGGGTGACGGGAGTCTCATGTCCCGGTCCGGTCACTCTGACCTTTGGCGAAGGGTGGAAGAATTTTCCCATCAAGGGCGCTCCCCAGAGCTGCCGGGATGTTCCGTTTCGGGGTGGTCGTCGGCCCGTGCCCTTAAAGGGTCACGGGTAAGGCCTGTTCGTCAAGATTCTTGCGGTTGTGTGGGATCGAAGGCTGGCAGTCTCACGGTCACCGTGGTCATGCCTTCCCGGGAGGAATCCAGGGAGACGTCGCCGCCATGTGTCTTGGCAACCAGCCAGGCGGAGTATGTCCCCAGTCCGGTGCCCATTTTTTTCCCCGAGGTCACATATTTCTCGAAAAATCTCTGGCGTATCTCCTCGGGAACGGCGCCGGAATTGGTTATCCGAATCTCGTCATGGTCCCCACGGTGATACAGGGTTACCTCGACCACCCCTTGTTGTGGCGAGGCTTCGACGGCGTTCAGCAGTAGATTATACAGCATGGGGTAACAGAGCATCTTTTCTCCGAAAACCAGAAATTCTTCAGAAGAACTCGAGCCACTGACGTTCCGAATTATTACTTGGATGTTTTGTCTGGAAATGGAAATCTGGAGATCATCTATAATTTTTCTGATCTTTTCATAAATATCAAAAAATTGGCGTTGCAGCGTATAATGTCCTGATTCCATTTTTATCAAGTCAGTCGACCTGTTGATCATCTCAAGCAAGGTATAACCACTTCTGGTGATCATTTTCAGGAGGGCTTTCTGCCCGTCGGTGAGGTTGGCGTCTTCCATCAACAATTCCGGGGCCCCAATGATGCCTGCCAGGGGTCCTTTGAGATCGTGGCGAACCATGCGCTCCACGTCTTCCCGTATTTTCAAGGCCTCTTCCAGCTCGCGGTTTCTTTTTTCAAGTTCTCTTCTCGCGATCAGAAGATCGTAGGTATTCCTCACCCGTGCCAGGACGATCGAGGCTCGGGAGGGTTTGCGGATGTAATCCGTGGCGCCCAGGGCCAATCCTCTGGTCTCGTCCTCGGAATCGCCCTTCGCTGTGAGGAAGAGGATGGGGATATCGGCAATCCCCGGGATGGACTTCAACTGCTTGCAGGTCTCGTAACCGTCCAGGTCAGGCATGAGAATATCCAGCAGGATGACGTCGGGCTGGGTCTGCCGGGCGACTTTCAGCGCCATGCGCCCATTGGTTGCCACGAGAATCTGGAAATGGGCCGACAGCGCCTTGCGGATGACGTCGATGCTCTCCAGGGCGTCATCAACGATCAGAACGGTTCCGGTTTCGGTGGAACGGTCCCCGTCAGCGAGCGGCGGAGTCATGGCCGAGGGGCGCCGGTTCCGGCAATGGTTGGCGAGAATGGCCTGGCGCAGCTCCAGGTGGGTCTTCACCCGGGCCCGAAGAATGGGCGCCGAAAACGGCTTCGACAGATAATCCGCTGCCCCGAGTTCCAACCCCAGGAAATCATCGGCCTCGTGTGGAGTTCCTGTCATGAAGATGACCGGGATGTCCCGGGTACGTTGGTCGGTCTTGAGTTGCCGGCAGACCGCGAACCCCTCCATCTCCGGCATCATGACGTCCAGCAGGATCAAATCCGGAACAGGTTCGCGGGTGGCCGCCTCCAGGGCGACCTTGCCGTTGACGACGGACCGAATGAGATGATTCTGACCCAGGATGCTCCTCAGGGCGGTGATCTCCTCGGGGGAGTTGTCGACGACCAGGATGGTCTTCCGTTTGCGGTCCGATTCGACGGTCATGGCGTCTCCTCCAGCTTGACTCCTGACTGGGATGCCCACTGTCGCAAGGTTTCCGAAGCTTCCTCGAAATCGTAATCGAGCAATTGTTGTTGCAATGAGAGCAGCCGTTCGCGGTCGCTGCCTCGCCTGACGATCTTCCCCATCTCTTCGATCACCGTTTCGGCGTTGGGGCTGTGCATCCGGATCAGTCTGTGCGCTTCTGCGAAGAGGGGGGCCAGGACCACGATGTTGGCCGGGGCTCCGTCGTCGGGAGGGGCCGGGTCGGCTGGTTTCGGCAGGGCCGTATCGATGGTCAGAAGGATGGTCTCCAGCTCTCGGGAAGCCTGTTCCAGCAAGGTGCGATACTGCGTTGCATCCATCCTGTTTCTTGCCCCTCGTTCGAGCAGACGGGCGAGGCTGCTCAGGTGGGTGGCGCCGATGGTGGACGATACCCCCTTGAGTGTGTGGGCCGTGCGCTCCAGGGTCGACCACTCCCCGGTCTCCAACAGGTTGGACATGGTGCGGCAGGAATCTTTCTGGAGGCGTGCGAACCTGGAGAGGATGTTCAGGTAGAGACCAACATCACCGCCGACATTGCCCAGGGCGAAGTGGGTGTCGAGACCGGGCAGAGGCGGCACCCCCTCCGGCTGGGGTGCGACGATTCCGGTGGCGGTCTCCTCCGGCGGTGCGGAGTCCGGAGGCATCCACTTGGCCAGCGTGGCGTACAGGGCCCGAGGGTCGATGGGTTTGGAGAGATAGTCGTTCATGCCGGCCGCCAGGCAGACCTCCCGGTCTCCCAGCATGGCGTTGGCCGTCATGGCGATGATGGGCAGACGACGCAGACTTTCCTCCTGGCGGAGGCGGCGCGTCGCCTCGCAACCGTCCATCACCGGCATCTGCACATCCATGAGTACGGCATCGAAGGGGGTTGCGAGGATTTTCTCTACGGCTTCCACGCCGGTGGCGGCGAGCTCCACCTCAAGTCCGACCTGGTTCAACAAGCCCAAGGCCACTTCCTGGTTGATTTCGTTGTCTTCGACCAGCAACACTTTCTTGCCGGTCATGGCCTGGGGGTGAATGGTTTCGGTGCGACCGGCGGGTTGCCCCCCCAGGGCATGGGCGATCATCTCCACCAGGGCCGAGGTGGTGACCGGCTTCATCAGAAAATAAGGTATCTCCTCCCGGATCGAGGTCGACATCAACTCTTCCCGGCCATAGGCGGTGATGAGAATCATGGTTGGGGCGCGTTCGCCCAACTGGTCACGGATCCGGCGTATGGCCTCCAGCCCGTCCATGCCGGGCATGTGCCAATCGACGAGTGCGATGTCGAAGGGATCGTTGTCGGCCTCCCGGATGGTGAGGGCAACGGCCTGCCGGCCATCTTCCGCCTCCGCGATCCGGCATTGGAATGGCGTCAGCATGTCGCGCAGGACGCGGCGAACCACGGGATGGTCATCGGCCACCAGAATATGCAGGCCGGAAAGTCCCGATGACCCGACCGATGGTTCGGCGAGAGTCTCGGCTTTGGCCAGGGGCAGAGCGAGTTGGAAGCTGAAGAGGCTCCCCTTGCCTTCTTCGCTGGTCAGTTGCATCCTGCCGCCCATTCTCTCCACCAGGTGGCGACTGATGGCCAGGCCCAGGCCGGTCCCGCCATAACGGCGGGTGGTGGAGGGGTCGGCCTGGGTGAAGGGGGCGAACAGGCGCGACTGTTGCTCGCGGGTCAGGCCGATGCCTGTGTCGCTCACCCGAAACAGAACCTGGGCCGAGTCGGCGCTTTGGTCGACGCAGTGGATCTCGAAGCAAACCTCTCCCTTTTCGGTGAACTTGATGGCGTTGCCGACCAGGTTCAGCAGAATCTGTCCGAGGCGCAGGGGATCGCCCATCAGCAGGGGAGGGATCCGGGAGTCCACCGAGACGATCAACTCCAGGGCTTTCTCCTGGGTCTTGGGCGCGACCATGGCGGCCACCTGGTCCGCCACTTTGTCCACGGAGAAGGGGATGGTTTCCAGCGTCAGTTTGCCGGCCTCGATTTTGGAAAAATCGAGAATATCGTTGATGATGTTCAACAAAGACCGACTGGCTTCGTCGATGCGGAACAGATAGTGTCGCTGCTCGTGAGTCATGGCGGTTTGCAGCGCCAGGTGAGTCATCCCTGTGATGGCATTGATGGGGGTGCGGATCTCGTGGCTCATGTTGGCCAGGAAAAGCGATTTGGCCCGATTGGCGCTTTCGGCGATCTTCCTGGCGGTCGACAGGGTGGTGGTTTCCCGATGCAGAACCAGGTAATAGGCAAGCATCAACAAACTGATCAGGAGGGTGATGAAAATTCCCAACATCCGGTTGAACCGGGAGGAGAACTCGGGCTTCAGTACCAGCATCGACCAGCCATCCCGATTGATGAAGACCCGACCGATGTGGTACCGGTCGTGCGACAACGAAAGGCTGGCGCCGTCCTGCAGCTCCATCGGGAAGAGGGGAGGGATCGAGGCGAGCGATCCGAATTGTTTGCTCTCCTCCAATCGGGTCAAGGCCTGGGCGGATAGTGGCCACAAGGGTCGCGGGGGAGAACCCTCCTCGCTGGACAGCAACGCGATACCGTCCGCGTTGAGCAGATGGACCCTGCCGAATTGTTTGAACCCGAGTTCATCCGGGCTCAAGGTTTTTTTGATCACCGCCGCGCCGATGATCGTCCGATTGTCTTTGGCACGGATGGGAGCGCTGGCGTAATAGCCGGGTTCCCGGGTCGAGACGCCATAAGCGAAATAGCTCCCGTTGCCGCCTTCCATAGCCTGCCTGAAATAAGGACGAAAGGCGTAGTTCTTGCCGACGAGGCTGGCAGAGGTGTCCCGGTTGGAGGAGACCAGCGTTGTTCCCTCCTTGTTCATGAGGTAGGCCACTCCTCCCCTCACGGTCGAGGCCAACTGATCCACTGCCAGGTTGGCGGCCTTTATGTGGTCCGGCGGGAGTGTATCTCCCTTGAAAAGGGAGTGGGTTATTCCGGCCAACGCCACTACCCCGCCATCCACGGCGTAGATCTCCCGGTTCAAACGGTTGACCAGGGAATCCAGGTTGACGCGCAATTCCTGGGATTGATCCCTCCGGTGCAACTCGCCCAAAAACCCGGTCAACTTCCAACCGCCACCCAGAAGGAGAGCGAACCCGAGCATGAAGAAAACGAAATAGTATCTGTACTGCCGAAAGAGGGGAGGTGCGTCGGCGCGACCGGTTCCCATCCCCCACATGGCCGTGGCCAGGACTACCGCTGCGGTCGCTCTGACCAGTTGGATGGGAACGCCCGTCACCTGGAGAAAAATTTCGGAATTGAGGATCGTGGTTGGCCACAGGCCGCTCTGGGGGGCGACTATTCCGCTGGCGACGGCGTATCCCGCCATGGCGAGTGAACCGACCCGCAGCCAGTGGCTCTGCCGTTGGTTCGTTTCGGGGAAACCGCGCCACAGGAGCCAGGCGGAGATCAGGCAGGCCGGAAATGCCAGACCGTAGCGCAGCGCCCCGGGAAAGGTCTCCCATCCCTGACTCCAGGAAAACCCTCCCACGGCTGCCAGGAACCCCAGGGACAACCCGGGAAGATAGGGGCGGGAAACATGGAAGGCGATTCCCCGCGAGGCGAACTCCAGCAACAGGAGAAACGACGAGGCGTGCAGCGCGGTACGGAGAGAGGTGAATACGGGAGAGTCCCCCAGGGTCATGCCGACCAGCTCCGACCATTCCGCCAGCCCGTGGACGAGTCCGAATCGTCCCAGCAGTTGCCAGGCGAGAGGGGAGTTTTTTTCTCTCGGCAGGGAGAGGCAGACCACAGCCAGTATCAGGAAGCTGAGCCCGTAGACGAAATAGATGTAATCCATCTGATCGGCGAAGGGGAAATCTCCCGGAAGCGTCGAAACGGGGCTCCTGCCGGCGGGGTCGGTAACGAACTGGGGCATGGCGATCCCCCATCGCGTGCAAGGGTTGCGTCAGGGCCGACCTCTTCTCCTCCCACGGACAGGTTCCGGTCAGCGTGAGGGGGGCTGCACACCTTGAAGCTGACGAAAATGTAGGCTATCTTACGTCATGTCTGCAAGATTTGCAAGATTTGCAAGATTTGCAAGATTTGCAAGATTTGCAAGATTTGCAAGATTTGCAAAAAACAAAAATTACACAGTGATTCCAGTATGATGCGAGAATTTCAAGAAACAATGTTTGACCGGAAAGAGAAATTTCTTTTCCCTAAACCTGGATGACCCGAGAGTGGCATGGACCCGAAAGAGAGACCGGATGCCCTGGAAACAACCGTGACCTCATCGGAGGCGGCGGAACTGCTGGGGGTCTCCCAGAGGACGGTACACTATTGGATCCAGCGGGGCATGTTGAAGTCCTGGAAGACGGAAGGTGGGCATCGCAGGATTCCCATGAGCGGGATCACCGCCCTTCTCCGGAAGCGCCAGGAGAGTCTCGATGCCGGAGGTGACGAGGGGATCACCCTCC
Source organism: Magnetococcales bacterium (assembly GCA_015229005.1). Lineage (GTDB taxonomy): Bacteria > Pseudomonadota > Magnetococcia > Magnetococcales > JADGCL01 > JADGCL01. Next base: position 30,493 of record JADGCL010000005.1, read on the forward strand.
TGCTGGTCGAGGATGATGCCGGTCTGGTCGCGGTTTTTCGCAAGGTGGCGAAGAAGTGGCCGGTCCGGGTCCGATTTTTTGCGGCGGAAAACGGTTTCGACGGGCTGATCCAGGCGGGATTGCACAAGCCGGATCTTATCATCACCGACCTGATCATGCCGTCCATGGATGGGTTCCAGATGATCGCCAGCCTGCGGGAAAGTCCGGACCTTGGAGGGAGCAGGGTGGTGGTCGTGACGGCGCTGAGCGACCAGGAGATCAACTCCCGTGGAGGACTTCCGGAGGGGGTCACCGTTCTCCAGAAGCCCGTCTCCTTTGAGCGAATCGAGGCCATCGCACGGTCGCTGGTCTAGCAGTAGCGGCTCGCTCACCTCTCCCGAAACGGTATCAACTCGTTGAACATCGAAGGGAAGGCAAAACTGTGTTTTGCCTTCCCGGATTGATAAAGCCCACGGATGGATGGGCCTTGTCGGCAGGTTGCTAGGGGCGGTCTGCCCCCGGTTGCGACGAGCCCGCCGCAGGCGGCGGCATCTCCTGGGCCGGCGGGGGAATCTCTTGATACCCCTCGGGGAGGGCAAAGAGGCTCTCCGCCTGGGCCGCCTCCTTGATGTCGCTGACGGTCATGGAGAAGCCCGAGCTGCCGCCGTCCATGAAGACCGGCAGGCGCAGGGCGGTGTCGACCCACTGGGTGAAGGAGCGGGTCTCACCCTTGAACTGGTGAGAGACGGTCCACTTCTCGGTTGGGCGACCGCCAACCTCCTCCGTGGAGGTAAGTTTCCGTTCCATGGTTGGGGTCTCGGGGGCCTCCTGCTTGAGGACGATGTGACGCGCCGGGTCGGCCCAAACGGTGACCGTTCGTTTTTCGCCCTGCCGGGAGAAGAGGATCTCCCATTTTTCGCATGGGACGCCGTTCACGGGTTCCTCGCTGACCTTGCGGCAGGTGGGTCCCTCTTTCTGGTTGCAGGGGCCGTCCTTATCCTGGGGGAGGATATCGATATCGGGCTTGGGCGGCTGGGGAACTTCGCCGAGACCCTTGTGGAATTGCTTTTTGTCGGTGATCAGGGTGAAAACCTTGCGGGCCTCGGTGTCGATGATGACCGCCCTGGGCTCGTTGCGGAAGGTTCCCTCGGCGCGGATGCGCCCCTTGCCGACGAAGAGACGACCGGTGGCCTTTTCCTGGGTTTTGGTCTGGGTCATGGTGATGTTGGCGGAAAACTCGCCGGGATACCAGACCCCACTTCCCGCGACTGCTGCGGAGGGGGATGTGCTGGCCAGGGCCGCAGCCAGGAAAGCAGACGAAGCGATCCGACGAACGGGCATGAATGACCTCCGAAACCAGGGAAGAAGCCGCCGTGACGGCTGACCACCAAACCGGTGGGACTATAGACCCCCAAGGGCGCAAAATCAAGCGGGACCACCTGCCGTCCCTGGTCTGGAGGGGGGGGGAGTGGTATCAATGGAGGTTGGTTTCGAGTTTCGTGTCAAGCCCAAGCGGAAGGAGTGGAACATGGCGGTCGAGCGTACCTTTTCCATTGTCAAACCGGATGGCGTGGCCCAAAACGCCATCGGCCAGATCTATGCCCGTTTCGAGGCGGCGGGGCTCCGGATCGTGGCGGCGAAGATGATCCAATTGAGCCGGCAGCAGGCGGGTGAGTTTTACGAGGTCCACAAGGGCAGACCCTTCTACGGCGAACTGGTGGATTACATGACCTCGGGTCCGGTCATGGTCCAGGTCCTGGAGGGCGAGGGGGCGGTGGCCAAGAATCGCGAGGTGATGGGTGCCACGGACCCGAAGAAGGCGGCGCCGGGGACGATTCGGCGCGATTTTGCCAAAGATATCAGCGCCAACGCGGTGCATGGCTCCGATGCCCCCGAGACTGCGGCCAGGGAGATCGCGTTTTTCTTCAGCGGGCTCGAAATCTGCCCCCGTCCCTGACGGGCGGTTGCCGGGGGCCATCCACGGGCTCTTCCAGCCTGGCAGGATGGAGCCCGGTTTGGCTTTTCCTTCCGGACTCGACGGGTTGCACCGTCCCGTCGAGTCCGGGCGGTTCCACTGCCGGCGCGACCCGTTGATTGACGGGCCGCTGGGAGTGCCTCTTTTTACGGTTTACTCCAAACCCTTCATGTACAAACGGGGACCAGGCGGGGGGGCGCTTTCCCGCCGTTTCCCTTACTGGTGGCCATGACAACCGAGACTTCCCCAGTCCGCTTGACCGGGTTGACCCGCGAGGAGCTGGACCTGCAGCTCGCCGCCTGGGGGCAGAAGCCGTTCCGGGGGAAGCAGCTCTGGAGCTGGCTTCACGTCAAGCTCGCCACGGAAGTGGCGGGAATGACGGACCTTTCCAAGGAGTTCCGAGAGCTTCTGGGACAGCGCACGGCGCCGCTCCGTCCCGGGGTCGGACGCCATCAGGTGGCCCGGGATGGTACCGAAAAATGGCTTCTGGTCCTGGCCGACGGCGAGACCGTGGAGACGGTCTTCATCCCCGATGAGGAGCGCGGGACGCTCTGCATCTCCTCCCAGGTCGGCTGTGCCCTCTCCTGTCCGTTCTGTCGCACCGGGACCATGCCCCTGGTCCGCAACCTGACGGCGGCAGAGATGGTGGAGCAGGTCCTTCATGTCCGCACTGTCCTCTCCCGGGCAGGACAGGGAGAGGAGACGGGGGCAGAAGGGGGGGCGGGCAAGACGGCAGGTGGTGGGAAGGCCTCTTCGGGCGAGGAGAAGCGTATCACCAACGTCGTGCTGATGGGCATGGGGGAGCCTCTCTACAATTATGAGGCAACGGTCAAGGCGGTGCGGATCCTCATGGATCGCAACGGGCTTGCCATCGGCACCCGCAAGATCACCTTGTCGACCTCCGGGGTGGCGCCGCGGATTCCCCAGGTGATGCGGGATCTGGGGGTCAATCTGGCGGTTTCCCTGCATGCCGTGCGGGACGAGGTGCGCGACGTTCTCGTGCCCATCAATCGCAAATTCAACCTGGCGGCCCTGCGCCAGGCGATCATGGACTCGCCCCTCAAATCGGGGCGGCGGATCACCTGGGAATATGTCCTGCTCGATGGCATCAACGACAGCCTGGAGGCGGCGGCGGAGCTGGCGGCCTTCGTCCGGGGGATTCCCTCAAAAATGAATCTGATCCCCTTCAATCCCTGGGAGGGGAGTCCCTACCTCCCCTCGCCGCGAGAGCAGGTGGTGCGTTTCCAGGAGGTTCTCCACCATGCGGGGCTGGTGACGGTCATCCGCGAGAGTCGCGGTGCGGACATCTCGGCGGCCTGCGGGCAATTGAAGAGCTTCTGAGGGCGGTTGCTGATGGTTTCCCGCGTCATTCCGGCGGCGGAACTCAAGGCCCGTTTCGGGGTCTTCGGCTATTTTTATCGTCTTGCCCTGGGGGGGGAACTCCTGGGCTGCCGGTCGGTCCTTACCCTTGTGGCCCATGAAGATGTCCCGGGGGATCCCGCCGATCTCCTGGAGGCCCGTCCGGATCTCCTGGTGGTGATGATGAATCCCGGATCCTCCAGGCCGCTGGTCGCCCTTCCGGAGCGACCGGCGGCGACCTCCGCCGAGGCCATCTGGCGGGGAAGGTTCCTGGTGCCGACCCGTCCCGACACCACCCAATATCAGGTCATGCGGATCATGGCGGCCAAGGGTTTTCGCCATGCCCGGGTGTTGAACCTCTCCGACCTCAGGGAGCCCAAGAGCCCGTTGCTGCTGGCCCGGCTCGCCGGATTGGCGGCCCTTCCGGACGGGGCGCTGCACTCACTCTTCGGGGGGATGCGCGAAGGGGAGAGGCGGGCTCTCCTGGGAGAGGCGGGGGCGGCGCCGCTTCTCCTCGGTTGGGGGCAGAACCGGGGGCTTGAACCCCTCGCGCGTCGGTGTCTGGAGGGGGTTCGGGGGTGGCGGCGGGTGGGAGTGATGATCGGGGATGGCCCGCTCTATGCCCACCCCAGCCCGCAACTGCAACGCCTGAAGGAGGCGTGGCTTGGGGAGGTCCTGCGGCAGTTGGATTGACGGCTCAGGCGTCCCGGTCCCTGAACGGGACGAGGCGCCAGTTCTTGCGCAATTCGCAATGAATCCAATAGCCGTAGGCGCCGAGACCGGCGATGACGGCCACGAGCAGGGTGGCCGAGAGAAGGGGTTCCAGTGACATGAGTTCCTCCGCGGAGGGGATGATGGCATTGCTGTCGTCGGGTGGGTATGATGGCCCCGGTCGCTGGGGTGCAGCAATAATCGATCCAGAAGCGCTGGTCGGGCTGCCCTCTCCCTGGGGGCGAGAAGAGGAGCGATAGTCATGACACAATCCGTAACCTTCGATGATGTCTGGAAGATGTTCCAGGAGACCGATCGCCAATTCCAGGAGATGGTCCGCGAGGAGCGGGAACGAAGAGCGGAGCTTGATCGGGGGTTTGAGGAAACCAGGCTTATGTTCCAGGAGACTGACCTTAAGTTCAAGGAGACTGACCTTAAGTTCAAGGAGACTGACCTTAAGTTCAAGGAGACTGATGTCAAATTTAAGGAGATTGCTCAGAGGTTCAAGGAAACCGATCGCTTGATTGGAAGGCTTGGCGGTCGGTTGGGGGAGTTTGTGGAGGGTCTGGTGGCGCCTGCATGCAGGACTCTTTTTGCGGAACGGGGCATTCCGGTCCACAAAGTCAGCCAGCGTGTGGAGGCGGATCTTCCGGGTAATCGTCATATCGAGATCGACATTTTTGTCGTGAATACTGACACGGTCTCTCTTGTCGAGGTGAAAAGCAAATTGACGATAGAGGATGTCCGGGAGCATTTGGAAAGGCTGTCGGAGTTCAAGGAGTTTTTTCGGGAATATGCGGACAAGCGGGTGATTGGAGCGGTCGCCGGCATGGTGGTCGAAGACAATGTCGTCCGCTTTGCCGTAAGGAGCGGCCTGTTTGTGATAGTCCAGTCCGGGGATTCGGTGCGCATGGCCAATGAGGAGAGCTTCGTGCCGCGCTCCTGGTAACGGGCCGATATCAAACGAAAACTGACAGAAAGAGATGATATCGAGAGTGTCTGAGGGAGCCTGAGGGGGAGGCTCCGCCTGCCCCCTTCAGCGGGGGCTCGGGGGCGAAGCCCCTGAAACAGCCGAACGATATCCCTGTCCAGGTCTCCCTGAACGGTTACCTCCGAACGTTACTCCGTCAGATGATGTTCTTGATGATCCGCACCAGGCGTTTGCGTACCGGTTCGGCGATTTCGCTCTGCTGGACGTTTCGTCCCCCGCCGTAGGCCACGACCTCGAACCCCACGGTCTGTTTCAGCTTGCGCTTTCCTATCCGTTCCTGCCGCTCCTCGTCGAGTTCGGGGTCTCCCATGGTGCTGCGGCTGAAGGTGATGCTTTTTCCCTCGCGCTTTGCCGGGGGATCGAAGATGGAACAGGATACGTGGACGGCGATCAGGTAGGTGTTCTGTTTCATGAAGCGTCCCAGCAACCCTCCCAGGACGGTGCCGATGGCGACGGCCTTGACCTGGCCGCCGGCGTCCGGCATGTTCGCCCCGACCATTTTTCCCGCGAAAAAGCCCGCCCCGATGCCGGCTCCTGTCCACTCCTCGTGAATCTGGCCGCTGTGGTGGACGTTGATGTCCAACAGGAGACCGTAGTCGTCTTTCGAGGTCGGTGGATATCCCTGCTGGGCATAGGCCGTCTCGATCTCCTTGTGGAACCCGAAGAGGTCGAAGACCGCGTCTCCGGAGGTATTGCGGACCTTGACCTTGATTCGGGAATTCTCGAAGAAGGAGGAATCCAGGCTGACCGACCGGTCAATGGTCGAACCCAGGAGGATACCGGTTTCCGGGTCTTCGACGAGTCCCAGATCCTGGCTGGTCGAGGTGGCACAGCCGGCGACCAGGCCGAGCAGGGCGAGGAGCGGCCAAAACCCCGGCGTCGAAAACCGTAAGGGATTCTGTTTCATGGTGATCATCTCCTGCGCCCGGCTCACTTGAACTCGGCCAGGTTCTGCTTGAGAAACTCCAGGACTTCGGAGTAGTGAACGGAAAAATTCAATCCCTGGGATCCTGCGTCGATACGTGCCCAGGTATTCACTCCAACAACTTCTTTCCCGAAAAACAGGGGGCCGCCTGAGTTTCCCGGGCTGATGGGAGTGTCGGTCTGGACATAGAGGACGGGCTTGCCTCCCTGGGAGGTGACCATCCCGTTCCCGCTCGTCCTTTCCCCTCTGATGTTGATGTTGTCCTGGCGGCGGATGGCGCTGACCACTCCCCGACTGATGGAGAAGAAGAGCCCCTTGGGGTGGCCGATGGCTTCGACGGTTGTTCCCAGGTCGAGAGAGTTTTTCCGGTAGATGCTCACGGGGGTTCCGCGATTCTGGGTCTTGACCAGGGCGAGGTCGAGGCGGATGTCTTTGGCGATCACCTTGCCGAAGGTCTCCTGGCCGTCGTAGAGCCGCATCTCGACGAGTTGGGTATTATCGACCACATGCCAGTTGGTCAGGACGACGTCCGGCAGTACATAGAAACCGGATCCGAGGGATCCCGAGAGCAGGACGGCGACGACGCTGTTGAAGCGCGAATCGCTCTGGGGTTTGTCGTCGAAGGTTGCCTGCGTGACCTGATGGAGTGCCTGATTGCGGTCGGTGAGGATCTCGCGGCGGAGGGCGTCGAGGTTCGCCATTTTTTGCCACCCCGAGCGATTCTTCAGGGAGTGGTCGATCAGGGTGCTGAGGGGGACGGAGGCGGGGGCCTCTTCCCAGTCGACCACCGTCTGTTCGGTATCCTGCGAGGCCAGGATCGTCTCCCGGTCGGGATCGGTCTCGTGGACGTTGTAGGCCACGGCGAAGTTGCGCCGCTCGCTGAGGTCGAAGGTGGACTTGAAGTAGCTCCCGCGGCGCTTGTCGACGACGTAATAGTGGACCGTCATTGCCTTGGTCCCGATCACTTTTGATATATCATAGGCGTAATTTTGGAGGACAGGTACTTCTATGGTCATAGGGGTACCGGCGAGGCGGTTCATCGCCATCTGCAGGTTATTTTTCTCGTCAGAAGTTTTCAATCCTCTAAGGAAGCTGTTGGATGAGACGGTGCTGAAGCAGTTTCCTCCTTGGCATTGGATGACTTGGTTGGTATCGGAGAGGGCGTGGGCCTCCGAGGCCATGAGCTGTGAGCGGGCGTTGGCGACCTCCTCCTTGGCCACGTCGTACTGCGGGTTGGGTTCGTTCCGGTAACCGACCACCTGCGAGGAGCGGGTCTTCTGCGCCTCGGGGATACGGCGGGAGGCTTTGGCGAGGGCCACGTCGAGGATGATCAGATAGTCCGTTCCCAGGGCCACCTCCTGGGTGAGCGCCTGGTCCAGCTCGGCCTTGCTCGCCTTGACCGGCAGGTCGAGGTCGACGATCACCGGAAATTCGATCTGGCGCTTGTCCAGGAGGGTTCGGCTGGTGGCCTCGACGAAACCGATTGTCATGCCCGACAATTCCCGCGGTTTGAAGCCTGCCTCTCTGGCTTTCACCATGGCTTCCATTGCTGTCGCCAGTGGGTCTTCTTTGTCGCGGTTTGCCTCCCGGTGAAGGGCCACGAAGCGATTTCCCAACTGGGTCAGTTCCTCATCGTTGAGAATCTCGGAGTGGAGTTTCCCGAGTTGGAACAGGGTGTCGAGATCGCTCGTCGCCGCTCGCTTCATGATTTCGGCTGCGGTGGCCTCTTCCTTCGGGCTCCGTACCCGGGGCTCCTCCGGGGTTGCCTCGGTTTCTGCGGGGGAAGATGCCTCCATGTCCGAGGAAGAGTCGGCGGGGTTCTGTTCTTCTTCCGTCCCGCGGGGGGCTTCTGCCGTCACCGGTCTGGAGGTGTCCGTCGTCAACCTGGTGCGGGGGGAGGCAAGGCTCTCCTCGGACCGGGAGGGGGGGGCGGTCGTACCCGCCCGCGAGGTAACGGTCACCATTCCCGACCGGGGAGATGAGGTTGTCGCTCTCGACTGGGGTGACGCGGCCCCCGGACGTTGCGCAACCGAGGCCGTTTTCTGTCCCGGGGGCGTTGTCGGGACGGCGCTGTAGTGATGACCGGTTTTGCAGGATGCGACCGCCAACCCTGTCAGTATGACCAAAGCCACGACTCCAGCTCCCGGTCCCACGCGGCGAAACCGTGTACCTGAGTCCCTTGTCTGTCCCTTGCCGACCCGCGTCATGTTCGAAGTCACCCTTGCCGAAGGTTCTCCCGGAGGCCCGCAAGCGCACCTTGGGATTGATTTCTCTTGATTTTTAGAATTCCCCACAGCAGCCGGCATACCTATAACCTATATAAAAAAAAATTTCAATCCGTTCTTGCCGACAACATCTCCGAAAATTCGCCACCGGCATCCATGCGGGTCCTAATATTTGGGCGGATATATAGGATTTCCCGGAACATCTCTCGGGAACTGTTTTCCCTTTGTTTCCGGTCGGCCGTTGCGAATACTGGAATCCGACCGGGGGGGCGCTGCTCCTCTCTTCTCCTCCGCCTCCCTTCTTCCCCCCTCTTCCCTCCTCTCCTCCCCCTCCGAAGGGGACTTTTCGCGATCCGGTGTCGTGCCGGCGAGTTGATCGCTTATCCCGGGCAGTCAATGGCCGATACATTAGGGGCGCCATTGATCGTGGGGCTGGGGGTTCGCGATGACCGTCTCGTATTGGGGGCGCCATTGATTGGGGGGGCGGGGTGTTTGCGATGACCGCCTTGTCCGGGGCGGGGAGGATGACGATGAAGGCGATCTTCCGGAAGGAAAGGGTCCGATGCCTCCTGTGGCTCACGGTTCTCTCGCTGGGCCTCGGGGGATGTGTGGTGACCCCGGAACCTCTGTCCATTACGGACCATGCCCGCCGGGCCACCGCCGACACCCGGCGCATTTCCGCCCAGAATGCGCCGGTGACCGGTGCCATCACCCTGGCCGAGGCGATGGCCCGGGCGATCCGTTTCAACTTGGACCACCGGCTGAAGCAAATGGAGGAGGCGCTGGCCTTGGGCGAGGGGAACCTGGCCAGTCACAAGTTATTGCCGGCCCTGTCGATGCAGGCGGGCTATACGGTTCGGAGCAATGCCAACGGCGCCACCAGCGAATCCCTGATCAGCGGCGCCCAGTCCCTCGAGGCCTCCACCTCCTCGGAGCGGGCCAGTCTGACCGCCGATCTTGCCCTTTCCTGGAATGTCCTCGACTTTGGCCTGAGCTATCTTCGCGCCAAGGATCAGGCCGACCGCTATCTGATCGCCGGCGAGCAGCGGCGCAAGGTGATCCACAACATCATCCAGGAGGTACGGCAGGCATTTTGGCGGGCGCTGGTGGCGCAGGAACTTCTGCCGCGCATCGAGGCGTTCCTGGTCGAGGCACGCTCCGCCCTGAATGATGCCCGGAAGGCAGAGGAGAGGCTCCTCATCCCGCCGCTGGAGGCCTTGAAATACCAGATGACTCTTCTTGAGACCATCTACCAGATCACCGCCCTCGAACGTGATCTCGGGGTGGCGCGGACGCAACTGGCGGCGCTCATGAATCTCGACTTGAAGGGTGATTTCGTCCTGGTCAGGCCGGTCATGTCCGATCCGGACCTGCCTCGGGTCACCAACGATCTGGCCCTGCTCGAACAGATGGCCCTGGTCTTCCGCCCCGAACTCCGGGAAGAGGATTACCAGACCCGGATAACCGCCCGCGAGGCGCAAAGCGCCCTCCTCGAACTCCTGCCCGGGCTCCGCCTCGACCTGAGACGCAGTTATGACGGTAACCGCCACCTCTTCAACCGCAACTGGGCCCAGGGAGGAATCGAGTTGACCTGGCATCTCCTTCAGGCCGTCAGTGCCGGCGATGCCCTCGATGTCGCTGCCGGTCGGGGGGCCGTCGCCGAGACCCGCCGCCTCTCCCTGGGGATGGCCATCCTGACTCAGGTTCACGTGGCCAGGCAGCGCTATCAGCAATCGCTGGAGGAGTTCGAGTTGGTACGGGAAATGAGCGATGCCGCCGACCGCATCCAGGGGCAGACCGCACAGGGGCAGGCGCGGCAAGCCACCAACGAACTGGAACTCATCCAGGCGCAGGCGCGGGCCATCTATCGCCAGTTGCAACGGGGGCTGGCCTATGCCGAGTTGCGTAATGCCGCCGGTCGCCTGCTTCTGTCGGTCGGTGTCGACCCCCTCCCCCCGGGGGTGGAGACGAACGATCTGGCCGGCCTCGTTCATGCCCTCGACACCTCCCTGGAGCGTTCCCGGACGGGGGAATTGGAGTGGGGGGCGCCGCTGGCGGATATTCCCGTTGCGGGTGGGGCATCATGATTCGGGGGGCCTCTTTCCCGGCGTCCGGCTCGGCTGTCCCCGGTCTCATTCCGGGCCGTTCGTTCGGGGTGGTTTTGGGTTTGTCGTTTCTGATGGCCTTCAACTTCCCCGGATTGGCTGTCGGCGATCCCCAGGGGGGGAAAGCTTCGGTGATGCCTGGGGGTGCGATATCGGTCGGGAAAGCTTCGGTGACGCCTGGGGGTGCGATGTCGGTCGGGGGTGTTTCGGTGATGCCTGCGGGCGTGCCGCCGGCGTTGGGGCCTCTGGTAACGGCGCCCGGGCTTTCCCCTTCGTCACCCCCTATGTCGCCGAACCTGACCGGTCTCTCCCCGGGGGGGGAGGCCATTCCCCGAGGACTGGTGACTCCCGCCCAGGAGGCCCTTCTTTCCAGTCGGATCGCGGGTCAGATCCAGAAGATTCACTTTCGCGAGGGGGATCACTTCAAGAGCGGCGAGCCCCTGGTGCGCTTTCACTGCCCGGTGGAGAAGGCTGCCCTCAACAAGGCGCGTGCCGCCCTTCGGGCCGCCGACAAGAAGCTGGCGATCAACCGCGAATTGATCGGTGTACGTTCCGCCAGCCGTCTGGAGGTGGAAATGGCCGAGGCCGACCGGCTCCAGGCCGAGGCCGAGGTGGCCATGCAGTCGGCCACCGTCGATATGTGTACCATCCTTGCCCCGTTCGATGGCTGGGTGGCGGCCCTGCGGGTTCACCCTTACGAGAGTGTCGCGCAGGGGACGCCCCTGGTGGAGATCATCGGTGAGGGGGTTCTGGAGGTGGAGGTCATCATTCCCTCGGAGCGGATTCATGATGTCCGGGTGGGGACCCCTCTGAGCCTCAAGGTTCAGGAGACCGGCAAGAGCTATCCCGCCCGGGTGGTGCGGATGGAGGGGCGGATCGATCCGGTGAGCCAGACCGTTCGCTTGACAGGACGGTTCACCGAGGTTCACCCCGATCTTCTGCCCGGGATGAGCGGTGTGGCCGAACTCGACAGGCCTCTTCCCCCGTGAGCGGTAGCGGGGATCTTGGCCGGCAGGTGGCTGGGCTGGCCACCCTGGTGACCCTGGAGAGGGAGGCGCGGCACGCCGGTTCTCTGGAGCTTCTGGGATTCATCATCGTCAACGAGAGTCTGCGTCTCTTTCCCTATACCCAGTCCCTCTTCTGGCATCGCCCGCGGCGGGGCCACTTTCCGCTTCAGACCATCTCCGGGGTCGACCGGTTCGACCCGGATGCTCCCCAGGTCGTCTGGATGGGGCGGGCCGTCCGAGCCATTGCCGCCGGGGAGGAGGCGAGTCCCCCGGTGTCGCCGCCGGATTCTGCTGCCGGTTCGCCGGAGGGCACGGTGGCGCGGGTGGTGGGGGAAGGGGATCTGCCGCCTGCCTTGGGGCGGGAGTGGCGTGAATGGTGTCCTCCCTGGGGGCTCTGGTCGCCTCTCCGCGATCCTCTGAGCGGGGAGCTGTTGGGCGGGGTCTGGTATTTTCGCGACACCCCCTGGGAGGAGGGGGAGCGGCTCCTTGCCGGGCACCTGGGAGACGCCTATGCCCAGTCCCTGGCGTTGCTCCGGCGACGGCGCCACTCTCCGATCGGTCGTTTCCATCTCTCGGCGGTGGTGGGGTGGATGCTTTTTCTGGGGTTGGTGGCGGTGGCGGGGGTGCAGAGGGTTCCCTTGTCTGCCCTGGCGCCGGCCACCATCGTTGCCAGGGATCCGACCCTGGTCACGGCCCCGGTGGATGGTGTTGTGGCCCATTTCCCGGTGCGACCGAATCAGTCGGTCGAGGCGGGAGAGCTGCTGTTTGCCCTGGATCCGACCACGGTGGCCCATCGCCTGGAGGTGGCCAGGGGGGAACTCTCTTTGGCGGAGGCGGAGTACTTTCGTCTTCGCCAGCAGGCCTTTCTCGATCGCGAGGACGGGGCCAGGCTCAAGGCCCTTGAGGCGGAACGGCAGAAGGCTGCCACGGAGGTCGCCTATGCCACCGAGCTTCTGGATCGTCTGGAGGTGAGGGCGCCGAGGGCGGGGGTCGCCATCTTCAGTGATGCCAACGACTGGTTGGGGCGACCGGTCCGCGTCGGCGAGCGGATCCTGGCCATTGCCGATCCCGGGGCGGTGGAGGTGGAGATCGAGCTGGCGACGGTCGATGCCATTACCCTGGAGCCGGGAGCGGCGGTCCGTCTCTTTCTCCATACCGATCCCTTGAGGCCGCTCGCCGCCACTCTGCGTCAGGCCGATCACGAAGCCGGGAACGCCGCCGACGGAACCCTGGCTTTCCGTCTCAAGGCCACCCTGGAGGGGGGGGGGAGACCGCCCCGTCTGGGGCTCCAGGGAACGGCCAAGCTGTACGGTGAGGAGGTATCACTGGCCTACTATCTCCTGAGGCGTCCGATGGCGGCGTGGAATCGGTGGAGCGGCTGGTGAGGTTGCCGCCTCTGCGCGAGGATCTCGATCTTCTCCCCGGGGGGCGGGAGCGGGGGGGGAGTCCGGTCTGGATTCTCCATGATCGCCCGCGCAATCGCTTTTTCCGCCTTGGGTGGGCGGAATCGGTCCTGCTCCGGCTGTGGTCGCGGGCGGGTGACGCGGCGACTTTGGTGGCTCTGGTCGGTTCTGAGACGACGCTTCGACTGGATGCCGCTGCGGTGATGCGGCTCCTGGCTTTTCTCCAGGCCAATCAGCTCCTTCGCCCGGAGGGGGAAGCGGGCATCGGGGAACTGGCCCGTCGTGCCGAACGTGCCCGCGGGCGATGGTGGAGCTGGCTGTTGCACCACTATCTTTTTTTCCGCCTGCCGCTCGTCCGCCCCGATGCCTTTCTGGGGGCGACCCTCCCTTGGGTGGAAGGGTTCTTTCGCCCGGGTTTTCTTGTCCTGATTTTGGCGGCGGCGATCCTGGGACTCCACCTCATCGTCCGCCAGTGGGATCTATTCTGGAATGGTTTCCCCTATTTTTTCACTGGCGCCGGAGTGGCCACCTTCGCGGTTGCCATCGTTCTGTCGAAGGTGATCCACGAGTTGGGGCACGCCTACGCCGCCAAGCGTCATGGCCTGCGGGTGCCGACGATGGGGGTTGCCTTCCTCGTTGCCTGGCCGGTGCTGTTCACCGATACGGGGGAGGCCTGGAAATTGACCCGGCCCCGGGCACGCATGCGGATCGCCGCGGCGGGGGTGGTGGCCGAGTTGGGGTTGGCGACCTTTGCCTCCATTGCCTGGAATTTTCCCGATCCGGGCCCCCTCAAGAGCGCCCTGTTCACTCTGGCTGCGGTCACCTGGGTCACCACCCTGGGGATCAATCTCAATCCCTTCATGCGTTACGACGGTTATTATCTTCTGGCCGACTGGTTGGAGATTCCCAATCTCCAGGATCGCTCGTTTGCGCTGGGTCGATGGCAGTTGCGGCGCCTGCTGCTGGGTTGGCGGGAGCCTCCCCCGGAGAACTGGTCTGGTCGCCTCCAGCTGTTCCTGGTCCTTTTTGCCTGGGTGACCTGGAGCTACCGGTTTCTCCTGTTTTTGGGCATCGCCCTGCTGGTGTACCACCTCTTTGCCAAGCCGCTCGGGATTTTTCTGATGGCGATCGAGATCATCTGGTTTCTGTTCCTGCCCGTGGTGCGGGAACTCCGGGTATGGGTGACCACCCCCGGGGTCTCTTCGCCGGGATCGGTTCTTCTCCTGGCGCTTTTGTCGCTCCTGGGGCTGGCCCTTCTCTGCACCCCCGGGGAGGGGCGTGTGGAGATCCCGGCACTCCTCAAGGTCGCCGCCCACACCCAGGTCTTTCCGCCGGCGAGTGGCCGAATGGCCCAGGTGGGTGTGGTTCACGGGCAAAGGGTGGCCCGGGGGGATCCGCTGTTCACCCTGGTCTCTCCCGACCTTGAGGCGGAGGTCCGGCAAAATCGGATGGATATCGCCGCCCTCGGCTGGCGTCAGGAGGCGCTTGGGCTTGACCGGGAGTTGCGATCCCAGCGGCTTTCCCTGATCGAACGCCTTGCCACTGCGCGGAGTCGCAGCCAGGGTCTCGAAGCACTTCTCCGGCAGTTGACCATCACTGCGCCACTGGATGGGATCGTGACCGCGATCGGCGATGGTCTGACCCCGGGTCGTTGGGTCGGCGTGGAGACCGCTCTGGTCACCATCCATGATCCGGCGGCGGTGGTGCTTCTCGCCTACATTTCCGAACGGGAGGTGGCCGATCTGCTCGATTCGGAAGGGGGGGCTGGGCGGCACTTCCGGACCGCACGGTTTTATCCCTCCGAACCGGAGCGCTCTTCCATCCCGGTCGAATATGTCGCGAGCGATGATGCCGCAATGGCCCTTCTCGATCAGCCAATGCTGGCCTCGTTTCATGGGGGGCCGCTGGCGGCGAGGAAAGACTCTCAGGGGCGTGCCGTTCTCGATCAGGCCATTTATCGACTCCATTTTGTTCCTTCGGTCGCGGTCGCCTCACTCGCGCATCCGATCCCGGGGAGTCTCGTCTGGCCGGTGTGGAGGCCTGCGCCCGTCGTTCGCCTGGCCATCGCCGTGGCGGCTCTCTTCATCCGTGAGAGTGGGTTTTGATTCACTCCGTGGCCGATAAGCGTCTTCTGTCGCATTCCTGCGCCGCAGAGCCTGTTGCATTCCGCGACAGGCTCTGTCATCAGTCCGAAATCCGGGGGAAGCTCTACGGGGCGTTGATGAACGCGGAAGAGACACGGTGGGCGATGGAGTTGACGGGTTGTTTTGTTGTGGTCACCGCCTTCAAGGGCGTCTATCATGCGACCGCGTATCAGCGCCCGGGGCATGAATCCCGCCCGGACGGACGACCGAACAACTCCTCCATCGAGACCAGGATGTCGGTGGGCGATCTTCGGGGGTGCCTCTCCATGAGTCACCTTCCGGAAGACCCGTTGGCGGAGACGACCGGCTTTGAAAGGACGAAAACGCCATGAGAGTTTTGATTCTCGGCGGTGACGGCTATCTGGGTTGGCCGACAGCCATGAACCTGACGGCCTCCGGTCACGAGGTGGCCGTGGCCGACAACTATCTGCGGCGGCGACTGGCCCAGGAAGAGGATGTCGAACCCCTCTTTTCGCCACCGAACCTCTTTCGTCGTGTCGAATTGTGGCGGGAGATTTCCGGGCACTCGATCAAACCCTACATCGGTGACCTGTGCGATTGGTCGGTAATGGAGACGATCTTTCGCACGTTTCGACCCGAAGCGGTGGTCCACTACGCCGAGCAGCCGTCGGCCCCGTATTCCATGCTTAACCGACGGGCGGCCTCACTGACGCTCTCCAACAATCTGGGAGTCACCAGCAATCTGATCTTCGCGGTGCGCGAATTTGCCCCCGAGGCCCATATCGTCAAATTGGGGAGCATGGGCGAATACGGCACCCCGAATATCGATATCGAGGAGGGTTGGATCGATATCCGGCGCAACGGTCGGGAAGATCGTTTTCTCTATCCGCGGCAAGCTGGCAGCCTCTACCATACGACCAAGATCATGGATACCGATCTTCTCTGGTTCTATGTGCGGATGTGGGATCTCCGGGTGACTGACCTCATGCAGGGGCCTGTCTATGGTATTGTGACCCGGGAAACTGAAGAGAACGAAGATCTTCTGCCGTTCTACTTTTATGACGAAATCTTTGGGACCGTTCTCAACCGGTTCGTTGTTCAGGCGGTGGCGGGCCATCCTCTGACCGTCTACGGCAGGGGGGAACAGACTCGCGGCTATCTGAATATTGTCGACACCCTGGACTGTGTCCGGCTCTCTCTGGAGAACCCGGCGGACAGGGGTCAATTGCGCGTTTTTAATCAATTCACGGAGACTTTTTCGGTTAACGAACTCGCCTCCCGGGTGGTTCGGGCGGGGAAGGCTCTGGGTCTGAATGTGGGGGTTACACCGGTCAGCAATCCCCGCAAGGAAAAAGAGGAGCATTATTATAACCCAAAACATAGTCACCTCCTCGAACTGGGATTGAAGCCCCACCTGCTCACCGACGAGGTCGTGACCGGGATGATGCAGAGGGTCCTGCGCCACCGCCATGCCATTCGGCACAAGGCCATCATTCGGGGTGTAAAGTGGGCGTGAAGTGCCGTATTGGGAGCAAGTTTTTAATTTTTTGTTGCCACCCGCCTCGTTGTTTTCCTGTTTGCCGCTGGTGTTCCGGGAATTGGTGTGGAGCCCGCTTCCAGGGTATAGCAGTCCGTTGATAAACACAGGCAGGGCCTTCCAGGGATGGCCGGCCAGATACAGCGAGACGGTGTAAATCGTTGAATTTGGGAGGGGAGGCAAAGCCATATTTTGTCCTTCCGAGTTGAAACAGTCCATGGATGGACTTTTTCGACAGTCCGGTAGATTCCTGCCGTCTGTTTGAGGGTTCATTCATGACCGATTGGCTGTTCCAATTTGTTCCAGATGGTTTTGCCCGGTACAGGGATTTTCCTTCTGCAGTCGAGCGGGCGGAGTTGCTGGTCTCGAACCTGTCTGTTTTGGTCTTATTGTTATTTATTTATGTTGCAATTTTCCTGTTATCTGCGCCAAGGTTCAGGCCTCTTCTGAATAAAGGATTTGTGGGTATTTTATTGTTACTTCCCTGGATTGTCAGAACATTTTGGGAATATGCTTATGATACCCCGGTCGGGTTTGTTTGTATTTTTTCAGATTTGTTTGTTATATATTTCGTTATGCGTTGGATTGGATCATTGGTCTATTTTGGTCCCTACGTTGCCATTCAATTGACTGCCGGCGTCTCTCTGGTTGCTTTTGTCGGGGCATTTCTGGTTCTCGTCGGTATTCAGGAGTTCTTCCGTTCCCCTTCTTCCTTCGTTCATCTTGTTGTCACTCTTCTTGTGGTGAGGGGGGCGGTGTTCCGTAGGGGTGAGTTCGGGTTGATTCCTGTCCCAAGTGGTTTGACCATTGCCTTTTTTCTTGTTTGTTCGCTTCCGTTCCTGCCGTTCATATTTTCTTCCTCCCCGCCAGACAGTGACATCATAGCCCAGACAGATATCCTTGGTTACTGGTATCAGGGATTTCCGATGTTCCATATCACTGCCGGGCCGGCTGGAGAGTGGTTTTCCTTGCGTTATCCCGCCGGGTTCTCGTCCCTGGGGTATTTTGTCTCCCATTTGTTAAATGTTCGTGCCAGCGAGGTCACTCTTCTCCTTTGGTATTTTTCTTTCCCGTTGTTTGTCGGAGTCATTCTTGTCTTGACGCAACGATTGGGGGGTAATCCCTATCTTTCCGTTCTGCTTTGTTTGTCCGCTCCCTTGGTCGCGGCTATCCGTGGAGGTCAGCTTCCGGAGTTGTTCGGGTATCTTTGCGGAGGGGCTTCGGTTTTTCTTATCTCTGAATCAAGAGTTCGGTTGGCTGCTTTGGCATTGTCCGCGGCCACGTTTTTTCAGCCGGGTGTGGCGGCCCCGTTCTGGTTTGTCATGGCTGTTGGATTGGTCGTATCCTTGCGGGGATGGAGCTGGTGGGATCGGGTTTCCAGAAATCATGTTCTTGCCGGGGTGTTTTTATTGTTGACCTGTTTTTCCTACATGTTATTCATTACCCAGGGAGACCGGATCCAGGCTTCCATCCCGGAAGAAGATCTGCGGAACGTCTCCCTGGATGTCTTTGTTCGTCATCTTGTTCAATTTATTGAGAAATTTGATCTTTTTTTCTTGGTTTCTCTTGTCTTTTTTGCGATTCTTTGTTTCGATACCGAACGTGATCGCCGCCGGCTTTCATTTTATATGGCCGCATGGGTTGTCGGACTTGTTTTATATACTGCTGTTTTTGGATACTTGCCTACTGGTGCCGTATACATGACTGCCGGATTGAGTCATGTGGCTTTCGGGATTCTTGGGCTGAGCGCAATACTCGGGATATTGTTTCGTTTATTTTCGCAAGGGTTATTTTTTCGTTCCGTGGCGTTTGTGGGATGTGGTTTGGCGGCGTATTCCATGATTGGTTACAGCCATTTGTTCCATTTCGGCAGCGCGTTTTCGACCCACTCACTTGTCCGTATGGGAAGATACATGGAAAAGCATTTGCTGGAGACAGCGCTGGTTGCCAATGTGGCGCCGCCCGGATCACGCCCTTGGATGGCGTTGAAGGGATTGCCTCAAAAGCATGCCTTAGGTTTCATGGCGGGAGGGAACAGTATCAGGAACGTCCTTTTTTCCTGCATCTCCTCGCATCAGATCAAAGACGGGATTGTCTTGCCACGGGCCCCTTTCCAAGCCTGTTTGGATGGTCCGACGGACCGGGTTTTTTCTTGTCTGTCCGGTTTGGGGGTGACCCATCTTCTGGTGGATGCCCGACCGGAAACCGCTTCCTACGCGGCCTCCCTCAGGGCGTCGCCGTTGGTCCGTTTTGGGGATACCTACCTCTATGAGTTCTGATATTGCCTCGGCTTCCCTTCCTGTCCTCCTGATCAATCCCCATTCGTCTCCCTTGGAAAGGTATGGGAGTCGTCTGGCTTCGTTGGGGCCGGTCACCGAACCCTTGGGATTGGCCTATCTGGCTGGTGTGGCGGAAGAACGGGGGTATCCGGTGAAAATCCTGGATATGATTGCTTTGGGACTGACTCCCGAGGCTCTCCCGGGTGAGCTTGATATCCGTCAATATGCCGTGGTGGGCATCACCATCAATACCCCCATGTTCGAGCGGGCGGCAGAGGTTGCGCGTTGGGTTCGTTCCCGTCACCCTGGGGCTCTGCTCGTTGCTGGTGGTCCCCATCCGACCGCGCTCCCCTTGGAGACCCTGGAAGATATTCCCCAGTTGGATTTTGTGGTTTGCGGGGAGGGGGAGATGACCTTTGCCGAAATTCTCGCTTCTACCCGGGTCCATGGTGGGCGGACGGTCGTGGAGGATCCTGGAATTATAGCTGGTATCGCTTTTCGTCGGGATGGCGAGAGGTTGGAAACGCCGGCACGGACTGGGGTCGCCAATCTCGACGATCTCCCTTTGCCGGCGCGCCATCTCCTGCCAATGGATCGTTACCGGACGGCGGTGAGCAATGTGGGACAGGGGCATGCCTTTACGGTGATTCCCGCTCGGGGGTGTCCCTTCCGCTGCAGTTTTTGCAGCCATCCCTTTGGACGGACCTTTCGCCGGCATTCGCCGGGGCGGGTGGTTCGTGAGATTCAATTCCTGGTTTCCCGGTACGGGGCGCGGGAAATTCGTATCGAGGCGGATACCCTCTCCGTGCATCGGGCCTTTCTCAGGGAATTGTGTTCAAGTCTGGTCGATTCCGGGCTCCATCGTCAGGTTCGTTGGAGCGCCTCCTGCCGTGCCGACTGTGTCGATCGGGAGTTGCTGGAGGCGATGCGTCAGGCGGGGTGTTGGCAGATCGCCTATGGGGTGGAAAGTGGTTCTCAGCGCTTGTTGGATCTGATTCAAAAGGGCGAACGGTTGGATGATTTTCGCGCGATTTTTCCTCTGACACGCCAGATCGGGATTTCCACCAAGGCCTTTTTCATGCTGGGGTTGCCAACGGAAACCCGGGAAGAGAGCCTTGAGACGATTCGGTTTGCTTGCGAGTTGGATCCGGATTGGGTTCAGTTCACTCTGACGACACCCTATCCGGGGACGCCGATGTTTGAACAGACTTTGGAAGGAACACGGTCACGGCCGACGGACTGGTCCCGATTCAATACTTGGGCAGGACTGGCTGATCGGGACTTGGTCTATGTCCCGGAGGGTCGGACTGCGGCGGAATTGAAAGAGTTGCAGAAGTTTGCGCTGCGTCGGTTTTACTGCCGTCCACGCCCCCTGTTGCGGTTTCTCGGATCCTGTTCTTCCTGGGACCGGTTTCGGACGCTTTTGTCCGGGGCGCGAGTTCTGATGCCGGCCCGATCCGGGCAGTGATTGGCCGTCCGTGTTGCCTGCAATAAACTCGAATTGTCGTTCGATCCCGCTTCAAGCCTGGAAACGGGTTATGTTTTCTTTGGACAAGGATGTCTTGTCATGATTTCTCTCTCACTTGTCCGTCTGTTGGGTTTGTCGTGTGGTTTGGTATGTTTGCTGTTTTTGTTTCGGCGGCTCCGGTCCGGTGTCCAGGACTGGAGTCGGACGGGCTGGCTCGTGTTGTTTTTTTTATTGACCACTCTGATCAGTCTGTTCCCCTCTCTTATGAATTTTCCTGCCGAGATTTTCTATCTTGGCGAAGTCCAAGGGGGAAGGGTGATAGCGGCGACCATTTTTTCCTCCATTTTTTTGTGGATCGTTATTCTCAGTGACCGGAGTCGCGAGCAGGGAAAAATGTTATTGATCGAGAGGATGCTGAGGATCCTTTTGGTCAGGCAGTCCCTGAGTGATCTGAGACCCGTTCTTGAGGGTGCCGATATTGTCATCATCGTTCCGTCTTATAATGAAGTTGACAATCTGCGCGAGTTATTGCCGCGTCTTCCTCAGAGTTGTTGTGGACGTTCTGTGCGAGTTCTTGTTGTTGACGATGGCAGTCACGATTGTACTTCTGATCTTGTTCGTCAGAGTGGACATTGTGTAATATCGCACCCCGTCAATATGGGTGGAGGGGCGGCGCTCATGACGGGATATGAAACGGTCAGATTGCTGGGCGTTCCTTTTCTTGTGACCATGGACGCTGATGGTCAACACGATCCGGGTGAGATTGACTCGCTGGTCGCGCCACTGCTGAATGGAGAGGCGGACCTGGTGATCGGGTCCAGGATCCTCGGAGCGCACCACAGGGAGTCCCAACTTCGTCACTGGGGTGTCCTTTTTTTTAGTCGCCTCATCAATTTGCTGATGGGGACAAAGATTACGGATTGTTCTTGTGGGTTTCGGGCCTTGGATGCAAAAATTTTGGCAAAATTGGATCTTAGGCAGAATCAGTATTACGCTGCGGAGACAATCGTTCTTGCCAGCAAGATTGGATTTCGGATCATCGAGCGACCGGTTACGATATATCGTCGAACTTCAGGAAAAAGCAAGAAGGGTGGAGGCTTTGTTTATGGGTTGTCTTTTATGAAAGTTATTATAAAGAATTGGTGGAGATGATGTGTTTTCCTCGGGTTTGGTTCCATGTATGTTGTCATCATACTGTTGCAATTCCTCTGTCATGATTATTCCGTCCGAGCGCAAAATTTATGCTTCGTCATTTTTGTATTTTATCAATTTATTGTTGGTTCCCGTCAAGATGCTTGTTCCGCAACCGTTGATCCGGATCATTCCGGGTTTGACAAGTAACGAGGATCTTCGCCTTGGTTTGGCGAGACAAGCTGTTATTGGTCGTCTTCTGGACATTGGTTGCGGATCGAACCGGCTTGTACGCGAATATCGAGCTGATGGATTTTCCGGTGAGGGGGTGGATGTCCACCCTTGGCCTGGGGTTGACCGTGTTGTCGACGATTCCGGGAGTCTTCCATATGAGGATGGTGATTTTGATAGCGTAGTTCTGATCGCCTGCATTAATCATATTCCCAACCGCTCTGCCGTTCTTGCCGAGGTTTATCGGCTCCTGACCCCCGATGGGCGATTGATTCTGACGTTTCTTACTCCCTTGATCTCCCGGATCTGGCATGCCTGGGCGTTCTGGGACAGCGACCAGAACGAACGTGGCATGAAGGAAGGGGAGGTGTGGGGTTTCACCCTGGCTGAGCTGACGGACCTATTGGGGGCGGCGGGTTTCACGGTGATACGGCGGGTCAGCTTTACCTGGGGATTGAATCGATTGTGGATTTGTCAAAAGGCCTTTTCCGCAGATTGGCAGCCTGTTTATCAACGGGCCGCTATTCTGTCTGAAAGGTATCGAGGGCTTGAATGAGAATTTCTGAGAAAATATTGTCTTTTTCTAATGTGAAGCATTTTGGTCTTTACAAACGTTATGGTGTTCTTGCCGCTCGTTCTATGACATTTCAAAGATTTCGAAACGGATTTTCTGGTGCTATCGATTATATCCTTATGAAATCAAATCCTTCCTGCTACCCTGTCGTTGTGAAAGTCGAGACCTCTGCCGTTTGTAATCTTTCATGTCCTGGTTGCCTGCAAGGTCAGAACAAGTCAAACTTCAAGTCAAGTATGCGGATGCCTCTCGATCTTTTTTGCAAAATTTTAGATGAAGACCGGGGGCGCTCCGTTATTTTCGTTCTTTATCATCGAGGGGAGCCATTTCTTAACGTCGATCTTTTTTCAATGATTTCTTGTTTGACGAGGGAAAATCTCGTCTCTTCCGTCAGCTCCAATTTCAGCCTCCCCTTTGCAAGATGTGATTTTGAGGCGATGGTCGACAGCGGCCTGAGTCATCTGATTGTTTCGGTCGATGGGGCTTCTCAGGATGTTTATGGGGTCTCGCGGGAAGGGGGAAACCTTGACCTTGTCGTCCACAATATCCGTGAACTTATTGCCGTTCGTCGGCGCAGAGGTTCCCGGACCCCGCTTATCGAGCAGCAGTGCGTCGTTTATTCCCACAACCGCCACGAACTGGGCAAGGTGACCGAGTTGGCCCGGTCGTTGGGGGTTGATAGGGTCACCTTTGTCCCGGATGTGACTCGGGATCATCGAATGGTTCTGGGTCAGGCCAATCGGGCAGAGTCCGCAGGGAGTGAATTCCGTTCGGGTTCTCCGCCCGGATCGAGACTTGGGCCTCTGCTTCTGCCCCAATGTTCCTGGCCGTGGTTTTCGGTCCTTGTCAAATGGAATGGCGAGATATTGCCCTGTTGTATCTACGATTGGACGCGAGAGAAATTCGATTTTGGCAACATCAACGATGCGTCCTTGCATGCAATATGGCACGGTCCCCGCTACCGGCGCCTCAGGCAGGCCCTTGCTCAACGGCAGGCTTCGTCGTTCGTGCGGGATCCCTTTTGTCGGTATTGTCCCGGCCTTGGGAGTTGACAGCCCGTTGATAAACGGGCTGCGCCGGCCGGGGATGGCCGACAAAAATTCGACAGGGGGGTGTTGCCCGTTGAATTTATTAGGGAAGGCAATAACGCGTTGCTGCCTTCCCGGGTTGAAAAAGTCCAACGATGGACTTTTTCGATGGGCTGCCGGGGGAGTTGGTTCTTCTCCCGGAAGCCAGTGGGAGGTCGCGGGTGGGGAGATCAGCTCCGACCCTGGAGCCTGCGGGCGTAGAGGGTGGCTACCCGATCGAGGACGACCAACTGTTCCTGCGAGAGGTGATGGGGCGAGACTGTCCGGTCAACCCCGAGAAAGTCCATCAATCCCTCGTAGAGTTCCGGGGCTTCCCGGACCATGACCAGATTGGCGCGAGTCTGGCTGGGGTCGAACATGAGCGTGCCTCCCTGACGGTTTGAACTGCCTGGGTTACAGGATGCAATTCCTGGGCCTGAATTATGTCCAATGCCTCGGCGCCGGGATTCTCCAATCACCCCTCCATGGCCGGGGAGATCTTGCCTCCGCTTCTGGCCAATTCTTCCACTCCCCAAAATTGTTATCGCCCCGGACTTGGAGACGGGTGAGGGAAATTTCCGGTTGGTTCTGGTAAGATTCCGCTGAAGGAGTCGTTGCCTGCGGGCGACCCCCGGAGAACCACTCCCGTGTTGGTGACGGGTTCTTGACGATGGTGTGGTTGACGACCGTCCGGGGAGGGCGGTGCCGGGGGAGAGGCTGTTGGCGGGGGGGGTTGGCGGAGGGTTGTCGCCTGCGGGTTGTCGGCGAAAGGGAGAGGGTGTCATGGGAGGATCGCAGGAGGGAAGGCCGCATCCGGCGGAGACGTTGGCCAGGATCGTTACCGAGGGGTCCCGAGACAAGCTGATCTTCCTTGCCTTCATGACCCAGACCTGCCCAGGCTGCAAAGAGACCTACGAGGCGCTGAAGAAATTCTCCTCGGCGCATGGGCAGGCGGTGGAGGTGGTGGTGGTGGATGCGGATCGCCATCCATCGATTTCTCTCGCCTATCAGGTGCGTGGGGTGCCGACTTTGGTGGTTTACGGTCGGCAGAGGCCTTTGTTCACCGAGACCGGACCAAAGTCGAAACGGAACCTGGAGAAGATGTTCAAGATGGCTCGGTCGATGCTGCCGGGAAGTTGAATTGGTGAAATAATGGTTGATCTTTCTCGGGCGGGGGCAGAATCTGTTGGGGTGGGCACTGTGCGGGAGGAGTATTCATGGGAGCGTTTCTTGTCCGGAAGGCTGCCGTAACGGAGTGGATCCGCTCTCTGGCACGGGAACAGCCCCTTTTTTTTCCGCAACCGGTGGGGCGGAGCGGTTTTCGTTTTCAGCCGCTGCGGGAGGGGTCGGAGGTCCGGTTCGACCACTATCGGCCGTCGGTTGTGCCGCCCGGGAGGCAGCTGACCCCTGCCGGGGAGGTCCTTTTTCGCTATCGGACGGGTGAGGGCGGCGTCCCGGGTTTCGAATCGGTGTTGGATGCCTCTCCCCGGATTCTTGCAGGGGTGCGACCGTGCGATCTCCGGGGGATTTACCTTATGGATCGGGTCAATCGGGAGGGTCGTGACGATCCCCATTATCTGACGCGGCGGGCCAATACCGCCATTATTGCCTGCGACTGCCTGGCTCCCTGTGATGATTTCTGTTTCTGCGAGACCGTGGGTTCGCTTCGCTGGCGTGAGGGGGCCGATCTTTTCCTGACTTCGGTGGATGGCGACTTTCTGGTGGAGGCACTGACGCCGCTTGGCGAATCTCTGCTCCCCGGGACTGGGTTCGCCCGTTGCGAGGATGTGGCCGGTTTGCGTGCGCGTGCCGAAGAGGTGCGTGTCCGGCCCTTCGGGCGTCACTTTGCCCTCTCTCCGGAGCGGATTGCCGCGATCCTGCCCGGGCTGTGGCGTTCTCCGGTTTGGGAGAACTGTGGGCAGCGCTGCCTCTCCTGCGGCAGTTGCAACCTGGTTTGTCCGACATGCTATTGTTTTGATATTCAAGATGATTTTGACATATCTGACCCGTCTTCCGGCGACAGGCGACGGAATTGGGATGGTTGTCTGCTGCCCAATTTTGCCGAGGTCGCCGGCGGTCACAACTTTCGCCCGCAGCCGTCGGCCCGCCAGCGACACCGCGTCAAACGCAAATTCGAGTACCTGGTCGGGCGCCTTGCCGAGGGGAGTTTTTGCGTGGGGTGCGGACGGTGTGGTCGCCAGTGTACGGTCGGGATCGACATCTTCGATATCGTCAGCGAGTTGGTTGCCGTGGCGGAGCCGCCCCCATGATCCCGAACTTCACCACTCCAGATGTTGCCGCTCCGGGTGTCGCTGCTTCGGGTGTCTTTGTTCCGGAGACGGCCTGTTCCCGGGAACTCTACCTGCCGCAGGCTGCGCGTCTCCTCGAGGTCGAGGCGCTGACCGCTCGCGAGAGTCGCTTCAAGGTCGAACTGCCCAGGCCCTTGGGACATCGTCCGGGTCAGTTCGTCATGCTCTCCGCGCCGGGGATCGGCGAGGCGCCCATCTCGATCTCCTGTGGGCCCCGGGACGATGCCATTCTCGAAATGGTGATCCGCCGGGTCGGGACTCTGACCCGATTTCTCCACGAGCTTGAGCCCGGCCAGTGGGTGGGGGTTCGGGGTCCCTTTGGTTCTGGTTTCGATCTTGGCGATTTTTATGGACGGGACCTCCTCTTCGTCGTCGGCGGTCTGGGGATGGTGCCGATGCGCTCCCTGATTCAGGCCGTCATGGCGACCCCGGATCGGTTCGGAAAGGTCACGCTCATCAGCGGTTGGCGCACCCCGGCGGACGAACTCTTTCGTGCGGAGGTGCAGTCGTGGTCGCGGTTGGGGGAGGGGTCGGGCAGGGTCCGGGTGATCCGCCTGGTCGACGACACCGCGAAGCTCCCCTGGGATGGCGGGGTAGGGCTTGTGACCGAACCCATTGCCGACCTGGACCTTGACCCGGAGCGTACTGTTGCGGCCCTCTGCGGTCCCCCGGTGATGTACAAATTCGTCATCCTGGAGCTGGTCGCCCGAGGCCTGGCCCCATCCCGGATTTTCGTCGATCTGGAGCGGCGCATGCGGTGTGGGGTGGGCAAGTGCGGGCATTGTCAGATCAATCATCTCTATTGTTGTCAGGATGGGCCGGTATTTCGGCTCGACCGTGTCGCGCATCTTCCCGAGGCCCTGCCATGAAACCGAAAGTCGCTTTCTTCGATTTCGCCGGGTGCGAGGGGTGTCAGCTCACCATCCTCGACTGTGAGGATCTCTTTCTGGATCTTCTTGAACGGGTGGATATCGTCGAGTTTCGGGAGGCACTCTCGGAGACCGCCCCGCGTTTCGATGTGGCCTTCATCGAGGGGAGCATTCACCGGGAGGAGGATGCCGAACGCCTGCGGGAGATCCGCTCCCGCAGCACTCTCCTGGTGACTTTGGGAGCCTGTGCGGGTTTGGGCAATGTTCAGGCGCGGTCGAATTTCCTCTCCCCGGCGACGAATTTCAGGCGGGTCTACGGGGAGGAGGAGCTGAACCGGGTTCAGGCCGATCCGGAGTTCTGGCCCTTGTGGGCTCATACCCGGGTCAGGTCGGTGAAGGAGGTCGTTCCTGTCGATTATGAATTGCGCGGCTGCCCTGTGGTTGCGGAGGAGTTCCTTCACCTGGTGAAGTCGCTGGTGGTCGGGACGGTGCCGCACGTTCCGACCGTTGCCGTCTGCGTCGAGTGCAAGATGCAGGAGAATGAGTGCGTCTTCGATCGGGGCGAGACCTGTCTGGGACAGATTACCTACGGTGGTTGCAAGGCCGTTTGTATTGGCCATGGTTATCGCTGCGATGGTTGTCGGGGGCTCCTGCCCCAGGCCAACCTGGAGGCGCACCGGCAGCTCCTGCGGGATAAGGGGCTCGACGAGTCGCGGATTCTCGAGCGCTATCGTCTCTTCGGCAGTGCCGAAGCCTGGGGACGGGAGAGAAGGCCATGAAGGCCGATTCCGGGAGTTATCGCATCGAGGTCAACCATGTCACCCGCGTCGAGGGGCACGGGAGCATCCGTATCAACGTCCGTGAGGGGGTGGTGGAGGAAGTCAAGCTGTGTATCGTCGAGGCCAATCGCTTCTTCGAGAGTTTTACTCGCGGACTTTCTCCCCATGAGATCCCCTGGGTGGTGGGGCGTATTTGCGGTATCTGTTGTGTCGGCCATCAGTTGGCCGCCCTCCGTGCGGTGGAGGACTCCCAGGGGATCGAGGTCTCGCCGCAGACGGTGTTGTTGCGCAAGATGTTCAACGAGTCGCAGTTCCTCCAAAGTCACCTGCTGCACATATTCTTTCTGGCGGTCCCAGATTTCGTCGGGGCCCCGAGTGTTCTTCCCCTGGTCAAGAGTCACCCGGAGGTGGTCAAGAGGGCCCTGCGCCTGAAGAAATTGGCCAATGACTATACTGCCGTCCTGGGGGGGCGTGCCATCCATCCCATGAGCGCGACCCTGAAAGGGTGGCGCCAGTTGCCGACCATGGAGCAGATTGCCGGGATCCGCGACCGCCTCCTGGCGGCCCTGCCGGATTTCCGGGAGAGCGTGGCCATCGTCGGGACTCTGAAGGTGCCTGCTTTCGAGCGGGAGACCGAGTTCGTCTCCCTCAAGCATCCCGACGAGTATGCCCTCTACGATGGCGAGATCTTCAGCTCCGACACCCGTTCGGGAGTGCCGGTCCGGGATTATCGCTCGGTGACCAACGAGTTTACCGTCGCCCATTCCACTTCCCGGTGGTCCCGCTGGCACCGGGAGGCCTATGCGGTGGGGGCCCTGGCCCGGGTCAACAACAATTTCGATCAGCTTCGTCCCGAGGCGCGGGAGGTGGCCGGACTCCTGGGGTTGAGAGTGCCCTGTTTCAACCCTTACATGAATACGGTGGCGCAGGTGGTGGAGCTTGTTCATTGCCTCCACAACAGCCTGGCGATGCTGGAGCGGGTTCTCGAAGAGGGCTTGAAGGAGGAGGATATCCAGCATGCCCCCCGACAGGGGCGTGGGTTCGGTGCCGTCGAGGTTCCCCGGGGGATCCTGTTCCACGAATATGCCTTCGATGCCGAGGGGCGTTGCTGTGATGCGAACGCGATCATCCCTACCAGCCAGAACGTCAACAACATCGAACAGGACATGAAGGCCTTTGTCCCCAGGATGTTGCCGGAGCTTACGCGGGAGGAGTTGACGCACCATATGGAAATGCTCCTCCGGGCCTATGATCCTTGCATCTCCTGCTCGGTTCACATGCTGGAGGTTGCGTTCATCGAGTGAGGATGCGTTCGGGGGCCTTATGGAATTGACCGTGGTCGGCATCGGCCCGGGTTTGTAGGCCGTGCGGAATCTCTTCAGGTCTTTGTCGGCGAATTGTCGAGGGGCGTTCCAGGGGGAGACCCACTGGGATTGCGAGGGGGGGCTGCGGGCCCGGGAACTCTCTGCGCGAAGCTGGTGGTTTATCCGGACCCGTTGGATTGCGGCGGGGCTTTCTGCCGTCGGCAGCCTCTGGGCCATCCTTCCTTCCTGGCGCCAGGGCTCGGCGCTGGTCATCGATTTTCGTTATTTTCTGGCGGTCTCGATTTTGTTGACCGTGAGCAATCTGATTTATACGCGAGTCGCGAGGAGGATTTCCCCGGATCCGGTTCGGCAGGCCGGTGTCTGTCGGGTCCTCAAATTTCAGGTTCTGACGGATTTTGCGATTCTCTCGGTTCTCACCTACGGTCTGGGTGGGATCGAGACACCGATCATGATTCTTTTTTTGCCGCATATCATTCTTGCGACATTGTTTTTTTCACGGCTGCACAGCTTCTTGATGACATGGGTTGGAATTCTTTTTGCTGCTCTGCCTATGATTTTGGAATACACCGGGGTGGTTCCGACCCTCTCAATATTTTTGGATATTCATAAAGAGACGCGGGTAAGCTCCGATCCGGTGATCACGACCGGATTTGTTTTGGGGATCACGGGGGCGTTTCTTATTTGTTGGTATCTGGTCAGCGAGATCACCTCCAGTCTGCGTCTCCGGGAAAGGGAGCTGGAGGATGCCTACGCCCGGTTGAAACTCCTGGACACGGAGAAGTCGCAGGTGACCTTGCGGGCGACACATGAATTGAAGGCCCCTTTTGCCGCCATCAAGAGCTATGTCTTCACGTTGCGGGACGGCTATTGTGGAGATCTCCCGGAGCAGGCCCTGAAGGTCGTCGAGCGGATCGGGGATCGGTGCGATCTGTTGACGGCCAAGGTAAGCGACATTATCCATCTCAGCAACCTCCGGACGGAGCAGCCCGAGAAGGTGCGGATGCAGGAGACCGATCTGGCGCGGATCGTTGCCGGGGAGGTCGACGAGGCGCGCCTTCTTGGGAAGTCGCGTGGTCTGACGGTCCACTACCGGCCCGGGGAGGGGCTTTGTTCGGTTTTGGGATCGACGGAGGATCTCGGAACGATGGTCGGCAACCTGTTACGCAATGCCGTCAACTATTCCCGAGATGGGGGTGAGGTCGAAGTGGGCCTCCTCTGTCGGGAGGGGAGGATCGCACTCCGTATCGAGGATCACGGCATCGGTATTCCCGAAGAGCATCTGCCCCGGATATTCGACGAGCATTTTCGTTCCACCAACGCCATTCGTCACAATCCCAATAGCAGTGGCATGGGGTTGGCTCTGGTCAGAGAGATCGTGCGGCTGCACGAGGGCGACATTCGGGTGTCCAGTCGGCTTGGTGCGGGGACCGAGGTCACGGTGACTCTGTCCTGTGCGTCACAACAGTTGCCAAAGGGGGACGATCATGGCGAAGATTCTCATTATTGATGACGACCAGGACATCATCGACAGCCTGACCATGGTCCTGGAACGTCACGGCCACACGGTGACCTCCAAGGGGGATCTGGGCAGCCTGGTTGATACGGTGAAGGGGATTCACCCGGATCTGATCGTTCTGGACATCATGTGGCCCGAGGATTCCCAGGCCGGATTCAAGGCCGCTCGTGTTCTCCGCAAGGACAAGCACACCAGCAAGGTTCCCATTCTTGTGCTTTCGGCGGTCAATCAGCGGAGCAACCTTGCCTTTGGTTTCTCGGAAAGCGACACGAGTACGGAGTTCATGCCCGTTGATGCCTTCCTTGAAAAGCCGGTCGAGCCGAAGGTCATCCTCGAAAAAATCAGGCAGCTCCTCTATCCCGGCCATACCGAGGGTAGGTGAATCCTTTGTGAAAGGGGGGGGCTTCAGCCCGCCCCCTTTCAGAGCATCCCTTTTCAGCCCATTCCCGGCATTCCGCACATTCCCGAGCCGCAGCCACCGCCACCGCATGGCGACGCTGCCGGGGGGGAGAAATCCTGACCGCCCTTGGTGGAGCCGACGATGCCGCCGGTCGAGAGGATCTTGCGGACTTTTTCGGCGCCGCAGGCGGGGCACTGACGGACTGGCGGGGCTGACATGGGATGGTTCTCTTCAAAGGCATGCTGACAGGCGTCGCACTTGTAGTCGTAGATGGGCATGATCGTTCTCCTCTGCGAGTCCATTCAGGGACGGTCGAAGCTGCAGGCGGTCCACTGCCTTGCGCTCTCGCCCCAACAGGGGCGGGAGTGCGGGGCAGTCTGGTTCAATTGTTGACCTGGCGCTCGACGACGACCTTGATTTCCGGGACGACGTCGGGGTGCAGGCGGATGCGGACCAGGTGTTCACCCAGGGTACGGATGGGGTGGGGGACATCGATGGCGCTTCGGGGAACTTCGATTCCCTTTCCGTGGAGGAAGGCGGCGATATCGGCATTGGTCACCGAGCCGAAGAGCTTGTCGGTGGAGCCGGCCGGTCGGTCGATGACCACGGAGACGGTCTTGACCTGCTCGGCGAGGAGGTTCGCCTGTTCCAGGATCTCGGCCTGACGGGCCTCGAAGGCGGCCCTTCTGGCCTCGAAGCGGGCCATGTTCTCCCGGGTGGCGGGCAGTGCCTTGCCCTTTGGGATCAGGAAGTTGCGTCCGAAACCACCGCGAACCTTGACGACACTGCCCAGGTCTCCCAGGCGACCGATTTTTTCCAACAGAATGACTTCCATGATTCAATCCTCTCTTGCAGATGTCCCGTCCTCTTCCGGGAGAAGCCGGAAGCGACGGCGGAAATCCACCCAGGTGTCGAAGAGCCCCAAGAATACCATCAATACCAGGACCTCTGTCCAGATCAGCATGGTGGCGTAGAGGGTGCCGCGAAGGAGACCCGGCACCCGATAGAGTCGAAAAGATGCCTGGAGAATGGCTAATCCCTGGAAAAAATAAGGAAGGGCCAGAAACAACCCCAGGTTGAGGCCGAGGTAGCGTACCCATCCGGAGCCGATGAACGCCAAAACGGCCATGGTGATGACACCCCAGATAAGAGCGAAGGGGAGCCGCAGCCGGGTCCAATCTTCGGGGATCAGCCTGCTTCCTTCGCGGCGGCTGATGGCACTCTGGGCGAGGACCAGGTTGCCGCTCTGCATGGCGAACCAGCCTGCCATGAAGGCGCCCGGGAAGAGCAGGGTGATCGATTGGGCCAAGGCCTCGAAGAGTTTCCTGGCCTCTGCCTTGGCCATGGCATCGAGTTCGGGAATGGCCTCGGTCGAGGCGATCAGTTCGTCCCTGACCTCATTGATCCGAGTCCCCACGACCTCGTCGATCGGCAGGTCGACGAGCGCGGAAAGGAAGACGAGCAGGGTGAAGGCGGCGACGGTGACGACGAAGACGATGCTGAGGAGTTGACTCACCTTCCAGCCGCCGTGGATCAGCCAGGTTGCCAGGATCGGGAACCCGCCGTAGTAGAGGAAGACCGTCAGTGGCAACACCAACCCCGGTTTGAGGAAGAAGGAGACGATTACGAGGGGCATCACGGCCTGGGCCGCGACCCCCACCCCTCCTCGGAGTCCGACGAGGAGGAGGGGGAGGGGGACGAGGAGGCTCAGGGGCAGGAAAGGGATCGGCAGGGCGAGGGCCCCCACCAGCAGCAGGAGGGAGAGCCCGCCGGCGCCCGCCGGCCCTTGGGTCAGGCGACCGAGCATCACAGGAGGGCGGGGGACGGTGATCTGTTCACGGGGAATCCGATGCTGCTGCGCGCCGCAGGTCAGGCCACCAGGAAAGGCAGAAGGGCGATATTTCTCGCCCGTTTGATAGCCTTGCTCAGGCGCCGCTGGTGGGGCGCACAGACCCCGGTGATCCGGCTGGGGACCATCTTGCCGCGCTCGGTGATGAAGCGGGCCATCAGTTTCGGGTCTTTGTAGTCGATGGCGAGGCTCTTGTCGGCGCAGAAGAGACAGACCTTGCGCCGCCGGAAAAAGGGCCGTCGGAAGCCGCCGGCGCCGCCGGCTGCCGGCCGAGGTCTGCCGCCGGGGCCACCGCTGCCGCCGCGCCCAGGGGGGGAGGAGCGTTCCCCTCCCCTTCTGTAGCCGCCGTGAGATTGTCCGGTACTGCCCAAGGCTTCGGAGTTGTCTGCCATGATATTCGCATCCCTTTGCATATCGAGAAGGTTCAGTCCGTAACGATTCCGGGCGCCGGGAGGGGAAATATCCGCAGGGCGACGAGCTCGGTTCTGCCCCAGCGAAGATTGCCATTTCTTGTCCGGCGCTGCTGATTGAGGCGTCCCTCGACCTGGAGGGGGGTGCCGGGGTGAAGCTCCCTGACCTGCTCGGCCAGCGAGCCGGTCGCCACGACGCGCATACAGAGTTCCAGTCGCTCCAGGGGCAAGAGATCCTTCGCCAGGGAGCGGTGTTCCAGCTCCAGGAAGGCGACGGTGCGCCCCGTCGGTGTCACCCTGAATTCGACGGGCTCGACCAGGACCCCTGTCAGAAGGGCCTGATTGATGCCGGTCTGGAGAGTGGAGGCCTCCGGTAGGGGCCACTGGAACGACGGCGGCATGGAACTACTTGTCGCCATCCTCATCCAAATCGTCGCTGATCAGGGGGTTTTCCGGGATATCGGTGGGCATTCCGCGCCCGCCGCCGAAGCGATGTCCTCCCCGGCGACCGGGATCTTCGCCGGCGGCGCCCACTTCGCCCTCGCGAGCCGGTGGGATGGCGGAGGGAGAGAGCGGCGACGGGGTTTGGCTGGCGGTCTCGACACGGACGTTTTGGTATTTAATCACGTCCTCGTCGATCTTGAGTCTGGCCTCGAGTTCGTGGACCAGGGGGCCACCGCCTTCAAGAAGGTTGAATACGTAGTACCCCTTGGTATTCTTCTTGATTGGGTAGGCGAGCTGCCGACGACCCCACAACTCGGTGCGGAGGATTTGCCCCTTGTTGGCGGCGACGAGATCGGCGACCCGTCGATTGACGGCCTCCACCTGCTCTGCGGTAAGATCGGGACGGATGATGATGATGGACTCGTAAAACGCCACGAGGAGCCTCCTTTCGGACCATAGCTTGACTGTTTGGGCCCCCGATCCTATAAGCGACGCGACAATGGCCGGGACATTCCCGGACGCCGCCCAGTTCGGGAGCGAAGGTAAGGCCACCTTTTCCCTTGGGAACCCCGGACTATACTCCAACGCCTTCGAGCAACACAAGCCCATGGATACACAGCTTTTGCCGGTCACCGGGAATGATTTGCCCGAAGGGGTCCGCTTTTTCTTCACGGGACGGGGGGGTGGGGTCAGCGGCGGCTCCTACGGCTCTCTTAACCTGGGCCTGCATGTGGGGGACAGGCCCGAGGATGTGCGGGAAAATCGACGACGGGTAATGGCGGCGTTGGGGGTGGATCCGGGGGCGCTTTGTCTGGTCAATCAGGTCCATGGGAGACGCACCTGGCGGGTGGATTCTCCCTTTTCCGACGGGCCTCCGGACGGGGATGCGATGGTGACCTCCCGGCCTGGGCTGGTACTGGGGATCATGACCGCCGACTGTGTTCCGGTCCTTCTGGCCGATGCCGGGGCCCGGGTGGTGGGGGCGGCCCATGCCGGGTGGCGGGGAGCCCTGGCGGGGATTTTGGATTCCTGTCTTGCCGAGATGGCAGGGCTCGGGGCCAGGTCTGAGAGGGTTTTTGCCCTGATCGGCCCGTGCGTGCGGGCCCCCGAGTACGAGGTCGATGACGGGTTGCGGCGCCGGTTCCTGGAGGCCCCCGAAGGGCCCGATCCGGCGTTTGTCGGTGAACTCTTCACTCCCGGGGAGAGGGCAGGTTTTTTTATGTTCGATTTGGCAGGATATGTGCAAATGCGGCTGATTCACAACGGTGTCGACGCGGGCCGGATTCGCGACATCGGCCATTGCACCTCTGCCATGG
Organism: Magnetococcales bacterium; assembly: GCA_015229005.1. Taxonomy (GTDB): domain Bacteria; phylum Pseudomonadota; class Magnetococcia; order Magnetococcales; family JADGCL01; genus JADGCL01. The sequence continues at coordinate 64,782 of JADGCL010000005.1, forward strand.
AGAACACCTATTTCAGCCATCGACGGGCGACGCGGCAGGGCGCCGATCCTTGCGGTCGGCAGATGGGCGGGGTCTTTCTTCTCCCCGGGTAGCCTGATTGCCACGGTGGTGGCACTGGGGATGGCGCTCCTGTCGCCGTCGCTCGGAGTCTCCCCGGTCTGGGCCAACACCCCGTCGCTGTTGCAGTTGATCCATCGGGTCGCGGTTCAGGAGGGGGTGGATCCTGCCCTCCTGACGGCCCTTGTCGCGACCGAATCCGATTTCAAGGCGCATGCGGTGTCGCCCAAGGGGGCGGTGGGGCTCACCCAGCTGATGCCGGGCACGGCACGGGACCTGGGGGTGGGCAATCGCTTCAATCCCGAGGAGAACCTGAGGGGGGGGGCGCGCTATTTCCGGCAGATGTTGGACCGCTTCTCCCGCCTGGAGCTGGCCCTGGCCGCGTACAATGCCGGGCCGGGCAGCGTCGAACGCTACGGAGGGGTCCCCCCCTTTGCCGAGACGCGCGATTACATCCGCAAGGTGATGACCTACTTCGGCAATCGGCAGATGCGCCAGGTACGCATCGAGGTCGAGGAGAAACGGCTCTACCGCTACCGCCAGGCCAATGGCACCCTGGTGATTACCGATGCGCCGCCACCGCGGTCGATGGGGGCGGTTCGGGCCGACGATTGGAAGAGCCCGGGAGGGGCCCCGCCGCGGATGATCATCGGTTCGGTGAAACGCCGCTCCCGTGATGTGGCCACGGGGGAGTCTCTCTCCCGTGAGATCGCCATAGGCTCCTGGCAGGGCAGAGCGATGGCCGACGCCCGAATCGGGAAGAGGTCCGACCGGTTGAAATCCCCCTGAATCTCTTTCGATAGGGTTCGGAAGTTCGTCCTTGGGGTTTTCCATCGGAGGGGAGTAGGATGGCCCCAGGCTGGATGCTTGCTGTGCAAGGTTGACATGGTCTTCGGTCGACCCGGGAGGGAGGGATCCGTGCCCGATGTTGCCTCCGCTTCCTGGGGATGTCTCCGCCATGGGAAGTCCTGCCGGGATCTCGACTGCGGCTGATCCGAATGCTTGCTCCCCTCCCGATGTCGGCGCTGCGCCGCTCCTGATCGCTGTCCTGATCGGTCTCCTCCTGTTGCTCCTGGATCTTCTCCTTCCCCTGGGGAGTGCCGATGGGGTTCTCCAAGTCGGGGTGGTCCTCGCCGGCTGGTGGATACCGGGTCGCTGGCGGGTTGTGGTTCTGCTGGCGCTGTCGGCCTCCCTGATGGTGATTCTCGGTTATTTTCTCTCCCCGCCCGGCGAGGTCCCTGCCTGGGTGGTCCTGGTCAATCGTGGTTATGCGCTGTTGTCGATCTGGAGTGTGGCGGCGACTCTCGGGGTCGCCAAGGTCGCCGTTGCGACCCTGGGTGAAAGATCCCGCGAGCAGTCCCGTCTGGAGCAGGCGCGGATGGCCGAGGAGCGGCGCTATCGAACCCTGTTCGATACCATGACGAGCGGAGTCGCCGTCTACGAAGCCAGGAACGATGGCGAGGATTTCATCATCAAGGATATCAACCGGGCCGGTTCCAGGCTCAGCCACGTCGAAAGGGAAGGGATCGTCGGTCGGCGTGTCACCGAGGTCTTTCCCGGGGTCAGGGAGTTCGGGCTCTTTGCGGTCTTTCAGGCGGTATACCGCACCGGGGTTCCCGCGCACCATCCCGTCTCCCTGTACAGGGATGAGAAGCTCCGGAGGTGGTATGAGAATTACGTCTATCGCCTTGATTCTGGCGAGGTGGTCGCCGTCTATGACGACCTGACCGAAAACAGGCGCGCCGAGGATTATCAACGCCTGGCCCGGGCCTCCCTGGAGAATTCGAACGACCCGGTTTTCTGGGTGTGTTCGGACGGGAGTTTCTTCCGGTTCAACCAGGCCGCCTGTGATTGCCTGGGGTATTCCCGGGAGGAGCTGTCGACCCTGTCGGTTCAGAAGATCAATCCCGATCATTCGGATGATCTTTGGCTTCGGCATTGGGCCGAACTGAAACAAAGCGGGACCGTGGTCTTTGAAGCGAACGTTGTCCGCAAGGTGGGCCCCCCGATGATCGCGAACGTTCGGGCGAATTATCTGAAATTCGAAAACCGGGAGTTTTCCCTGGCCATCCTTCGTGATATCTCCGAGCGCAAGGAGATGGAGGACAGATTGCGCCGGAGCGAGGAGGCGGCGCTTCAGGCGAATCGGGCAAAGGGGCATTTCCTGGCCAACATGAGCCATGAGCTTCGCACCCCGATGAATGTCATTATCGGCATGGGCCAGCTCGTACTGTCGACCGATCTTTCAGGGGAACAACGTCACCATCTCGAAAGGATACAGGACGCCTCCCGGTCTCTCCTGCGCATCATCGACGATCTTCTGGATTTTTCCAGGATCGATTCCGGCAGGCTTGAGTTGGAGATGCTTCCTTTCGACCTGTACCGGGTGATCGATCAAGTCCTGGAAGGGCTGCGGCCCAGGTCACAGGCAAAAACCGGAATTGAAATCCTTGTCGATATTCCTCTGGATATACCTCGAAATCTGGTCGGGGATGCCACTCGCCTTGGGCAGGTGTTGGCCAATCTGTTGGACAATGCCCTCAAGTTCACCGATGAAGGTGAAATCGAGGTCGTGGTGACCGCGTCTGCGGTCGAGGATGGTCAAGTTCATCTGGACTTTTCGGTGCGCGATACCGGGGTCGGCGTTCCCGCCGCCGAGATCGACCGGCTGTTCCAGGCCTTTCACCAGGCCGACACCTCCAACACCCGCCGTCATGGCGGGACGGGACTGGGGCTGGCCATTTGTCGCACCCTGGTGACGCGGATGGGGGGGGAACTCGGGGTGGAAAGCATCCCCGGTCGGGGCAGTCGTTTTCATTTCGGGGTCCGTTTGCGATCCGGCCCACCGGGAGAAGGGAGACCGACTCTTCTCCCCGATGGTTTCCAAGGGAGGCGGGTGTTGGTGGTCGACGACAATCTTTCCTCCCGCAATCTCTTGCTGAGGATGCTGGATTCCCTGAACCTTCTTTCGGTTGCCGTCGATTCGGTCCGGTTGGCCATCATCGAGTTGGGGCGGGCCTTTGCCGCTGGTCAGCCGTATGAACTCCTCCTGATGGACGGGTCGATGCCCGGGATGGATGGCCTGGAGGCGATCCGCCACATCCGTAATTATCATGCGACCTCGGCGCCGCCCTGGATCATCATGGGGCCCGCCGCGGCTTTGGGGGGAGTGCCGTCCGAGACCGGGGAGGGGGATTCCCCGGAGTTTCTTGCCAAGCCGGTCCTCTTTCCCGGCCTGGTTGCGGCCATCGAGGGGAGGTGGCACCGCCCTCTCCCGGATGGAAGCGGTTCCGGGGCTGCCGGCGGACCGGGATTGCCTAGTATGGCAACCCCGACCGGGGCGTCCCGGGAGGCAGGGGAGGCCCTGCGGGGCAGGAGGATTCTGTTGGTGGACGACCTGTCGGACAATCTCCTTCTGCTTGAGAAAGTCCTGAAACAGTGGGGAGCGGAGGTCACCGCCGCGACCAACGGGCTGGAGGCGGTCGAGATGGTGACCGGCGCCGCAACCCCCTTCGAGGTTGTGTTGCTCGATCTGCAAATGCCGGTCATGGATGGTTTCGAGGCCACCCGGGCCATCCGCCTCTATCCTGCCTTTCGGGAGTTGCCCATCGTTGCGGTTTCCGCCAGCGCCATGATCCAGGATGTGGAGGCGTGTCTGGCAGCGGGGATGGACGACCACATCGCCAAACCCGTCGATCTCAGGGTGCTGAAAGCCAAACTTCTCCACTGGACAGGCGCTTCCCCCCGTCAGGGGTGACGGGCCGTCCAGAGACGGGTTCATTGTGCTGTATCTTTTTTCTGACGCTACGCCTTGGGTCAACTTTCGCTGCCGTTCGAGGACTCCATGAAGTCCCGAGACTCCTTGGGAATGGGCAGACATACCGTCACGACCAGGCCGCCCTCAAGACGGTTTGCTGCTTTTATGGTGCCATTGTTGTTCTTGATGGCTCGTGAAGCGATGGCCAGTCCCAATCCGAATCCTCCCCGCTCCTGACCGCGATCCTCTTCAACCCGGTAAAAAGGTTTGAAGATTTCTTCAAGCTGTTCTTCCGGAACCCCGTTCCCTTCATCGTACACCGTAATGATCGCGGTTTGTCCATTTTGTACGGAAGTTACCATTACGGAACGCTTCTCTGGGGTATAGCGAAGTGCATTTCGAATGATATTTTCGAGGGCTGATCGTAACTGTGTTCCATCTGCCTTGATGATGACCGTCTCACTAAGGTCCAATTCAACCATCCGGCCACCTTGACCGGCTTCGTAACGGACATCCGCTACCACGGTTTCAATCAGGCAGTTTAGATCAATCCAGTCGTGTGATGCAACATGCCAAACTGAGTCCGGTCTGGACAGTGAAATGATCTGTCCAATCAAATTATCCAGTCGCTCCATTTCAATTTCCAACTGCTTATAATTTTCACAGGAATCCGGTATTGATGGCTGAATCAACGCGCTGGCCACCCGCATGCGTGCCAAAGGGGAACGCAGTTCATGGGAAATGTCCCTGAGAAGCCGCTTGTGCGCATGGAAGAGTTTTTCAAGCCGATCCGCCATGAAATTGAAATCATGGATGAGATGGCTCAGCTCGTCAGGAACGCGCAGGGAGATGGATTGACAACGGGCGCCCATGTCGCCTTCGGCAAGTTTCAAAGAAGCATCACGTAATTTTTTGATCGGCCTTGTGAAATGGAAGGCCAACAAAAAAACGACAACGCCATTTAATATAATGATCAATAATAGATACAATGGATTATCCGTAGCGACCCGGAAAAGGGAAGGATGAGGTGGACGCAAATGGAAGCTGTATGTCTCTCCGTCTGGAGCGGTGGCCGCCAACGGCGTTAAAACTCCGGATTTTTCCATGGCTTCAATGGTTTGGAGATGCGTTCCGGGCATGCTCCTCGCAAGGAGTTCACGACCGGACCCGTCAAACACAAGGAAACCATCCCTGTTCGCAAGGGAGGAGAGTCGTTGGCGAACGGACTCTGCTCCTTCCCGTGCCATCAAGGCAGCGAGAGCCTTTCTCTCTTCTGCTTGATGCATCATGGTGGAGGGTAGTTGCCTTTCAAACGAATCCCGCAACTGACTTGCTGCCCATGCTACCAGGCCAGCCATCATGATCAAGGTGATCCAGAATGAAAAAAATAGTTTCAAAAAAAATCGCATGCGCTAACTTTCTTGTGGAATGGATAATAGATAGCCTTCACCTCGAATTGTGATAATTCGCGGCTTATTATTGGGTCCAGGCCCAAGCTTTCGCCTCAAGCTGCTGATGTGAAAGTCTATGCTACGGTCAAATGGAAGCAGTTTCCGCTTCATCCCTTTCAGGGAAAGCGTTTCCTTTAGGACGATCTCTCCAGCTGATCGCGCCAGCAATTCAAGAAGGTTGAATTCCGAACTGGTCAGGTTGATCGACCGCTTTCCGACACCAACTTGTCTTGATCCCGGGTGAATCACGATGTCACCCACGGTGATGTGGTCCGCCAGGATGGTTGGTTGAGAGCCGTTCTCGGTCCGGCGCAGAACCGCACGGAGGCGTGCGGCCAACAGCTTTGGATTGCAGGGTTTGGTGAGGTAGTCGTCCGCTCCAATCTCAAGACCGATAATGGACTCATTTTCATCACCACGTGCGGTCAGCATCAATATTGGTGTTTGTTTTATTGCCCGGAGTTTACGGACAACTTCAAATCCATTGATCTTCGGCATCATCACGTCAAGAACAACAGCGTCATAATCGAAGCCGGAAGCCTTGGCAAGAGCGGCGCTCCCATCATGGACCATCTCGCAGACGAAACCTTCGCCATCCAAATATTTGGAGAGCATGGAGCAAAACATCACATCATCA
>JADGCL010000060.1 GCA_015229005.1 Magnetococcales bacterium
GATTCCTTCTGGTTTGCGCGGCCTGGGTGGGGGCGGGTCTGACGGGGGGGGAACTGCTGCGGGTATCCTTGCGGCTGCGCGGCTTCTTTCTGGCCCTGTTGTTGGTACACGGATCGCTGACGCCGGGGGATCCCTTGCCGCTGCCGTTCACGTTTCTGGCGCACGAGGGGGTCATTGCCGGCCTGACCCAGGGGTTGCGGCTCTTTGCCCTCTCGGCCCTGGCCTGGGTGTTGCTCCGGGTGACTTCTCCCTGGAGGCTGGTGACGGCTCTGGCTTGGTTCGGAGGCGCTCTTGCGGGAATGGGGGTGCCGGTGGAGCGGGGGATGGTGTTGTTGGCGCGGACCCTGGAGCGGCTGCCGGTCTTGTTTCATCGGGCCGGTCGGATCGGCGAGGTGATCCGCTTGCGGCAACCGGGAGGGGTGGGTATGGGGGGTCGCTGGCGGCGGTGGGTCCTGGGTGGTGAAGGGCTTCTGCTGGCCCTGCTTTGGGATGTGCGGCGGGTGGAAATGGCGATTGCACGGCGAGGTGGGTTGTCGGGGCTGGTGAGGTCTGGGTCGTTGCCGCGAATCGGGGCCTCCCTCGGTTGGGTGGAGGGGATGCTGCTTCTCGGGCCGTTGGGGCTTGTCGCCATGGGGTGGAGCGAATGATCAGGGCGCATCTGGATTTGCAGGCCGGGATTGCCGGCGATATGTTCCTGGCGGCCTGTCTCGATCTGGGGCTGTCGCGGCGGGCACTGGCCTCGGCCCTTGAGTCATTGAAGCTGAATTTCCCCTGGGCGCACTCGGTACGGCGGGGATCCCGGGGGGGGGTCGGGGGATTGCGCTTCCGGGTGGAGGTCCCCGGGGAGCAGGGGCACCGGGGGCTGCGGGAGATCCTGGCCATCATTGGTCGTTCCTCCCTGCCGAAGCCGGTGCGGCAACGGGCCGAGGCGATGTTTCGCACCCTCGCCGAGGCGGAGGGCAAGGTCCATGGGATTCCCCCCGAGGCGGTCCACTTTCACGAGGTTGGGGCGACGGACGCCATCATCGATCTCTGCGGTGCCGCCTTTGCGATCTGGAAGTTGGGGATGACCGAGGTGACCGCCTCGGCGGCGCCGTTGGGAGGGGGGTCGGTGACCTGTCACCACGGGACCTTGCCCGTGCCTGTGCCGGCGGTGGTCGAGATCTTTCGGCGCCATCGAATCCCCGTGGCTCCCCACGACGGTCTGGAGGGGGAGCGGGTGACCCCGACCGGGGCGGCGATTTTGGCGCACCTGGTCGATGATTACGGTGGCCTGCGTCTGACCCGTATCGACCGGGTTGGTCACGGCCTGGGGAGTCGGGAGTTGGCGGGGAGGCCCAATCTCCTGCGGATCCTGGTGGAGGAGAAGGGCCGGGGGGGAGAAAGACCGGGGGTGATCCGGGATCGGGTGGCGCTCCTCTCCACCCATATCGATGACATGAACCCGGAGTGGTACGGTCCCCTTTGGGAACGTCTCCAGGGGGCGGGGGTATTGGATGTGGCGCTCATGCCGATCACAATGAAGAAGGGCAGGCCTGCCACCCGCCTGGAGGTGATCGTCGCTGTCGGGCAGGAGGGGCGGGTGGCGCGGCTGCTTCTGGAACACACCACCACCCTGGGGGTGCGGGTCGCCGAATGGGATCGATTCACCCTGGAGCGTGCCCATGAGCGCTTCACCACTCCCTGGGGAGATGTGCGGGCGGTGGTGGCGGGGGGGCTCTGGCGGTTGGAATTCGAGGATCTCGCACGTATTGCCCGGACCGAGGGGTGGTCGCTGCCCCTGGTGCAGCAGCGGCTCATGCCTTTCCTGGAGGCGGCCCGGGAGCGTCATTCTCCCCGGGGAGGGTGAGATGCGCAGCCTCTGTTTCTTTTCCGGCAATCGTTCCGAGTACGGCCTGGTCCGACCGCTGCTGCGGGCGGTGCGTGAACGACCGGATCTTTCGAGTTGCCTCATCCTCTCGGGGGCGCATGTGAGCGGCGACTTCGGGGCGACGGCGACCGAGGTGGAGTCGACCCTGGTGGATCGGCTGATCCCGGTGCCATTGACGGTTCCTCTGGACGGGTCGTTGGCCTCGGTGGTTTCGGGGTATGCGGAACTGACCGGGAAGGCGGGTGAGATTCTGTTACGGTTGCGCCCGGATTTTCTGGTAATCCTGGGTGATCGCGCCGAATCCCTGGCGGTGGCGGCGGTGGCGCACCTGGCCAATATCGCCATTGCCCACCTCTATGGGGGGGATCTCTCTCAGGGGGGGCAGTGGGATGACAACAATCGCCATGCCCTGACCAAACTTGCGCATCTGCACTTCGTCTCCAACCCCGATTCCGCCCGGCGGGTTCTGGGGCTGGGGGAGGAGCCGTGGCGGGTCCATGAATTCGGGGCCACCTCCGTCGACAATTTCCTGGAGGGGGAGTACACCCCCGAGGGCGAGTTGAGGGAGAAATATGGTCTGAAGTCCGGGGAGCCTTTCATTCTTTTTACCCAGCACCCGGTCTCTTCCCAAAGCGATCAGGCCTTTGCTCAGGCGATGGAGAGCCTGGCGGCCTTGGTGACGCTGGGGGTGCCGACGATCATTACCTATCCCTGTCAGGATCTGGGCGCCGATGGCATCCTCCGGGCCATTGATTGCCATCGGCAGGAGTCCCACTTTCGGATCCATCCGAGTCTGGGGTGGCGCGATTATGTTGGGCTTCTGCATCTGCACCCGGTGGTGGTGGGCAACTCCTCCAGCGGTCTGCTGGAGACCCCGATCGTGAAGTGTCCCTGTGTCAATATCGGTTCCCGTCAGGAGGGGCGTCTGCGGGCGGGCAATGTCCTGGATGTTGGCCATGATCGGGAAGCGATCGCTGCGGCGGTTCGCCGTGCGCTCTTCGATCCCGAGGTGGCTGCCCGGGTTCGGGCCGTGCGCAATCCCTATGGGGAGGGGGGGGCCTCACGGAAGATCGCCGAGGTGCTGGCGATGGTGCCCCGGGATCGGCGGCTCCTGACGAAAAAGATGACCTACTGACGAGCTGATCGCGGACTGGTGACCAGCCACAGGCTTCCGAGAGGTCGGCGCTATGTTCATCGACAGGTTTTTCAGAAAGCATCCCGGGATCATTGCCGGATCCCTGATTGTTTCCGTGGTCTTCTTGTATGTCGGATACATGTATCTCCACGTATTTGGTTCCAGCTGTTGTCTCATCACAAGAGATTCCAGGCTTTATCTTGGCCTGGCTTCCGGGGACAAGAGCTGGACGGAAATGTTGGGGACGGTGGTGCCCCTGGGCTACCCTATCTATTTGATGGCTCACAAATTGATTTTTGGAAGTTATTCCTGGGTGGCTATTGTACAGTTATTGATGTATGAATTTTCGGTCCTGTTGTTCTTCATTGCTCTGCTTCGCGCGGGGTTTTCCGCGTTCGGGGCTGTCGCTTCGGTTCTTCCGCTTGTTTTCACGGACGATTTGTTTGGGTACATTGCCCCGGAGGCGCTGTCGAGTCCCTTTGTATTGATTTCTTTGTCGATGGTGATTTTCATTAAGTTCGACTCATCCCGTTTTTCGACGATCGTCAGGAGAGGGATGTGGCTGGTTTTGGTGGTTGCGGTTGCGGTGATCTACCATGGCAGGCCGTCCAGTCTTCCCTATTTGATCATTATTCCTTTTTTTGCGGTGTTTCTCGAGTTCTTTTCGGGTTGGAATCTGGGGTTACGGATCCAATGGAAACCCCTGGTTGGGGTTTTTTTCCGCTATTTGTCGGCCACCTTCCTGCCGTATCTCGGTTATTGTGTTTTCAGGCTGATCATCGTTGGCCATTTTGGGCTTGTCTCCTATGGGGGATCGACAGCCATTGGTGTGACCGCGCCTTTATTGAAGGCGGAGACGATTCCCCTGTTGAGCGCGGAATTGCGTCCTCTGGCCGGGGCCATGTTGCAGGCGAAGGCGGATAACAGGGCGATTTTGAATGCCCTCCCCGGAGCTCGTGAATTCGATGATGAGGAAATGAAAAAATATGGCAATATCATGGAAGCGGCCTATGAGACGTATGGAATGATCAAACGGCATACGCTTGGGCGCGTGATCTGGGAGGATTTGTCCCCGGATGCAACCGTGTTCGGGTTTCCGATCCATAATTATTATAAAATGGTGGCCCACTACGATGATTATCGTGTTCTGGTGGGTTGGAAACCAGCCGTGGTACTGTTTGGTGGAGACAGGACAGAAATAAACAAGATTTTCACCCGTCTTGCGAGTGAGTTGATCGTTCTTTATCCGGTTGAATATGCGAGATGGGTCATTTCCGGTCTTGCAGCCTCGTGGTCGAGGATGTGCCGTCGGGTGACGTTCGACGGTTATCTGATGCTGTTGTTCCTGCCTCTCGCCATGGTGAATTTTATTGCCGCAGAATCTGGAGGCATGAAGCCGGCCTGTCGTGTGTTGAACCGGGAGGTGGGTTTCACGCTGGTGTTGGCTGCCGCGGTCTTTGTACCGCTGTCGTTGCTGTTGGCCCTGGTCACCATGCCCTTGGACCGGTATGTCGATGTGACGGCGACCTTCGTTCCGACTTTTGTTGCCCTCTTGATGTGGCGGATGGTGTGTCAGGCTTGGTGTTTCTTTCGGAACGGTTACGACAATGGGATGATATCTCTGCCCAGGTCCCCCTGAACGGTTACAACGAGGAGGTGGCGCATGGTCGATGTTCGCTGGAAACAGAGATTCGTCAATTTCGACCGGGCCTTCATCCTCTTGCGGGAGGTCCAGGAGCGTGGGATCGGATCGCTGTCGCAAATGGAGAAGGAGGGAGCCATCCAGAGATTTGAATTTGCGTTCGAACTGGCCTGGAAAACCCTGAAAGATTACCTGGAGGAGATCGGGATCCTTGTCCAGCCGGTTTCGCCCCGCGATGTGATCAAGGAGGCGTTCAAGGCGAAACTCCTGGACGACGGCCAAGTCTGGATCGACATGATGCTTCATCGCAACCTTCTTTCCCATACTTACGAGAGACGTACCTTCGACGAAGCTCTGCAGGCGTTGTCCTCACGCTATTTTGCGGCGTTTGACAGGCTGCACGAGTTCTTTCTTGCCAAGGCCATCGAGGAATGAGCGACCTCGGCCTGACCGAGGGTGAAGTGGCCATGCTGGGCTCGATTTTCCGTCTTGTTCCCGAGATACGCGAGGTGTGGCTGTTTGGTTCCCGTGCCAAGGGAACGTTCCGTCCCGAGTCGGATGTGGACCTGGTGTTGACGGGTGTGGATGACGCCCTGCTGGCGCAGGCCGTGGCCGAGGCGCTGGAGTCGCTCCCCCTGCCCTATCGCTTCGATGTCAAGGCACTTGCCGCCATCCGTTCTGTCCCTTTGTTGGAACACATCAGGCGGGTTGGGGTGCCGATCTTCCGCCGCGAGGCGCAGACCGCGAGCAAAGAGGAAGGGCCGTTGCCGCCCTTCCCGGTCCCGGGGAACCGGGTTCCGTGAGACTGCGGGGCGTTGGACGGTCGGGTCATTTTCGCAGCCCATTCTTCCGGTCGGGGGGGGGGCTTCCCGAGGGAGGGGTGTCAACGTTCGGGCTGGGGAGTTTGCCGGGGGGTGACTTTTTCCTCGGTCTCCTGGCAGATGCTTTCCTGGAACTGTTTTCCCAGGGCATCGGTGTCGAAGCGGTTCCACTGCCGGTCATTTTTCTCTTCGAGGATTTTGCGGATATCGGGGCCGAGTTTCACGGTGGCGTTGGCCGCGTCCATGTGGGTGTAGGCGGAGATGCGCCACCGTTCCCCGGCACAGTCGATGTCGAAACGAAGCTTGCTGTGGTGGTAGTACTTGTTTCCCCAGAGGTCGTCGGCCTTGTCGACGACGGCGGCGAGGTCGATCGGTTCCGAGCGCATCCAGATGCTTGTGCCGCCAACGGTGGTCTTGGCCTTGACGGCCCTGGAGCTGCGGAACAGGCGACGGTTCCGGGCCTGATCGACGAAGAAGGGTTTCTCCCCTGTATCTTCCGCGACTGCCGGGTCTGCGGTCGCTCCCTTGTTTGTGGCTGCGTGCCGTCTAGCGACCGCGTCCTCGTCGGCCAGGCGGTTCTTCTCGGCCTCGTGGGTCTCCAGACGCTCCTGGGTGGCGCGGCGGACGGCCTCGGCCTGCTCACCCTTGAGGTGGCAGGGGGCATGACTGAAATAGGGCTTGCCGGAGGCGGCGTCCTGGCACTCCCAGAAGGGAAGGCCGTCGTAACCCGGGCCGCTTTTTTCCTGGGCCCAGGCCCCTGGGTGGAGGAGAAGGAACCCCATCCCTGCCCCCATGAGGCACCTCGATAGCTGTGCGTGCATCGGTTTTCCTCTCTGGTCGCCGAGGTGACACCCCTCTTCCGGTCCTGTTGCCCCCGGGCCGGAACCGGTCGCCCTCCTGTCCATACGCCCTTCCCCCCCATCCTGTACCAGGATAATGGAAAACGAGCGGGGAGGACAGTGACTACCGAATGGGTTGCGAAGGGTGAGGATGGCTGGATTTCATAAGAAGATTCGGGTAGCTTCCCGCCGATGTATCGAAGAACGGTCGACGGAAGCTGTTTCCGGAGAAAGTTTTTCGACAGTTTGTTCGGGTGATCCGTGGGTGGGATTGTCTCTGGTGACTCGTGGGGGTTATGCAGAAATCGGTCGAAATCTACCAGCGACTTCTGACGCTCAAGGCGCATCTGGACCGTGTCAACCGTGCCTGGACTCCCCACGACTACGAGCAGTTGATGACCTACTTCGTGGAGATTCTGCCGACTTTGATGCGCGCCGAGCGGTGCAGCATCTTCGTGGTGGGTCCGGATTCCGGGGAGATCTGGCTCAAATTCGGGACGGGGCTGGAGGAGAAACAGCTGGAGGCGCCGCGCGAGGGGAGCGTGGTGGGGGAGTCGATCAGCACCGGAAGCGTGGTCATTCGCAACGATCTTGACAGGGAGGAGGGGTTTCATCTGGTCGCCGACCGGAAGACGGCCTTCATTACCCGCAATATCGTCTGCGTGCCGATACGCAGCCTTTTCGAATCCCGGTACATCGGAGCGGTCGAGGTCCTCAATACCCTGGATCGTCCCGGCTTCGAGACGAGCGATGGCGTCTACTTGCAGAGGGTGGTGCGCTACCTCGCCCTGGCCCTCGAGAACAACCTGGTGAGTGAGGGCATCATCCAGGTTTCGAAGATGATGTACGATGATCTTTCGAGTTCCGAGAAGGAGATTTTCGGCGAGCACCGTTTTGTTGCCGTCAGTCCGGCCATGCGACGGGTGGTGGAGATGGCGCAGCGGGTCGGGGTGTTGCCCATCAATGTCTTCATCACCGGTGAGAGCGGCACAGGTAAGGAGGTGATCGCCCGCATGATCCACCGGGTTGAGGACCGGCGGACCCGACCCTTCGTGGCGGTCAACTGCTCGTCGATCCCCGATCACCTGATGGAGAGCGAGTTTTTCGGTTACGAGAAGGGGGCCTTCACCGGGGCCACCGGGAGCCGGATGGGACGCTTCGAGGAGGCCACCGGCGGGACTCTCTTTCTCGATGAGATTGCCGATATGCCCGCCTCGATCCAGCCCAAGTTTTTGCGGGCGATCCAGGAGAACGAGGGGACCCGTCTGGGGAGTAACAAGGTCTATTCCTACCGGTTCCGGATCGTCTCGGCGTCGAGCCGTGATCTGGCCACCGAGGTCCGCGAAGGGCGCTTTCGGGAGGATCTCTTTTTCCGTCTCTTTTCGGTCGACATCCTCATCCCTCCCCTGCGGGAGCGGCGGGAGGATATCGTTCCCCTGGCGCTGATGTTTTTGAACGAGATCAACAAGCGGTTCAAGAAGCGGGTGGCGGGTTTTTCGCCGCGGGCGCTGGCTCTTTTCGAGGCCTATTCATGGCCGGGCAACGTGCGGGAGCTGCAACACGAGGTGGAGCGGTTGGTTGCCCTCACCGCCGACGGGGAGAACATCTCCGAGGAGAGCTGTTCGCGCAAACTGGCCCGGATCAGGAATCAGGAGGAGGAGGCGCTTCCGGATGGGCCATTGTCGATCCCGGCGCAGCGGGAGAGGCTGGAGATCCGCCTGATCCGTGCGGCGATGGAGAAGACCGGCGGCAACAAGATCCGCGCGGCGAAACTCCTGGAGATCACCCGCCAATCGCTGCACACCAAGCTCAAGCAGTACGGCGAGCGATTGGCCGTCGCCGATCCTTGACAGCTCATTGAAAAAGTCCGTTCATGGACTTTTTCAACCCAGGGAGGCGGAACTTGTTTTCCTTCCCTTACAGGGTCAAAGAGTTGCGCTTTCCCGACGAATTTTGTCGGCCATCCCCGGAAGGCCCTGCTCGCTTACCAACGGGTTTTCGGGCCGTCCCGTCCGGCCTGGAGCGTCGGATCGATGTTCACGACGGGGCCCCTCCCCAGGTCTCCCGGGAGATCATGATCTCCAGGCGGTGGTTGTCCCTCACCCCCTTCGGGGAGGCGGAGGCCACGCGGGGCAGGAACTCTCCCATGCTTCGCACCTGCAACCGATGGGGATCCACGCCACCTTCGGTCGCCAGGAAATGGACGACCGCTGCGGCCTCTGCGGCCGATCTTTCCCAGTTGCTGGCATAGGGGGTGGGTGGGGTCTCCTCGCTGGTATGGCCTTCTACCCGGATCAGATTGGGGATGCCTCCGATCACCGTCGCGATCTGCATGAGGACGGGCCGCGCCTCCGGGGTGAGGGTATGGGTGCCGGGCACGAAGAGGAAGTCGTGGTTGAGCGGCATGAGAAACCCCTCCTCCAGGGAGATGAGTTCTGCCTCGCCGGCGTCGGTATTGTTTTCCAGAATCACCTCCAATTTTTCCTTGAGGCGGACCAGGATGACCTCCTGTTGGAATTCGGTAGTGATGAAGTTTTCCCCCGTTGGCAGCGGGGTGATCTGCTGGATCGTCTGGATGCCGAACGCCTCTTTGAGCGATCCGGCGGCGTCCTTGAATTTGACGATATCGGTGGTCGACATGGAGATCAGGAGGATGAAAAAGGTCAGGAGGAGGGACATGAGGTCCCCGAAGGTCAGGAGCCACGCCGGGGCTCCTTTTTTGCACGGAGGGCAGTCAGCCATCGGTCGATTCTCGCATCACGACGAGCCGGGACCTGCGGGTTGCCGGGTTCCGGTTCGATGGGGTGGAAAGGGTCGGTTTTCGGGCGGGACCGGCCCCGCCGGGTCGATTTTCCGCCGGGTCAATTGTATTCCCTTTGCATGGGAGGGATGGCGGCCTCCAGGGAGATCTGCAGCATCCGGGGATTGACCCCCTTTTGGATTCCCATCAGTCCATCGATCACGATCTTCCGGATCAACTGCTCTTTCTGACTGTAGGCCCGAAGCTTGAAGGAGATCGGGATGGCCACCAGATTCGCCAGAAAGGCCCCATAGAAGGTGGTGATCAAGGCCACCGCCATGGCGGGTCCGATCTTGGAGGGGTCGCTCATGTCCGCCAGCATCTGCACCAGCCCGATCAAGGTGCCGATCATGCCGAAGGCCGGGGCGGTATCGCCGATTCCCTCGTAGACGGCGATCCACCCGGAGTGGCGTTCGTTCAGATAGTTGACCTCCTTGTTCAGGACCGACTCCAGGAAATCCGGGTCGGCCCCGTCCACGCAGAGGTTGATGCCCAACTGCAGGAAATTGTCCTCCACCTTGATTTTTTCCAGGGCCAGCAGGCCATCCTTGCGGGCCATGTTGGCGAGGTCCGCCATCTTCGCGACATAGTCCTCCGGGTTTTTCTGGTCCACTGAGATCGATTTCATGAAGACGCCGACCGATCCGAACACTTCCTGCATGGTGTGCTTGATGAACAATACGCAGATGGTGCCACCAAAGACGATAATGATACTGGGAACGTCGACAAAAAGCATGAAGGATCCGCCCATGAGTATGGCCCAGCCCATCAGACCGAATCCGGCCAACAAACCGATGATCGTCGCGATATCCATTGTTCATTCCGGTGTTTTTGGTTAAATCTGTCTTGGCTTCAAGGTGGTTCCGACCTCAATTCTTGCGGGGAGGAGGCTTTTTCTTCAGACGTTCCTGGCGTAACCGCTCGGTCTTCAATCGTTGCAAGCGCATTGTGATGAGGTAGCCCACCAGAAAGACGATGATCACGCAGAGGATGCCAAAAATCAACCACCCCTTCTCGACCTGGTCGACGCCGCTCAGGAAACCCTGGGAGGCGAGATGGAGGCGTGTTTCGGCCAATGGGGGGGCTCCTTTCCCAATTCGGAGTTTGGGACACCTTGTGATGGACGCGAGCCGTCTGATTTTACGGATCGCGCCGGTTGTCGCAACCCTTTACGGGCAGCGTTACTGCGGGCTTCTCTTCGTAATATCACCACAGTAAACCCTCAGCTTCTTGTCCGCTGCTACCCCGCATCATACGGGAAGGAAAACGATATGGCCATTTGCGACGGCCAAGCAGGTCCGACGGCCAAGCAGGTCGGTGTCAGGGTTGGTCCTTCTTGGCAGTGATACCGGATGCTGGTCGGGTACGATTATACCCAGCGACGACCGCCGTCCACATGCAGGATCTCTCCTGTGACGAAACGGGCGGTCAAAAGGTAGCGCACGGCCTGGACCACGGCCTCGGGGGTGGCTTCGGCGGCCAGCGGCGTGCGTGCCAGGAGGGAGCGGTAGGCCTCCATTTCTGGACCGGAGCCTTCTTCGGGTGGCAGAACCGCGCCGGGGGCGATGCCGTTGACCCGGATTGCGGGACCCAGGTCACGTGCGAGCGCCCGGGTGGCCATGATGAGTCCCGCCTTGGCGGCGCTGTAGGCGGCGTGTCCCTTGAGGGGGCGTTCGCCCCAGAGGTCGCAGATGTTGATGATCTGTCCGCCGTCATGCCGCGACATCCGTTGCGCCGCTTGCAGGGAGAGCCAGAGTGGCCCTTGCAGGTTCACCTGGAGGAGTTCTCCCAGGGTTTCCCAGGAAGGGTTCTCCAGGGGGGTGGGATGGAACAGGGCGGCATTGTTGACCAGGAGGGTCGGGACCCCGTCCAATTGGCGCTCGGCCTCCGATAGAAACGACTCCAGGCGGGCGGGGTTGGTGAGGTCCAGGGCCAGCGCCCTGGCCTCTCCCCCGGCCAGGCGAATCTCCTCGACGACCTTTGCCGCCGACTCCTGGCGGCGGTGGTAGGCCACCCCGACCCGAAACCCCAGCCGTGCCAGTTCGAGGCTGATCTCCTTGCCCAGGCGTCTCCCGCCCCCGGTGACCAGGGCCACGCGACCGGTTGCGACAGCGGTCCGCAGCCCTCCGGCGTCGATTCGATCGATCGATGTCCCGGTCCCGGGAGGAGAAGGATGGCCGGGGCCAGCGCCTTCCCCCTTGTCGTTACCCCTTCGGGAGTCGGGAGTGGCGGCCTCACCGGAGCGGCGGGAGGTTCTGGATGCCGGCGATGACCCTGGCAGGAACGAGCGTTGCCGTCCGTTACGGCGTTCGTTGAGGACGTAGATCACCCACAGGGGAAGTAGCACGATGAGGAAGGGCAACCCCAGGGTCACCGCGAAGGCCAGCCTGAATCCCTTCAGCAGGTTACGCACCGAATATGCACCCGGGTGCCGGGAAGTGGACATGGCTGCGCCTGTCGCCGATTCGGGTTCATCCGGGTTGGGGGGGCTCCTGCCCCGGGTTCACTGGGGTCGGAGGGCTCTCCGGCTCGACGATAACAAGTTCCTCGCCGATCTCTCTCAGGTGCAGCGGGTATCCTTCTCCGGGAAGCCAATCCCTTTCCACCTCGAGATCGAACCAGCGTCCTTTCCCGGGCTGCATTCCCCCCTCTCCCTGCAAACGGAGCCCCGAGGCGTCGATGGTTATGTTCTGCAATCGCCAGGCGCGGTCTTCCACCCGGAGGTCGGCTCGGGCTTCGCTGTAGAAGAACTCCTTGCCCTCCTGGGTGATCGCCTGGTTCCTGTCCGGCTTGGTGGCGAGGCGGTCTTTGTCCAGGCCGAGGATTCGCCCGGGGGCGACCTCCAGGTGGAACCAGGCCGAAAGAGGTGACGCCGGGGTGAGGTCGTCGGCCAGGACTCCCCGGGCCTCCCCCGAGAGGGAGAACACTCCCTGGACCTCCAGGAGGTGGCGATTCCCCGGGTCGTTCGTCACCAGTCGTTCCAGGGAAATCCCGTCGGCGGCCAGGAAGGCCTCGTAACGGTGGCCCCGGTCGGAAGAGGCGAGGAGCGCAGTGCCCTCCGCCAGGCCATTGCCCAACCGGCCGCGGATTATCGGCAACTCCAGTAACCCCGCAGAATAGTGGAATTCCGTGGTCAATTCCCGAACGGTGATCGGTCCGAATTGTCCCCAGGAGGCGTTCACCGTTCCGCCCAGGTCCCAGGAATCGTCGGCAGTGCGAGCGCCGGTGGCGGTGAATTCCACCGGGCCGCGCACCGGCAGGCGCTGCAGGACGGGAAAGTAGTCGGCCAGGAGGATGGGGTCCCAGCGACCCTGAATCGCGAGTTCAGTCTGCGGCCACAGCTCTCCCGAGAGTTGCACGAGCTGGCTGTCGGCCCCTGGTCGGAGGATCTCCAGTTTGTCGAGAACGGTATTCTCCGATTCTTGTCGCAGGGAGGCGCGGACCCTGAGGGGTATCCCTGCCTGCTTGGAAAACCAGCTCTGATGGTCAACTCTCGGGGGTGGCCAGAGGATTCGGGTATTGGCAAAATCGAGATCGGCCTCCAGCGTCAAGGGGCTGGGCCAAGTCCCGGAAAGGGACAGAGAACCGACTCCGGTTTTGCCGGATAGAGTTCCCCGAAAGATGTCGGGCAGACTCCCCAGGCCGACTCCCCCCAGGGTTTTCGCGGTGAGCGCTATCTGCCACTCCTGGTTGTGGCGGAGCTGCCCCGTCAGTTGCATGACCGGGATCCCCTCCAGGTAGAGAAAAAACTCCTGAAGTGCCAACTCGCCTCCGTGTGTATGGTCCAGGTGGAAGGTCGATTTCTGGCGCCAAGCAAGGTCGAGGGGTTGGGGTGGGCTGGTCTCGGTGGGGGTCGTAGCCTCCGCCTTTTGTGGTTCGGGCGATTTCAGGGTGAGTTTGTCGAGTTCCATCCAGGAATTGGCCTGGACGCCGGCGGCGAGACTCCCGTGAACCAGAGTGGTGAAATAGGCCCGGGAGGCACGGGCCTCGAAGGGCAATCCGGGAAACGTATTGGTCAGACTGGTCAATCCCTGGGATTTGGCATCCAGGTTGAGGAGGAAGGGCATTTCATAAAAATCCAGGGATTCCGGCAAGGGTCCGATCTGACCATGGATCGTCAGGGGCATCGATTGGAAGCGCGCCGAGACTGTGATCGGCGACGGTCTGGCGGGTGAGAGCCCGTGGATGCTGGCATCGATGCGGTCCAGAAGCAGGGTCCGACTCACCGCTTGATCCCAGTCGAGGATGGTCAGAATCCCGTCGCGAACCGTCACTTGGCCGATGGCCAGGTCGGTCAATCCCAGTCCGAGGGATTGGGAGAGTTCCTGGTCGCTCCGGACTGCCTGGGCGTGGGCCCGCTCGAGCAACCGGCTGCCGGCCCTGGTCGTCAGGTTGAGCTGGGGGCCGATCAGGGTGATGGAGGTGACCTTCAGGGAGGAGCGCAGGAGCGGAGCGGGGCTCACTCCAAGCAGGATCCTCTCTACCTGCAGGATCGGGGGATCGGCCGGATCGGAGGCGAGAACGACCACCTCGTCCAGTTGCAGCGACACGAGACCGCTTCCGGTGGAGATCGACATCGTCCCCATGGTGACCTGGTGACCGGTCAGGCGTCGCATCGTACTCAGGATGATCGCACGATACTGCTCGACGTTGATCCAGTGTGCCAGGAGGAGAAGGCCGACCACCACCGCCAGACCCAGGGCCAAAGCCAGGAGTACCCGGAGCCTGGGTGTCATCGTCAAAGCTTTTCCAGGAGAATCCGGTTCAACAGCTCCGGGTTGGCCTTGCCCCGGGTCGCTCGCATCACCTGACCGACGAAGAAGCCGAGAAGTTTGCTCTTGCCCGCCCGGTAGGCCGCCACCTCCCGGGGGTTGGCCTCAAGGACCTGGAGGACCTCCTTTTCGAGCGCCGCGACGTCGGAGAGCTGGTTGAGGCCCCTGGCGGCAACGATGGCCTCGGGATCTTCGCCGCTCCGGAACATGATGTCGAAGACCTCCTTGGCGATCTTTCCGGAGATGCTCCCCCCGGCCAGCAGGGCCAGGAGACGTCCCAGGCGTGCCGCCGGGACCGGGGAGGCGGTGATCTCTACTCCGTCGCGGTTGAGTCGCGCCAGAAGCTCCACCGAGACCCAGTTGGCCACCACCTTGGCGTTACCCTGGCTCTCTCTGGTGTCACCCTGTCCCTCTCTGGAGCCCCCCTGATCCTTTCCCGCGCCGTGTCGCTCCCTTTCAGCGCTGTTCTCTTCCCTCTTGGCGTCGCCCCGGTCTCCCCTGGTGACTTCCCGGAGGCACTCCTCGAAGTAATCGGCAAGCTCCCGACTCATGGTCAGGACGCCGGCATCGTAGTCCGAAAGCCCGTACTCGGTGCGGAACCGGTCCAGGCGGGCATCGGGGAGTTCCGGGAGGGTGGCCGCGACCGCCGCGATCCGGGCGGCATCGACGACCAGGGGGGGGAGATCCGGTTCCGGGAAGTAGCGATAATCGTGGGCATCTTCCTTGTCGCGCATGGTCCGGGTGACGCCGCGGTCGGCGTCCCACAGCCGCGTTTCCTGGTCGATGCGACCGCCGCTTTCGAGGATCTCGATCTGCCGTTCCGCCTCGTGGTCGATGGCCCGCATGACGTTGCGGATCGAATTGAGATTCTTCAACTCGCAGCGGGTCCCGAAAGGGGCCTCGGGCCCTCGTCTGACCGAGACATTGGCGTCGCAGCGCAGCGACCCCTCCTCCATGTTGCCGTCGCAGACCTCCAGATAGCGGAGGATGGCCCGGAGCTTCTTCAGGAACTCCCCGGCCTCCTCGGAGGAGCGGAGGTCCGGTTCCGAGACGATCTCCATCAACGGCGTGCCGGTGCGGTTGAGGTCGATCCAGGAGGCCCCGGAGATCCCCTCGTGGAGGCTTTTGCCGGCATCCACCTCCAGGTGGATCCGGGTGAGGCCGATCCGGCGGCTGCGACCGTCGGCGGTATTGATGGCGACCTGGCCCCCGAGGACGATGGGCCACTCGTACTGGGTGATCTGATAGCCGGCGGGAAGATCGGGATAGAAATAATTCTTGCGGGAGAATTCGCTGTGGCCCCGAATCTCGCCCTGGAGCCCCAGGCCGGTCTTGATGGCCAGGGTGACCACCTCGCGGTTCAGCACCGGCAACACCCCGGGGAAGGCGGCGCAGACCGGGCAGATCTGGGTATTGGGTTCTGCCCCGAAACGGGTCGAACAGGCGCAGAAGATCTTGGATCGGGTCCGCATCTGGGCGTGGACCTCGAGGCCGATGACCATTTCCCAGGGTTCCAGGGGGTTCTTCATGGGGGCGGGTTCCCGGAGGTTCCAGGGGCCGAGGTCCCGGGGGCGAGCTCCGCCAGGCGGGTGTGCCATGGGGTGACCTGCTGATAGGCGTGCCCTGCCTGGAGAAGACGGGCCTCGGCAAGGGGGGGGCCAGGAGTTGCAGCCCGACGGGCAGCCCCCGGTCATCGAAACCGCAGGGCAGGGAGAGTGCCGGGATCCCCGCCAGATTGGCATTGATGGTATAGATATCGGAGAGATACATGGTCACCGGATCATCCAGCCTCTCGCCGATGCGGAAGGCGGTGTCTGGGGAAGCGGGGGTCAGGATAAGATCCACCTCCCGGAAGGCGGTGGTGAAATCGTCGGCGATGAGCCTCCGGACCCGCTGCGCCCGGCGATAGTAGGCGTCGTAATAGCCCGACGAGAGGACGTAGGTCCCCAGCATGATGCGGCGCCTGACCTCGGCCCCGAAGCCTTCCGCCCGGGTACGGCAATAGAGGGACTCCAGGGTATCGCACCCTTCGGCGCGGTGGCCGAAGCGGATGCCGTCGTAGCGGGCGAGGTTGGCGGAGGCCTCGGCTGGGGCGATGATGTAATAGGTCGGGATGGCGTAGCGGGTGTGGGGCAGGTGGATCGGTCGCGGGCGGATCCCGAGGCGCTCGAACTCGGCCATGGCCGCCTCCAGGGCGAGACGACTCGAAGGGGCGAGGCCTTCGCCGAAGTACTCTTCCGGGATTCCCACGGTGAGTCCGCGGACGTCTGCTCCCAGGGTGGCGGTGTAGTCGGGGACCGGGGTGGGGATGCTGGTCGAATCCAGCGGATCGTGGCCGGCCATGACCTGGAGCAGGAGGGCGGCATCGGCGACGCTGCGGGTCATGGGCCCGGCCTGATCGAGTGAGGAGGCGAAGGCGATCATGCCATAGCGCGAGACCCGACCGTAGGTCGGCTTGAGGCCGGTGATGCCGGTCAAGGCTGCTGGTTGGCGGATGGAGCCGCCGGTATCGGTGCCGGTCGCACCCAGGCAAAAACGGGCCGCCACCGCTGTTGCCGAGCCACCCGAGGAGCCCCCTGGGATCCGATCCGGATCCCAGGGGTTGCGGGTCACCCCGAAGAACGAGGTCTCCGTCGACGAGCCCATGGCGAACTCGTCCATGTTGGTCTTGCCGAGGAGGACGGCGCCGGCGGTTTTGAGGCGGGCGGTGACGGTGGCGTCGTAGGGGGGGCGGAAATCGGCGAGCATCCGTGAGCCGCAGGTGGTCGGGATGCCGAGGGTGCAGAAGATGTCCTTTTGGGCGAGGGGGATGCCGGTCAGGGGGCCTCCCTCTTCCCGGGCGAGACGCCGGTCGGCCTCGTGAGCGGCTGCCATCGCCCCTTCGGCGTCGACCCGGATGAAGGCGTGGAGCAGGCTTTCGTGGCGTCCGATGCGTTCGAGGCAGGCCGAGGTCAGCCGTTCCGAGGTGAGGGAGCCCTCCCGCAGGCGGGAGGCCGCTTCGACGATGGTCAGGCGGGTCGGGTCCGATGCGGTGGCGGCGTTCTCCATCACTCGATGATCCTGGGGACGCGGAAGTGTCCCTGCTCCTGATCGGGGGCGGAGGCGAGGAGGGCCTCGCGCTGGTCGCCGTTCTCGACCCGATCCTCCCGTTCCGGGATGGAGAGGGCCATCGGGTGCGACAGGGGCGGCACGGCGTCGGTCTCCAGGCGTCCGAGTTCGGCCATGAGATCGAGGATGCGCCCCATCTGCAGGGCCAAGCCCGGAAGCTCCGCCTCGGTGACCTCGAGACGTGCCAGGCGGGCGACACGGCGAACGGTTTGGGCGTCGATGGACATGATCTGGAGAGGTACTCTCCTTCTGGCGATAACGCGGATCTTCCCCTGCCGGCTTCGTTCCGAAAGCTAGCACACCCTTTCCCATGCGGCAAGCCGGCCCGCCCACTCCCCTCTCCGGGGTGGTGGGATGGCGCCTTTGGTTCCGGCCCCCCTTCGCTCCAGCGCCGAAAGCGAATCCGCGAAGGGATAAAAATCAAAACACATTAAATTATTTAACAAAATTATAGTTGGTCATATCAAAAACTGTTCACAGACAACTCGGCTGTGTGTTATATAATCTCAAGATTTTCCGTCTACCATGCCACCCTGTTGGCGAATCCGTAAACAAGGAGATCGGAAGAGATGATTTATGCCACCGCCACTGCCAAAAAACAGGACCGTCAAAGGCGTTACCAGGCTGCCGCCCGGGCGGCGGCGCTGACCAGACCGGAAGCGATCGATCTGGTCATCAACCGGCTTGAGTCCTATGGGAATCATCAGCATGAGATCCCCCGGCGGGTGACTCTGGTCCGGCACGATCCCGCGGTTGCCGGGGGCGAGCAGCTCTTCATCGATCAGGTGCCGGTGCCGCAGGAGGCCTTTCACTATGATGCGCATGCGAAGACCTTGCGCTGGGAGGGGGCATTCGGTGGTGGGCAACTGCATCTGAGCCATAACGGGACCGGGGCGGTCGGTGCCATCGGCGGGGCATCCGCGGCGGTATCGGTGAGTGCCGGGGCACAGGCGCAGTTTTCCTGCGCGGTGGCTACGAATTGCGGGGCGAGCTATGTGACCCAGGGTGACAAAACCACGGGTTTTGCCTGGGATCCGGATTCCGCCGAATGGAAATCGGCCGCCTGGGTTGCCGATCGCCTGCTCCTGACCTATGTGGTGCAACAGACGAGCCCCATCCTTCCCCCAACCTTCGCCTTCACCTTCGAGGACAGGCAGACGGGCGCCATCCCCTGGAAGCCCATGGTGGGGAGTTTTATCGCCGCTCTGCAGCTTGGGCAGCAGGGGGGGCAGATGGTCTGGAATCTGACCTTCAAATCCTCCGTTGCCCCCGACCCGGATCGAGGCACGACGCCTACCGGTCCCGATACGGTCTATCCCTACTGGTTGCAGGCGGTCGAGGATGCGGCGGCGGCCTCCATCAATGGTGTGATGGAGATCGATGACCTTGCCCCCAAGGGGGTCCTGGTCGGCCTGAAGGGGACGCGGGTGAGCCCGATGGTCCTGGGTTATTACCGGACCTCTCCCGGGAAGGCCCCCTTCGCGGTTTTCGACGGGCGGCTGCATGCGGGCGGGCAACCCCTGGCCAACTCGTGCCTGGTGGGCGATACCCTGCATTGGCACGGACTCGATGCGGCGCATCAGGAGCGTCTGGGTCTGCCTGCCCGGGGGAGCCTGACCTTCGATCGCCATGGCACCAAGGCGGCGGATCCTGCCCGAGGCGTCAAGGTCCGTCGTCTCGGCAGCGACGATGCCCTCAGGGGCATCGCCCAACACGGTGATCTCCACCCCGTTGTCAGCGCTGCGATGACGGCCCAGGGCGAGGCCCTGACTGCAGCCGCGACCTCTCCCTCGATCTATGGCCTTCTGGCGATGACCCCCTTTGGTCAGGACTCCCAGGGGGCGTGGGGGGATGTGGTCCAGGAGGGGGTGCGCTCCGATCTTCAGGAGATCATGAACTCCTTTGTTCCATCCAATATCTGGAATCTCCTCTTTCCCGGTGTGAGCCAACCTTCCCTGAGCGGTGAGTTGGCCATCGTCGCCCACACGCCGGTGAGTGGTTGGCCGGATCCCACTGCCTGGTATCAACAGCTTGGGACGGCGGTGATGTCCCAGGGCATGGCGAATGGTTCCGATTCGAATTGCCAGAATCTCAATGGTCCCAGGGCCGGGGCCTGGCTGAAGCAGGAGGTGGCCAACTCGGCGGTCTATCAGGCCCACAGCCAGCTGTTGTTCCAATATCGCTGGGCCCAGAGATTCCCCCAGATGACCGATTACCTTCAGGACCAGCAGAACAACGCGGCAGCATATGAGGCGACAATCGATCAACAGACCTCGGCCTCGATCCTGGATATCAACAACAATGTTTTCGTCGATCCGTCGTCGCCGGCCAATCTCAAGACCGATCTGATTGCCGAGGTCAATGCGATGGCGGCGTATGCGAAAACCAACCAGCTTTACTGGGCCTTTGCGTATTTCACGTACAACACGGCCCCTGCGATTCTGGCCAATATTGCCATGCAGATGATGGTCAATACCGGATCTTCGGATGGCACCACCCTGGCGCGTTTGTTTCAGCAAAACATCACTGTGCTGACGGCATTGGATCCTTCCGGAACCTTTGCCCAGTATTACAACAAGACGATCAATACGTTCATGGCGTCGAACATTTTGCCGTCCATGTACGGTTTCAGCGGTGATGCGGACGATTTCTCCCTGATCAAGGAGTATCTGCAGACCTTCGTGAATCAGAATCTGCAAAGTGAAGATGCCCAGATAGCCGCCGCCGCCAACCAGCTTCAAGCCATTTTGGGCCAAGACGATTCGGAGGCCATGCTCAAGGCATCGATCGAGGCTCTCGTCTCCTTCTCCAACATCATCTCCGAT
>JADGCL010000061.1 GCA_015229005.1 Magnetococcales bacterium
GGCGAACAGCGTTTCACAGGCCGGGGCGACCAGTCCCTCCACAAACTCCCCCCAACGTCCACCCAGCCGGCCTATCTGCGCGGAAACCTCCTTGACCTTGCGGTCCGTTTCCCGCATTTGCGCACTTGTCTCCTTGACTTGGCGGTCCGTCTCCTTTAGCTGCGCACTTGTCTCCTTGACCTGGCGGTCCGTTTCCCGCATCTGCGCACTCGTCTCCTTCATCTGCGCACTCGTCTCCTGGATCTGGCGGTCCAGTTCTGCGCTCCTCTCACGGTTCTCGCGAACCACCTCCTGAAACATCTTCCACACATCATCGAACGTCACGGTCGCGGACATGGCTCACCCTCCCGCTGCGGATCATCACCCCACGCCGGGCAGTATACCGCTCTTCGCCACCCCCGGTGAACACCCACGACATCCAAGGAGGCCCGGACCAGCACAGGGGACGGGGGGTTGGTGACCGTCCTCCAGGGGGCCGGGGGGGAGTTCCCCGGTTCCGAGCTACTGACAATTCATGGCCGAGATCAGGGAGGCGAACCCCTCGGAGACGACGATGTCGTCATTCGCCTGGGCGTTGTTTTGCGTGCCGGGGTCCTTGGGGATCCAATAGTCCGAGGGTTTTTCGAAGCACAAGGTGGAGCCGTCGGTGTCGTTGTTGACGCCATCGAAAGCGGAATCAGTGCCGCCAGCTTCGTCGGCGTCATCGGGTCCGGGGCTGACCAGCACGTAGGCCTGGTTGACGAATCCGGTATCGGTAGCGGCGGCGGGACAGGTTGTGGCGGTGTCGGTGTCTACATGATCGATGGTGGCGACGAGGAGGGAGGCGATGACAACCCCTCCGGCCGTAGCGGGCTCCTTCATGGCTGCCTGCAACTCGGCACAGAACATGGAGCGGCTTTCGGCATCCGAGCCGGAGGTGGGGTTCGCGAGGTTGGTGGTGCCGTTGTGATAGACCGCGTAGCGGATGGAGCTGCCCCAGGCATCGCCGGCCTTGACGAGGTCCAGATCCAGGTAGGGGATGTCGCCGACGTCGGCGGTGCAATCGTAGGTCGGGGTGCCACCGGTGTCGGCGCGATTTTCATTGCCGTCGAAGTCGGTATCCGGGCAGGGGAGGCGATTATGGGTCAGGGCAAAGCCGACGACGGCGTCCTGCATGCCTGCCATGATCTTGGCGCTCTTCTCCCGAAGGGGGGTATCCTTGACGCCGGCCATGAAAGGGATGGTGGCGGAGATGATAAGCCCGATGATGATCAGGACGATGGAAAGCTCCATGATGGAGAAGCCGGAGCAGGGGCCGGAAACCGGAGCGCCCGAGGGTTGCTTTTTGTGGGAACGGAATGGGTCCATGGGCTTGGCCTCATCAGGATGTTTTGAGCGGCGCGAGGGCTGGCGCCGCTCAAAACGCCGGCCCCACACCCGGATCTCCCCCGGGGGGCTATCCTATCACGGTTTCCTTGTGGAGAATGAGAAATTTCGGTCCCAGGAAAGCAAAAACCCGGGCTCGCCTGCTCGGCAAGCCCGGGTCTCCGGGTGGCACCGGGGTGAAGAGGAAAGTAACGCTGCCTCTCACCCCGACGCTGACTACGACAAGGCGACCTTACGCGGATGTACCGGCGGCAGTCGAACCGACACCGCTGATGTCGCGGAGACGGACCGAGAAATTGATGAGCGTGGTGCCGATCGTATCGGCATCGCCGGTACCGGCTTTAGGCTCAGCCGCGATGCGGACGTCACCCTCGGTGTTGCCGATACCGGAGTTACCGGTCGCGTCCATGACGTTGGCGTCGATGTTGGAGTCGACAACCTGGGCCACGGAGTAGGGGCCGTTGAAGGTGATGACCATGCCACCGATGCGGGGATCGGAGCCGTCGGCGTCATCGCGTGCGGTGACACGAGCGTCCTCGATGGAAACCACGGTGATGATGATTTCCTGACCGGCCTCGTTGGTCATGCGATAATCAGCCGGGACCGTGATCCCGACGGCCTGCATGGCCGTGAGGCACTCTGAGTTGGTGGTGTTATCGCATCCAGCGTCGGTCTGGTCGATACCGCCGGCGCCTGCGACGGTGCCCGCGACGTTGACGGTGCCCGCGACCTTACCGGTCCGCTGGAAGTGGGAATAGGAGGCCTGGATCCAAGGGCTGATGTACTTGGAGTAGACTTTATTGTACTCCGCCGTGCGCATGGTGTCCTTGCCGACGGTCACGGCGGCGACGATGAGGCCGATGATGACCAGGACGATGGCCATTTCGACAAGGGAGAACCCTTGCTGACGACCGGTTGCTGCCTTTCTGATTTTTTCCATGTGGTTCATTCCTCCGCGAAGGTCCGGTTGAAAAGCCTGCATGCACCCTGCGCCAACGCAGGGCAGACATCCCCCAATCGGGGTGCATTCTGCGGGCTTTTTCCTCATTTGTCAATTCGGAAAAAGCGGGTCACCGACAAGCGATTACAATTTTGAAGCTTGATCGTGGGACATTGGCGTGCGCATTGCAGGCTTTCTCGCCGGTTCGCTTCCGGGTCCGGAGGAGCATTGGTCCGGCATGGTGCTTGGCCTTGGGGGGGAATGTGTGTTAGCCTTCGCCGTTCGGAATACAGGGGGTTCGGGGGGTTCGGGTGCCGGTGCCGCGAAGGGTCGGCGGCGGCGCCCTCAGGTGTTCGACGCCTCCCCGGGCTCGTGCGGTTGCCAACAGTGGGGTTGCCAAAGGTCATGACTGTCATCTTGCGCTATCTCTACGCCCTGGTCGCGCTCCTGGCGGTCGTGGCGCTTCCCTTCAGCGTCGTTCGTACCCTGGAGGCTCGAGCGGGTTTCAAGGCAGCCGAACAGCGGTATGCCGAGGCCCGCGAAAAACGCGAGGCCCTCGCCAAGGTGCGTTCCCGGATCGCGAGCTACCTGGAATTCTCCAAAAAGGTGAATACCTTCGCCGAGGCAGCCACGGAGGCCAGGGTCCTGCCGAAACATTGGACTGAATACCACGTCGATCTCAAGGATAAGGTCGTGGATCTCACCGAGTTCCGGACCACTCTGGCCAATGCCAAGCAGGGGCCGCGTTTCTACTTCCAGCCCGAGTTGTTCGAGGTCGCCGCCATCTCCGGGGCAGATTTGTCCAAGGAGCGGTTGGACGTTCTGACCGATCTGGAGAGGGGTGGGAGCAAGAGGGGCGCGGCTCCTCCTCCTGCTGCTCTCCCGCTTCCCGGAGGGAACCCGCTGTTGGCAGCTGCGGGTGGTCTCCTCGGGGGGGGCAAGGCCGCTCCGGCGGCGAAGGCCGTTGATTATCGTGATGGAAGTCGCGTCTTTCTCTCCATGAAGGGGACCTACCTGGTCTTTCAGCCGAAATGAATAACGCCCTGCTGGACAAGATCGTCGTCGAGGTGGATGGTCGCACTCTCCACCTGAAGCGGCGGACCGCCCACACCGTCAAGGAGATGGACGACCTTGTCGGCGACAAGTGGCTGATCACCGATTTCGGTCGTGGCGCCCAGCCCCACTCCCTTACCCTGGACGCGCCGGTGCGTTATGCCGAAACCGTGGCGGCGCGCCGGCTTCAGGAGCTGGGGGAGTTCCAGGAGGGGGGAAGGATACTCTGCCACTGGAAACAGGCCAGGGACGGCGGCAAGACCGAGATGTTCTGCACGCCGGTGCCGGGGGAGGCCGTGAGCGGATACGAGGATCGCTCCCGTGCGGATGGTTTCCATCACCTTGTCTTTTCGGTCAACTCCCTGCTCTACAGCTGTCTCAAGCGTCATGGCGGGGCGGTCGGGACCGTCGTCCTCTTCGAACATGATCGCCACGTCGATTTTGCTGTCGGCAAACGGGGCAAGGTCCTCGCCTCGGGCCGCGTTTCTGCCTATTCCGCTGATTTCGAGGCCAGGAAGGGGTTGGCGGAGGCCGTTGCCGAGGAGCTCAGGGGGGTCCAGGAGCGGACCAAGGTCAAAATCGAGAAGGTCGTCCATTTTGCCTGGCTGGTCGGGGTCGAGGAGGAGCGCAGTCAGGCGACCGGCGCCTCCTCGGGCACGGCCCCCAGCTTCGCCAATTTTGGGGAGGAGACCGCCTCCGAGGATACCGGCAAGGAGACCGGCACGGGCTGGGCGTCGACCGGGACCGCTGCGATCTCCAAGGCCCGGGGCAGGCTCCTCAACTCCGAATGGGTGCGCCTGCTTGCCAAGGGGTTCAAGGCCGAGGCCGAGGTCCTGAAGCCGCAGGTCTACGATCTGGAGGAAAACCAGTTCCTGGTCTCTTCCATCTCGCGGGTGGTCGATACTCTGAGCGATTCCCTGGCGATCAACGGACTCCTGCCGGTCTGGCTTTATCGCGGGCAGCGTCTCATGCCCGTTGTGGCACTTGGGGCGTGGCTGTTGATCACCGGCGTTTATTTCACTGGGGTCTTCTTCCAGAAATCCGCGAACCACCTTCAGGGCCAGATCACCGCCCTCGAGGATTCCGGGTTTTCAACCTCCGAGTCCCTGCCGCCGACTCCGGCGGACTACAAGGAGATCCTTCAGTTCTCCGAGCGACTCTCCCGTCTCAAGGAGGTCCGACCTGTGCGGCAGGTGCTTTCCGATCTCTCCTTTGCCGAGAAGGGGGAGATGGCCTTCGACTCCGTTCGTATCGAGTATGACAAATTGAGTCGGGCGGTGGTGACCCTCAGCGGTCGGATCGCTTCGGGTTTCGCCCAGTCGAGCGCTGACCATGAGGCCTTCCTGAACGCGATCCGAAGCAAGGGTTACGAAATCGTCGACAGCCGGTTCTCGACCGATATCAATAGCCTGACCTTCAACCTCAAGCTGGCGGAACAATAGCCGTGAAATCCAAAATCGTTGGGGGTGTGGTCGTCTCCCTGCTCCTCGTCTGTATCCTGGGGAGTGCGGCCTATGCGGTCAACTGGCACCTGGAGCGTGTCCGGGCGCTGGCGTTGGCACAGGCGCAGGCCCAGGCCCAGGCCCTGGAGAAGGAGAAGGCGAAGGGGGGGAAGAAGGGTGACCCGGCGGCTGCCAAGGGCGCCGATTCGGTTCCCGAGGTGGATCCCGCAGAGCGGAAGTCAATCGACGAGCTGGCCTCTCGGCTCAACCACCTGGTGACCCCCGGTCTCTCCGAGGCTGGGGGACAGCTGGATTTCAAGCTGGTCGGGTTTTCGAACTCTGCTGTTTCCGAGGAGCAGACGATGGCCGATCTGCCCTCCGAAGACTTCGGCAGTCGGATTGTTTCCATGGCCTTTGTCTCGGGCGACGACAAGTTTGCCGTTATCGACGACCGCCTCTACCGGGAGGGGGATCCCCTCCAGGATGCGAGCGGGGCCCCTTCCTCCGCCAGCATCAGGACCATCGAACAGGACAAGGTGCTGATCGCAGGGCGGGAGGTGAGGCAGTGGGTCAAGGTCTTCAACCCCGTCGACAAGAGCAAGGCGAAGGCGGGAAGTGACGGGAAGGGCAACAAGGCCGGCGCCGACGACGAAAGTGGCGGCGGTGGGGCGGCGAAGGGCCAGGCCGCGGGGGGTGTGGCCGCCCAGGCCGGTGGCGCAGCCGCTTCTCCCCAGCCGCAGTCGGCGGCGATGGAGTCGGCGCAGCGGACGATTGCCGGCCAGGCCCAGGCGATGGGCGATCTCGGCGAGGGGATCGGCGCTCTCAAGCAGATCTTCCAGGGGCGCTGACGGTTCCTTTTTTCCGGAAGTCGCAGTCCCGGGCGGGGCCGCATTGGCCCACTGTCCGGCGGGTGCGCGGGGGTGTTGCCGTCGAGGATTCCCGGTCGGTGGCGGCTTTCAGGGTGGGGAAAGAAGCTGTCGGTAGAGGGCGAGCATGGCGCCCGCCATGCGCTCGGGGGTGAGTCCCTTGACCGTCTCTCTCGCCTTGATCCCCATGGCGCGGCAAAGCTCCGGATCCGACAGACGCCTCATGAATCCCACCAGAGCCTCCTCGTCGAGGGCGTCGGCGAGGTGGCCGTTGACGCCGTCCTGGATGAGGTCGGAGGCGCCGCTCTGCCAGGAGGTGATGACCGGCAGACCGGAGGCCATCGCCTCCAGGGCAACATTGGGGAAGGGGTCGTAGAGCGTTGGCAGGACCAGGGCATCGGCGGCGCCGTAGTAGGGTTCCACCGGTGACCTTGCCCCGAGGAAGTGGATCCGCCGGTCGACCTTTTCCCGGATTGCCTGACGGATGAACCGCTCCAGGCGGCGCTCCCTGCCGACCACCAGGAGGTGGACGGCGGGCGGCAGGCGACGCATGGCCCGTATCAGGATCGGCACCCCCTTGCGGATGTATCCCGAACCGACGAAGAGAAAGAGTGGGGCCTCGGCGTCGATCCCGAGCCCGGCGCGGATGCTGCGACGGTGTTCCGTGGCGAGGCGGGGGTGAAACCGCTGGCTGTCGATGCCGCTGTGGATGACGTGGAGTTTCCCCGGGTCGATGGCGAAGTGGCGGAGGATCTCGTCCCGGACCATTCGTGAGTTGCAGATGACTGCCCTGAGACGGGGATCGGTGAAGAGGGCCGTCTCGGCCCTGAGGAGATGGCGGTGGTAGGGGGAGAGGTGCGTCAGCAGTCGTTGAAGAGGGTTTTGCGTGCGACGGCGTTCTTCCAACCACACCCGATGCACTCCATCGCCTGCCCGATAAAGGTCGCAGCCGGGGATGCGTTCATGGGATTGGACAAGGGTGTGGGGGTTGAGCTCCAGTTCGCGGCGCACTGCCCGGGAAAAGCTCCAGTCGCGCCAGAGACGTCCGATAGCAGGTGGATTGAGAATCTTGACGGTGACGGGGCTCGCGCTCGGGCCTTTCGGCCACTCCCGGCTCAAGAGGGTGATGGTGGTGCCCTCGTTGGCGAGGGCGGTCATGGCGCGTTCGAGAAACCGTTCGGCGCCACCGAAGGGGGTGTGACGCTGGCGGATGAGGGCCAGGGTGAAACCGGTGGTGGCGGAAGGGGGGGCTGTCATGTCTGACTCTCCATCCCT
Organism: Magnetococcales bacterium; assembly: GCA_015229005.1. GTDB lineage: Bacteria > Pseudomonadota > Magnetococcia > Magnetococcales > JADGCL01 > JADGCL01. The sequence goes on from JADGCL010000061.1 coordinate 6,942, forward strand.
GTCGATCCTCCACACCGAGTCTTCATGCGGCTGGGGAGGTCAGGAGATTCGTCTCCTCGACGAGGCCGCCGGCATGATCGCCCGGGGTCATCGGGTGCAGCTCCTGGCTCCCGCCGAGGCGCGGATCGTTGCCGCGGCGCCCCGGTACGGGGTGCCGGTGACGCCACTCCCCATCGGTCGGAAGAATCTCCGGGGGCTTTGGGCGGTTTGGAATTGGCTGCGCGTCAATCCGGTCTCGGTGGTGGTGACTCACAGCTCCACGGATTCCTGGTTGCTGGCGGTGGCCGCCCGCCTCCTGCGGCGGGCGCCGCCTCTGGTACGGTTGCGGCATATCTCTTCGCCCGTCCCCGCCAACCTGCCGACCCGTTGGCTCTACGGACGGGCGGCACGGCATGTGGTGACCACCGCCGAAAAGATTCGCCAGGATCTCTTGCGGGGTCAGGGGCTCTCCCCGGAGAGGGTTACCTCTGTTCCGACCGGCCTCGACCTCCGGCGTTTTGCCCCGGGGGATCGGGCTGCTGCCCGGCTGGGGCTTGGTCTCGATCCGGGGGTGTTCCTCATCGGTATTGTCGCCACTCTGCGCAGTTGGAAGGGGCACCGCCACCTCATCGAGGCCTTCAAGCTTCTCCCGGAGGGGGCAGCGCGGCTGGTGGTGGTCGGGGATGGCCCGCAGCGCGAAAATCTGCGGCGGCAGGTGACCGGGGCGGGGCTGGGTGACCGGGTCCTCCTGGCCGGGCACCAGGATGATGTTCTTCCCTGGCTGACGGCGCTCGACCTCTTTGTCCTGCCATCCTACGCCCACGAGGGGGTTCCGCAGGCGCTCATGCAGGCCATGGCGTGCGGGCTGGCGGTGATCTCGACCCCGGTGGGGGGGATCGCCGAGACCGTCACCGATGGCGACAACGGTCTCCTCGTGCCGCCCCAAGATCCACCGGCCCTTGCTCAGGCGATGGCGAAGCTCCTCACCGCTGGCGATACCCGGCGGCGACTGGGGCTGGCCGCCAGGGCCCATGCCGAGCGCCACTTCTCCCGAGAGTCCATGCTGACCCGGATGGAGTCCATCCTCCGCGAGGCCGCCGGTCTTGGCCCGACCGGTGCCGGTCGCTGAGAGGCGGTCTCCGGCTACTTCTCTTCTTCCTCTTCTTCCTCTTCTTCCTCTTCTTCCTCTTCCATCTCGATACCGCCCACGTCGCGTCCCAGGAAATCGAGGACCCGCCGGTTGGTGCCGAAGTGGCCGGCGTCCGTCTGCAACGCCGCTTCCAGGCTGGAAAAGGGCTCGAAGCTGTAGTGGAGCTTGGCATCTTCCTCGATGACCTCATCGAGGATGTAGATCTCCCGCTCCTCTTCGTACCAGTCTTCCATGGTGAACTTGTTTTTCCCCTCCTGCTTGGTGAGGATCGCTTCCTTGTTGCCGAATTCCAGGGTGAGCTTCTTCCCCGGTTTCAGGGGGGCGACTTCGACGCTATCCATGGCTCTCCTCTCGGTGGCTGTGGTTCGGTCGACCGGGGCGACCTGTCGACGAACGGGTGAAGCCTTTCGGTGATGGTCGACCGGATTCGACGGGCCGGTGCAATCCGTCGCATCCGGAAGGACGGATGGGACCATGTTTCGCTCGTCCGGGTCGAAAAGTCCATGGACGAATTTTTCGACGGTCCGGTGGCGGGCCGAAGGGAGTTGCCGTCAGTGGGGCTCGCGCAGACCCAGCAGGTCGCGCATATCGTAGAGTCCCGGGGGGCGACCGACGACCCAGCGGGCAGCCCTGACCGCTCCCTTGGCGAAGGTCATGCGGCTGGAGGCGCGGTGGGTGATCTCCAGCCTCTCCCCCTCGCCGGCGAAGAGGGCGGTATGTTCGCCGACGATATCCCCGCCCCGGACCGTGGCGAAGCCGATGGTGGCGCTGTCCCGGGCCCCGGTGATCCCCTCCCGACCGTAGACGGCGACGTCGGCGAGATTTCTCCCGAGCGCTGCGGCGATCGTCTCCCCGAGGCGCACCGCTGTCCCTGACGGGGCATCGACCTTGCGCCGATGGTGCGCCTCGATGATTTCGACGTCGAAGGCGTCGCCCAGCACTGCCGCCACCTCGGCGGCCACCTTGAACATCAGGTTGACGCCGACGCTGAAGTTGGGGGCGAAAACGATGGGTATCCGGGTGGCGGCCGCGTCGATCCGCGCCCGCCCGGCGGCCTCGAAGCCGGTGGTGCCGATCACCATGGGAACCGAGTGGTGCATGGCCAGGGGGAGGTGGGCGAGAGTCGCCTCGACGGTGGTGAAATCGATGACGACGCCGGCGGTGAACAACGTTTGTGGATCGCTCTCCAGGGGGACCCCCAGGGTGCCGACCCCGGCCAGCTCGCCCGCGTCCCGTCCCAGGAGTTCGGAACCGTTCCGTTCCGTGGCGGCAACCAGCCTCAGCCCGTCGGCCTTGAGTGCTTGGACGAGCATCCGCCCCATGTGCCCGCCGGCCCCGGCGATGCCAACCCCGCTTCCCGTCATGGTCTTTGCCTCAAAGAAAAAACAATACACAAAAGTGGTTGGGGGAGCCCGAGGGGGAGGCTCCGCCTGCCCCCTCGGTGGGGGTTCGGGGGCGAAGCCCCTGAAATAACAGGATGGTATCCCTGCCTATGCTCCCCTGAACGACTCCCGCCCGTTCACTGGCGGGGGATATCAGACCGACATCTTTTTGTCCAGGAACTCCTTGACCTTGTCCAGGAAGGAGGTTGATTCCGGCTGGCTTTCCTGGCCGGAGAGGCTCTCGAACTCTTCCAGGAGTTGGCGTTGGCGCTTGCTGAGTTTGATTGGGGTCTCGACGCGGACCTCCACCACCAGGTCGCCGAACATCCCGGGGCGATTGAGGTAGGGGAGCCCCTTGCCCCTCAGGACCATGCGCTTGCCGGTCTGGCAGCCGGCGGGCAGGGTGAGGCGGGCGCGTCCGTTCAGGGTCGGCACCTCCAGCTTGCCTCCCAGGGCAGCCTGGGTGAAGGTGATGGGCACCTGGCAGAGGAGATTGGCTTCCTGGCGCTGGAAGATGGGATGGCTTGTGACTTCGATGACGATATAGAGATCCCCTGCGGGTCCCCCCTGGCGCCCGGCCCCGCCCTCGCCGCTCAGGCGGATCCGTGTGCCGGTGTCCACACCGGGGGGAATGCGCACGGTGAGGGTCTTCTCCGCCTTTTTCCGTCCTTGACCGGCGCATTCCTGGCAGGGGTTGCGGATTGTCCGTCCCTGTCCGCGGCAGACGTGACAGGGGCGGGCGATGGAAAAGAACCCCTGCTGCAATCTGACCTGACCTGATCCATGGCAGGTTCCGCAGGTTTCCGGTCCCGAGCCCGGACGGGCGCCGCTGCCATGGCAGGCTTCGCAGGCGACGATGGTGGGGATCCGCAGGCGCTCCTCGGCGCCGTTCATGACTGTTTCCAGGGTGACCGCGAGGTCGTAGCGCAAATCCTCGCCGCGATTGGCGCCACCCCGACCGCTGCTGCGACCGCCGCGACCGGAGCCGAAGATATCGCCGAAGAATTCTTCGAAGATATCGCCGAAGCCGCCGCTGAAATTGGGGTCGCCGCCGCCGCCCCCACCGCCACTCTGATCGAGCCCCGCGTGCCCGAACTGGTCGTAGATGGCCCGTTTCTTGGCGTCCTTCAGGACCTCGTAGGCGGAGTTGACCTCCTTGAATCGCGCCTCCGCCTGGGCATCTCCGGGATTCCGGTCGGGATGCAACTGCATCGCCAGCTTCCGATAGGCCTTTTTCAGGTCATCTTCCGAGGCGGTTCGCGGGACTCCCAGAATCTCGTAGTAGTCTTTCGGCATAAAGCGTTGCCAATCCCCCCTCAGGGGTTACGTCGCAGCAGCTGGTTGGACCGGGCCGACTCGCCGGATTCCGGCGGTCACTTCTTCTCGTCCCTGACCTCTTCGTATTCGGCTTCGACCACGTCCTCGGCCCCCTTGCCGGGTCCCGCCCGAGAGGCCCCGCCGGGAGGAGTGCCGTCACCGCACCCCCCACCTGGGGCGCAGCCGCCACCCGGACCCCCGGCCTGCTGGGTCTCCTTGTAGATGGCTTCGCCCAGTTTCATGGAGATCTCCATGAGCGCCTGGCTCTTGGCGGCGATGGCGTCGGCGTCCTCGCTCCCCACGATCCCCTTGAGTTCGGAGACGGCGGCCTCGATCGCCTTGCGGGTGGCTTCATCCACCTTGTCGCCGTGCTCCTTGAGGGACTTCTCGGTGGTATAGATCAACGAATCGGCGTTGTTGCGGGCGTCGATCAGCTTCCGCTGCTTGGCGTCGTCGGCGGCATGCGACTCGGCGTCGCGGATCATCTTTTCGATCTCGGCGTTGGAAAGCCCGCCGGAGGCCTGGATCCGGATCGATTGCTCCTTGCCGGTCCCCCTGTCCTTGGCGGAAACATGGACCAGACCATTGGCGTCGATGTCGAAGGTCACCTCGACCTGGGGGACCCCCCGGGGGGCGGGGGCGATGCCGACCAGATCGAACTGGCCGAGCAGTTTGTTGTAGGAGAACATCTCCCGCTCCCCCTGGGCGACGCGGATGGTCACCGCCGACTGGTTGTCGGCCGCCGTCGAGAAGACCTGCGACTTCTTCGTGGGGACGGTGGTGTTCTTGTCGATCAACTTGGTGAAGACCCCGCCCAGGGTTTCGATCCCCAGGGAGAGGGGCGTCACGTCCAGGAGGAGGACATCCTTCACGTCTCCCTTGAGGACGCCGCCCTGGATCGCGGCGCCGATGGCCACCACCTCGTCGGGGTTGACCCCGCGGTGAGGTTCACGCCCGAAGAAGTCGGTCACCAGCTTCTGTACCCGCGGCATGCGGGTCATGCCGCCGACGAGGATCACCTCGTCGATGTCCCGGGTGCTGATCCCGGCATCCTTCAGGGCGATCCGGCAGGGCTCCAGGGTCCGCTGCACCAGGTCGTCGACCAGGGTCTCAAGCTTCGCCCGGGTCAGATGCACGTTGAGGTGCTTGGGGCCGGAGGCGTCGGCGGTGATGAAGGGCAGATTGACGTCGGTCTGGGTGCTGCTCGAAAGCTCGATCTTGGCCTTCTCGCCGGCCTCCTTCAGCCGTTGCAGGGCCATGTTGTCCTGCTTCAGATTGATGCCGTGTTCCTTCTTGAACTGATCGGCGAGGTAGTCGATGATCGCCTGGTCGAAGTCCTCGCCGCCCAGGAAGGTGTCGCCGTTGGTCGATTTGACCTCGAAGACGCCGTCGCCGATTTCGAGTACCGAAACGTCGAAGGTACCGCCGCCGAGATCGTAGACGACGATGGTCTGCCCCTCCTTTTTGTCCATGCCATAGGCCAGGGAGGCGGCCGTGGGCTCGTTGATGATCCGGAGAACGTTCAGGCCGGCGATCCGCCCGGCATCCTTGGTGGCCTGCCTCTGGGCATCGTTGAAATAGGCAGGAACGGTGACCACCGCGTCGGTCACCTTCTCGCCCAGATAATCCTCGGCGGTCTGTTTCATCTTCTGGAGGATCATCGCCGATATCTCCGAGGGGCTGACCTTGCGGTCGCCGGCCTCCACCCAGGCATCGCCGTTATCGGCTTTGACGATGGTGTAGGGGACAAGCTCCATGTCGCGCCGGGTCAGGGGATCGTCGAAACGCCGACCAATGAGACGCTTGATGGCGTAAAGCGTATTCTTGGGGTTCGTCACCCCCTGACGCTTCGCGGCCTGACCGACCAGGCGTTCGCCATTGGCGGCAAAGGCGACCATGGAGGGGGTGGTCCGACCCCCCTCGCTGTTCTCGATCACCTTCGGGTCGCTGCCTTCCATCACCGCGACGCAGGAGTTCGTTGTCCCAAGATCGATTCCAATCACCTTGCCCATGATCGACTTCCTCTTCGTTGTCGAACCTTCGAAAGGCCGAAGCCCCCCGTTCGGGACCGCGACCGGCGCAGCCCGTCCAACGACGGGCCGCCAAGCAGAATGTGGGGCTCCCGCATCCGTCCGTCAAGCGGCTCCCCGGCAAATTCTACGAATAAGCCTTTCCTCAGTTCCCACCCGAATCGGGCTGGGACTCGACCGCCACTGCCACCATTGCCGGGCGCAGGAGACGGTCGCTGAGGAGATAGCCCGCCTGCATTTCCATGACCACGGTCCCCGGCTTGGCGCCCCCATCGGGGACCTGCATCATGGCTTGGTGCCAGTTGGGATCGAAGGGCTCGTGCAGCGCCTGGATGCGCACCACCCCGTGTTTGCCAAGCGCCGAGATCAGCGTCTTCTGGGTCAGTTTAACCCCTTCCACCAAAGTTTCCAGGGGGGATTCGCTGCCCTGCTCCAGGGCGACCATGGCCCGTTCCATGTTGTCGGCGACTGGCAGAAGGTCCTTGGCGAAGGCCTCCACGGCGAACTTCCGCGCTTGCTGTACCTCCCGGGTGGTGCGTTTGCGCAGATTCTCCATCTCCGCAAGCACCCGAAGGTAGTCCCCTTGCGCCTGACCCGCGAGGCGGGTAGCCTCGGCAAGCTGTTCTTCGAGGGAGGGGGAGTCGCTCATCGCGGAGAGGGGTTCCTTTGCAATTCCTCCCTCGACATCTCCGGAAGCGCCGGCCTCCGCATCGCCCGGATCCGCCATTCCGGTCGCTGAACGGTTCTCCTCCCCCGGATGCTTTTCGTGGGTTGTTGCGGCGTTGGCCGGGTCTCGGGATCCGGTTCCCTCTCCCAGGCCCGCCTCCGGGGGACGACCCCGGTTCCCGGTTTCTTTGTTCTTCGGCTCGTCCACTCTTTTCCACCCCGCTCGCTCGTTGAGTCAACCGCACGCAGGGTTCCCCCACCCGAGGGAAACGCGCACGATCGACAATTGAGACCCGTCCCGGCAGAAGGAATTTTCCGCGAGGGTGGCAGGCCGACGATGCAGGCAGGAAACAGACGACCGTTCCCCGGGCCTCCCTACCGCAGGGGAGCTTTCCCTTCCGGAAGTCTCTGTCAGTCGTCTTCTGTTCGACTCCCTGGGGAGGTCGGACGCCCGGGCGCTCCCCGCGAGGCGCTGAGCGCCTTGGCGGTGAAATCCACAAGGGGGACCACCTGGGCATAATCCAGGCGCGTTGGCCCGAGGATGGCCAGGGTGCCCGGCGATTCCCGTTCGGGGCCGGCGTTGAACTGGCTCGCGACCACAGCAAAGCCGGCGGCCAGATCGTCGGCGATTCCCAGGGATTCGGCACCGATGAAAAGATGAACCCCGTCCTTCTCCAGGCACTTGTCCAGGAGGCGGATCAGGAGTTTCTTCTCCTCCAGGATACGCAGCAGCTTGTAGGTGCGGGCGATCTCCTTGCGTGAAGCAGCCGGCGCCTCGGCTGCGCCCAGGAGGGTGGTCTTGCCGTTGACGATGAGCTGTCCCCCGAGACCGTTCACGGCGACCATGTCCTGCAGAAGGCGCCAGTGGAGTCGGCGCCAAGCCCGTTCGTCTCGTGTGACTTCCTCTTCCAGCACCTCGCGCAGGCGCTTGAGGGTCAATCCTCCCAAGCGGCTGCTGAGTTCCCGACCGCAGGCGTCCAACTCCTTCTGCTCCACCGGTTGGTCGAGCTCGAAGACCCGGCTCTGAATGCGACCGGAATCGGTCACGAGAAGGGCCAGGACCCGGGATTGCGCCAGGCGCAGAAATTCGACCCTGAGGAGCACCGCCGCCTCTGCCCTGGGGGCCAACACCAGACAGGCGTAGGGCGTGAGGCCCGCGAGCGTCTCGCAAGCGACGGCCAGGGCGGCGTCGGGGCCATCGCCGGTGCTGCCGCAGGCGGCCAGGATGCGTTCCCGGTCGGCCAGTTGCGGAGGTACCGGTTCGAGGATCTCGCCGACGTAGAGGCGGAAGCTCTGCTCGGTGGGCAGGCGACCGGCGGAAGTGTGTGGCTGGCTGAGGAGTCCCATCTCCTCAAGTTCGGCCATGACGCTGCGTACGGATGCGGAGGAGAGCCCGAGCCCCGGGACCGAACTGACGCTCCGCGAAGCGACCGGTTCGCCCGTGGCGATATAGGTCTCTACCACCAACCGAAGTATCTCCTTCTGTCGTTGTGTCAGCATGGCGGCTCCCAGAAAAGCCCAGGGTGTCCACGGCGGTGGAACCCGATCCTCGAAACCGACGCTGGCACTCCCGATTCCAGAGTGCCAACCCATACCCGGGAAGATAGCAACCTCCCCCAAATCTGTCAACGCGGAGAAGGGTTCACCCCCGAGGGGGGAGAGGGAGCCCCTGGTGGCTCAGCGCTTCCCGGACCGGGGCGTAGGAGCGCCGGTGTTCGGGGGTGACCCCCAGGGAGAGCAGGGCCTGCCGGTGTTCCCGGGTGGGGTAGCCGAAATTGCTTTCCCAGCCATAGCCCGGGTACCGTTCGGCCAACTGCCGCATCATCCGGTCGCGGGTCACCTTGGCGACGATGGAGGCGGCGGCGACCGAGAGCGAGAGGCGGTCCCCTCCGACGACTGCCCTCGCGGGGCAAGGGAGACTCGGAGGCAGCTGACGACCGTCCACCAGGAGATACTGGGGCGGCGGGGCGATGGCATCGACCGCACGGGACATGGCCAGGAGGGTTGCCTGGAGGATGTTCCGGGCGTCGATCTCCTCTCGTTCGGCCTGGCCGATGCCGAAGGCAAGGGCGTGTCTCAGGATGGCGAGGTGGAGTGCCTCGCGACTGCCGGGGGAGAGGCGCTTGGAATCGTCGATGCCGTTGAGGTCGGCAAGCCCCCCCACCCACGGAGGGGGTGGGAGGATGACAGCCGCCGCCACCACCGGGCCGGCGAGGGGTCCCCGACCGGCCTCATCGATACCCCCGATCCGGGAGAATCCGGCGCCCAGGAGTTCCGTCTCCAGGACGTAGCCGGCATTCCCGGCGGGTGACCGGGGCGCCACGGGCCGCCGCCTCTCGTCACTGCCCGAATCGATACCGATCCGAGGAGGCGCCGAGGCTCAATACTCCTGCTTTTCGCGGATCCGGGTCCCCTTGCCGGTGCGTCCGCGCAGGTAATAGAGCTTCGCCCGGCGGACATCGCCGCGACGTGCCACCTCGATCTTCTCCAGCCGCGGCGAATAGAGCGGAAAGACCCGTTCCACACCCTCGCCGAAGGAGACCTTGCGCACCGTGAAGGTGGAACCCAGACCGTCGTTGTGGCGACCGATGCAGACCCCCTCGAAGATCTGGACCCGCTCGCGGGTTCCCTCCACCACCTTGACGTGGACCTTCAGGGTATCCCCGGCGTTGAAACGCGGCGGTTCACTCTTGATCTGGGACTGGGAAAACTGTTGCAATTCATTCATCGTCTCGATCCTTCGTAAAGATCAGCCCACACACCGACAGAGCCGGCCCGGGGAGACCAACCCCGAATCCTCTCCACCGCCCGCTCCAAAGCCCGCGAGTCACTCCCCCGACTCCTCCATAGCGGCCAACTCTGTGGCCAAACGTTCGATCAACACCTTCTCGGCCCGGGTGAGCCCGGCCCCGGGAAGCCACTCCGGTCGGCGCAGAAGGGTGCGCAAAAGGGCCTGCCGGCGTCGCCAGGCGGCCACCTCCCCATGGTGTCCCGAGAGCAGAACCTCGGGGACGGACCACTCTTTCTCCCCACCGTCGGCTTCCGCTTTCGGCAGCCCTTGGGGCTTCTCCCGCCATGTGGCGGGGCGGGTGTAGTGGGGATGGTCCAACATCCCTTCCTGGAAGGAGTCGGATTCGAAGCTGGCGCTATCCCCCAGGACCCCAGGCTGGAGACGGGCCACCGCGTCGATGATGGCCATCGCCGGGATCTCTCCCCCGGTCAGGACGAAGTCCCCGAGGGAGACCTCCTGATTGCACTTGGCCTGCACGAACCGCTCGTCGATCCCCTCGTAGTGGCCGCAGACCAGGATGAGGTGCGATTTCCGCGCCAATCGCTTGGCCATCTCCTGATCGAACCGCTCTCCCTGGGGGGAGAGGAGGATCACCCAGCCCTCGCCGTGGTCGGGAACCCCTTCATCCAGGGCCCGGGCCAGGACATCGGCCCGCATCACCATCCCCGGACCGCCGCCGAAGGGGACGTCGTCCACCTGCCGATGCCGACCAAGACCATGATCGCGCACATCGACGAGCCGCACCTCCAGAAGGCCCCGCTCGACGCCACGGCGGACGATGGAATGACCGAGGGGGGCAAACATCTCCGGGAAGAGGGTCAAAACGGAGAAGCGCACCCTGTCCCCACCGCACCCCGCCCGGGCCGCTGCCGCAGACGCCTCCTGGTGAGAACTACTCCCACCGATTCCATTGTCGCGACCATTGCCGCCGTTACCCTTGTCGCAGCGACCTGCCGGTTGCCGCCGATTCGACCGGTACGCCCCCTCCGGGAGGGTCACTTTCCCTCCCGTACCGCCTCCGCTTCCGCACTACCTCGGTTCCCGCACTACCTCGGTTCCCGCACTATCTCGGTTCCCGCACTATCTCGGTTCCCGCACTATCTCGGTTCCCGCACCGCCTCGGGTTCCGTCCCGCTCCCACTCCATACTCCTGCTACATGCCCGGAAGGGGTGTGACCTGGAGACGCTTGCCGGCGATGTCCACGACGGGAACCACCTCCTTGGTGAAGGGGAAAAGCCGCTCCCCTTCGGGTCCCTGAACGATGAGGACATCGTTGGCCCCGGTTGCCATCATCGAACGGACCCGCCCGAGCGGGGCGCCGCTCGCATCGACCACGGCGCAGCCGATCAGGTCACTCCAGTAATACTGGTCCTCTTCGGGCGGCGGCAACTCGTCCCGGGGGACCCAGACCCTGTTGCCCTTGAGGGCATTGGCCTCCTCGCGCTGCGAGATCCCCTCCAGGCGGGCGATGACCTGACCGGCCTGCCAACGTGTGCCGAGCAGCCTGATTTTCCGCCACGCTCCCCGACCGGCGGGGCCGGCAGACGAGGGCAGATCACCGCCGGAGGGGGCTGCGCAAATTTCTGCCGGGGCCTCCACCGGAAGGCTTGCCGGGGCATCCGCCGGGGGGGGGGATCCTGGGGGGACCCCGTCGCTCGCCCCGAGCGCACCGCCGCCGTTCACTTGGCCTTCGGATGTGACTGCCGGGACGGGGGGGCGGAGGCCGAGCCACCATTCGGACCGACCGGCGAGTACCTGCCGTTCTTCGGTCAGGGATTCGACGCGAACCTCGCCACGGACCCCGAAGGCCCCGGTGATGCGTCCGACGGCGACCCAGGCCGAAGGCGAGGGGAGCGCCGGATCAGGCATTGCCTCCCGACGCAGGGGCGGCCTCGACCTTTTTCAGGAGCCTGGCGACGGTATCGGTGGGGAGGGCCCCGTGTCCCATCCAGTGGCGGATGCGATCCAAGACCAGTTGGGTCCCGTTGACCTTGTTGCGCGGGTCGTGGGTTCCGAGTTTTTCCAGGAAGCTTCCGTCCCGGGGGGAACGCGAATCAGCGGCCACCACGGCGTAGAAAGGCCGCTTCTTGGATCCTCTGCGCTGCAAACGAATACGTACCGCCATCGATCATGTCCTCTGTCTTGACTGAAAATACAGGGGGGAGGCCCCGGGTTTCTGCTCGCCAGGAAAACCGTCTCTGCTCGTTCGGAAAACCCACACTGTGCCGGAACTCCCGGGGGGGAGTCAAGTCCCTTTCCCGGATCGGCAATTTAGTCTTTGACATTCGCGTGGGAGGGTATCATGTTCCCCAACCTTGGCAGAGTGTTTTCCGGGGGTTCGTTTCGGGAGGTTTGGCGCCGGTCATGCGGTATTGTTCCCGTTGCATCATGCCGGAGAGTGCGGAAACCCTGGCGTTCGACGCCGAGGGGCGTTGTTCGGTCTGCGGTCAGGTCGCCTTCAAGCAGCAAGGGATCGACTGGGAGGCCCGGAAGGCGGAACTCGAACAACTCATCGAGCCGAACCGGGGGCGACGCGACTACGATTGCATCGTCCCCTTCTCGGGCGGCAAGGATTCGACCTTCACCCTCTGGTACCTGGTTCGGCAGTTGCGGCTCCGCCCCCTGGTGGTCCGTTTCGATCACGGCTTCTTCCGACCGACGCTTCAGGAAAACAATCTGCGGACCTTTCGGCTGTTGGGCGTCGATGTCCACCAGTTCACCCCCAACTGGCAGGTGGTGCGCAAGCTCATGTACGAGGCGCTCCGCCGGCGTGGCGACTTCTGCTGGCACTGTCACACGGGGATCTTCGCCTACCCGATGTGGGTGGCGCTCCGCGAGCAGGTCCCCCTCCTGATCTGGGGAGAGCCCTCGGCCGAGTACTCTTCCTTCTACGGCTACGACGAAGAGGAGGAGGTGGATGAACGACGCTTCAACCGCTTCGTCAATCTGGGGATCAACGCCGAGGACATGCTGGGGATGCTCGATGACACCCTCTCCGACTATCCGGTGACCCTCCGCGACCTCAGGCCCTTCACCTTCCCTCCCGCCCGCGAACTGCGCCAGAATCGGGTCCGGTCGATCTGTCTGGGGTCGTATATCCCCTGGGACGTCAAGAGCCAGGTCGCCATCATTCAGCGGGAGCTGGGATGGCGGGGAGAGGCGGTGGAGGGGGTTCCGCCAGAGTA
>JADGCL010000062.1 GCA_015229005.1 Magnetococcales bacterium
GCGGGATCCGCGCCGGCGCGGGCCTCGGCGTCCCGATCATTGGGGCCGGGGTTTTTGGCCCCAATGATCGGGACGCGCTCTGCGAAGGATCCTGGTTCTTTACTTCTGTGGACGCTTACTCAAAGGGAAGTTTCCAATGCGTGAATACAAGGTTGCGGTCGTCGGGGCGACGGGTAATGTGGGTCGGGAGATCCTGAACATCCTGGAAGAGCGGAATTTTCCGGTCGGGGAGCTTCGCCTGCTGGCCTCCAGCCGGACGGCGGGGACGCGGCTGCCCTTTCGCGGCAAGGATATTCTTGTCGAGGAGCTGGATCGCTTCGACTTCAAGGGGATGGAGATCGGGCTTTTTTCTCCCGGGGCCAAGGTCTCGGACATTCATGCCCCTCGCGCTGCCGCCGCCGGTTGTGTGGTGGTGGACAATACCTCGCGCTTTCGGATGGAGCCGGACGTTCCCCTGGTGGTTCCCGAGGTCAATCCCGGGGCGATCGGCGAATACCGCAAGCGGGGGATCATCTCCAATCCCAACTGTTCGACGATCCAGATGGTGGTTGCCCTGAAGCCGATCCACGATGCGGCGACGATCAAGCGGGTAGTGGTTTCGACCTACCAGGCGGTCTCCGGGGCCGGCAAGGCGGCCATCGACGAGTTATTCGAGCAGACGCGGGCCGTCTTTCTCACCGGCAAGGAGGTTCCTCCCAAGAAGTTTCCCAAGGAGATTGCTTTCAATCTGCTGCCGCACATCGATGTTTTTACCGAGAATGGCTACACCAAGGAAGAGCTGAAGATGGCGAACGAGACCCGGAAGATCCTGGATCCCCGGATTCGGGTCACGGCGACCACGGTTCGGGTTCCGGTCTTCAACTGCCATTCGGAGTCGGTGAACATCGAGACCGAGAAGAAACTGACGGTGGCCGAGGTTCGGCGGTTGTTGAGCGCGGCCCCCGGGGTCGAGGTGGTCGATGATCCGACGACGGCGACCTATATGACGCCAAGGGAGGCTTCGGGGAAGGATGCCACCTTCGTTTCGCGGATTCGGGAAGATGAGAGCGTCGAAAACGGGCTGAATCTGTGGGTGGTCTCGGACAATCTCCGCAAGGGGGCGGCGTTGAATGCGGTGCAGATTGCCGAGGAGTTGATCAGGAACCACCTGGGGTGAGGGAGTTTGGGATGCCTGCCGCACTTCCCTCTGGCTGTTTGGATATTGGGTGCAGATTCCAACAGTGGACTTCCCCGGGGTGGCCCAAGACGAGGGTGGTGCGGCGCACCCCCTGGATGGTCCAGGTGAGCATGAGGTTGCGGGAGACCGCCGCCGTGCTGCTTCCGGGAGTGGAACGCCGCCAAGGGATTTCGTGGTTGCAATTCTGAATAAACGTTACTACAGTCGGGGCGATGAAGGTCACCTACGACCCGGCCAAACGTGAGAGGACTTTGCTTGAGCGTAACCTCGATTTTGCCCGCGCCAGTGAGGTTTTTGAAGGGCACCATTTTACGTGGGTCGATGACCGTGAAGATTATGGCGAACAGCGTCATATCACGGTTGGCAAATTGGATGGTCGCATGGTTGTATTGGTCTGGACGTTGCGCGGAAAAAGTCGCCGCATCATCTCGTTAAGGAAGGCCAATGAGCGGGAACAGGCAAGATATGGCAACAGGGTGGATTGATCCGGATGATGCCCCTGAACTGACGGATGCTTTCTTTGAACAGGCGGATGAGTACATGGGCAACAAGCTGGTCCGCCGTGGGCGCCCTGTTGGCAGCGGTACGAAGGTTTCCACCACGGTTCGTTTTGATGCCGAGGTGATCGATTCGTTCCGCGCCACGGGCAAGGGGTGGCAAACGCGGATGAACGATGCCCTGCGCGATTGGCTCAAGTCTCATTCTCCCGCCTGATTCTGTTGAAAGGGCATCACCGTCCTTGCCGTTATTTTATGGGCTTTGCTCCCGAACTCACCGAGGGGGAGGGCGGAATCCTCTCCCTCGGGCGCCGCTCCCTCAATCATCCTTGATAGCATCTTTTTTATGAAGTTGTTGACATTCCCCCCATTATCGGATAGAAGTCCATAACAATGGGTTTTGCTTTGTTCGAATTTCCCCCTCGCCCATGCCTCTTGGTTGGTTGTCTCGGTTCTCGCGGTCTCTCTGACCGGCGCAGCGGCTTTTTCGGAGTCTCTTCTTTCCCATTGCTCTTGAACGCCAGGGGTCCAATCGGGGTAGCGTGGACGGTATCCGGAGTGTTTTTGCGTTCGCACGGCTCTTCCCTCTGATCTGAAATCATCTGTTGTTCCCATCGCCTGCCGATAGACGAAGCAGGATACCAGGCTCGATTGTCAGGGCATCTTCCTCTGACACCGTGATTCTTTCTGGTATTTACAGTTTTCTGCGAAAACCGTATCAACCATTGACTCCTGTGCCGGGGTGGCCAGTGGGCTGTGGTTGTTTTGTGCCTGAAGTGGACAGGCTGAACATCGAAAGGAGAAGTAGCATGAGAAGTGTTTTGACATTCCCGGCATGGAGGAGACCATGGGACGCGCTTACGACAATTATTGGGCGAGGAGCGGTCTGAAAGATCAAGTGGCTGCGTTGAAAAATCAGGCTATTGGTCGTCGCGCATCCTGGTATGAAGAGAACGGATTGGGAGGTGGGGTTACGCTGAAACCGATGGAGGCCACCATGAGTGCGGCCTATGATCATGTGTATGAGATTGATCCTCCAGGAGCCCAGCCGATGTATGATTTACAAGAACGTCAGGCCATCGCCGATCTGACAGAGAGAATCAGCAGGTTTCCCACTCCCTGGGGTGGGCAGCCTGTTTCCCTGCAACCGACTTCCGCCCAGTTTCGATCCCCCCCGGAGGCCCCCCCGGTTACTTCGCCCAGACTCTTTACGGACGCGTCTTCACCCATGCCCGGGTTCATGGGCGGCGAAACCATTCCCGCCGGGCCATTGGGATCGGCAACCGGGCAGAGTGCGCCCCTGTTCGGGGCCACAACCCCAGTGGGCGCCACACAACCGCTTGCTGCCGGCACTCAGACCCCGCCGCAGTTGGCTTTTTCCGCCTTATCCTCGGTCGGTGGCCAGACTTCTCCTGTTTTTACCGATTCTGAATGGGGTACTACCCTGGCTGCAAACGGATCTGGTAGTATTGCCGAGAAGGGCATCAATGCTCCCAGTCAAGAGGGTTTTTCTCAGGTTCAACAACCGCAAGGGGTGCCCCGCGAGCATGTCTTTTCGGGGATGGAAATGAAAGGTATTTGGGGAATACCTCTCGAAGAGAAATCTTGTAATGAAATGTCGGAGGGGGGATTCCATGAAGACATGTGCATGATGGTTGCAAAGGAACGGCGACAGCTTGAGGAGGCGTCCAGGAGGTACGAGGATCAGGATTTGTCCACTCCGCCACCGTATGGGTTCGAAGAGACGGATAAGGACTTCCGGAGAGTCCAAAAAATGGTGAAAGATTCTCCCTTCGATGGAGTCATAAAGTGGATTAATGAGGTAAGGCCGGGAGGAAAAAATGATTTCAAGGTGGTGGATGACGACGACCCTGAGCACACGGATTCGGAGCGCGAAGAAGAAGGTAACTTCAATTACGGTGCAACTTGTATCGCCGCCGGGTTTCACCCGGACGTATGTCTGAGGGCTGGAGGATTGGTCCAGGGGATTACTGACGTGACATCTGGCAAGGGCTGGTTTCCGAACAGCGGGGAGGGCCGACCTTGGGATGACCCGACTTCAAAGAGCTGTTACGGAGAACCTGAAGAAGACTGTGATGCTGTTCGCAAGGGAATCAGTTACGGCTTGAAACTGCTCAAACGCGATTCTGAGTAGTCACTGGCTTGACAATTCACGGGGAGACCGCCACGTATCAGGCGGTCTCCCTTGGTGGGGGTGGCTATGTTTGAAGATCGATTGTTGCGATGGCTGTTCTTTTTGTGTGTAGGCGTATTTGTCTTGGTATTTTATCTACCGCTTTTAATTTTCAATTTTTATATTTTTTATGGTTCTTTAATGGTTCCGGATTGGTATGCGATATCTTCGTTCGGATCAGTGAAGAATGATCTTTTGACTCTTCTTGCAATGAAATCTGAAGATGAGAAAGAAATAGGGAGTGATCGTTGTTGCAATTATAAAAATGATTATAATCAATATTACTATATGGTTTCTGGAATTGTTCAGATTTCGGAAGAACGGCATAAAGAACACAAAACGATCATGGATAGAGCTGGCGTCCTGTATTATGGCAGCCTGGATGATCGTGACCGCAATATTATTTTTGTAATTGACAGAGTGTTTAGCGATGAAGACATGGGATATTTTTATTCAGCAGATCCTCTTAAGTCTTGTGCCGGAAAAATCGTTGGGTTAAAGCATGAAATCAATTCAAGCAGCCCCAAAGCACGGATGCCGGTATGTTTGTGCAAACCGCTCGAACCGAACTGGTATTTTTACCATTGCTGTAATAGGTATGATGGCGCCACTTGTAAGTGGCCTGAATACTGGCCTGTACATAACGATAAATAGGATGGATCAGAGGTGAATTCTGTATTCAAATATCGATTGTTTCGACGGTTGTTCTTTTTGTGTGCAGGCGCAATTGTCTTGATTATTTCCATACCGATTATTATTTTCAATCTTTATATGTTTAGTAATGATTTAATGGTTCCGGATTGGTATGCGATATCGTCGTTTGGATCAGTAAAGAATGATCTTTTGACTCTTCTTGCAATGAAATCTGAGGATGAGAAAAAATTCTGGAGTGACGATTGTTGTTATTATAGCAATCATTTTGATCAATCTGATAATAAACTTCCTGGCATCCTTCAGGTTTCGGAAGAACGGCATAAAGAACACAAAACGATCATGGATAGAGCTGGCATCTTGTATTATGGCAGCCTGGACGACCGTGACCGCAATATTATCTTTGTTATTGACAGAGGGTTTGCTAATGAAGACATGGGGTATTTCTATTCAGTGGATCCGCTTAAGTCTTGTGCCGGAAAAATCGTTGAGTTTAGGGATGAAACCCATTCAAGCAATCCCAAAGCACAGATTCCGGTATGTTTGTGCAAACCGCTTGAACCGAACTGGTATTTTTACCATTGCTGTAATAGGTATAATGGCGCCATTTGTCATTGGCCTGAATACTGGCCTGTACATGGCGACAAATAGCATGCACTCTTGAAAGTCGCAGAACGGCTTTCAGGCGAAAACAATCCGAAACAGGCAGGAGTGGTGTCATGTCCAACGGAGAACCGTTGCGTTGGTTGCACATTTCGGACATCCACTGGGGTGGTCCGGGCCAGGCCGACCTCTGGCCGCGCATTGAGGAGCAGGTCCGGAACACGCTTGCCGGGACGAATCGGGTCGTGCCGGATCTGGTGTTCGTCACCGGTGATATCGTCTGGGACGGGACCGGCGACCAATACAAGCAGTTCGACGCCTTTTTGAAGAATCTCCTGGGGTGGTTGAACCCGGACAAGAGCGGGACGGCCCCGCTGGTCGTGCCCGTGCCGGGCAACCATGATCTGCAGCGGCCAAAGGGAAGGCAGGCCTTTCCGTTTGCGATTCTGGAACACTTCTCCAAGGGGAATGCTGACAACAACATCAAAGATTTGAACGAGGAGTTGTGGGAAGACAAAAACGCCTCCTTCTTCGAGCCTTTGTTTGAAAACTATCGGGCATGGCTGAAAAAAAGCATTCTGCCCACCTGGAAGAAACGGGGTATTTGTTTCCACCAATCCCATTTCCCCGGTGACGTTTCGCTGCATTTGGACCTGCCGGGGCGACCGCCGCTGTCCGTGGTGGGGATCAATTCGGCCTGGCGGCATTTCGAGGACCTTGCGGAGGGCAGGCTGGAGCTGTTCCGGCAGCAGTTGCTTTTCGCACTGGGAGAGGGTGGGTTGCCGAGCCTTCGGGGGCGCAACGCCTTGTTGCTGATGCATCATCCCCGAGTCTGGTTCTCACCGGCATCCTCGAAAATATTCTACGAGCATTTCTATCCTCCGGAACAATTCAACGCCTGTCTGTGTGGACATGGACATCATGGGTATTCCGAAAGCATCAGTGTCTCTGGCGGCCTGACGCGCCATTTCCTCCATGCGCCCTCCCTGTTCGGGTTGGAAAATCACGGCAAGCCGAATGAGTCCCTCTCCTGTGGCTTTGCCTGGGGGGAGTTGGATCACCAGGGGGGGATTCGCCTCTGGCCCCTGCGCTATCGGCGACAGGAGGATGGGGCAGGAAACTTCGCGCTCGATCAATATTATTCCGGAGATCTGCATGCGGGAGTCGTGCTGCCAGGGAAGAAAAACTCCGGAGACCTCTCTCCCCCACCCCCTCCGTATGACCTCTCCCCGTGGCTGCGCAACGTTCTGGATCGCACCGGCAAGCTGGAGATCCGTGGCATCGGCTCCGGGGCGGGACGCAGTCAGGAGGCGGGGTGGTATGACATCGAGACGCTCTACACGCCGCTCTCGAGTCGCGGGGAGGCGGGGGGCGTGTTGGAGAGTCGGGGAGAACCCGTTTCGCTGGCGGAGCTGCTGGCCGGGGAAGAGCGGCTGCTCATCGAGGGTCAGCCTGGGGCGGGCAAGACGACCTTCCTGAAGCTGGTGGCGGCGCTGCTCTGTCGGGATCTGCTGGGCATGCCCGGGCCGGAGGATGGGGGGAGTTGGCGGTGGCGTCATCTGGGCCTGAGCGATGGCTCTGCGGCGCCGGTGCCGCTGTTTTTGCGGCTGTCGGAGCTGGCGGCGCTGTTGGCGCGGGAGCAGCCCCCGTATGCCGATAACGCTCTGCGTCTCCTGGATCTGCTGGATTTCAAGGAAGAGCGTGGAGCTGACGAAGCGTGGCGTGGACATTGGACCGGTCTTCTGGAACGGGGTGAGGCCCTGTTGCTGCTGGATGGTTTGGACGAGGTGGCGGACGAGGGCTTGCGCAGGCGGGTGATCGCCATTGTGCAGGAGGCGACGCGGCGTTGGGAGAAATGCAGGCTGGTGGTGAGCAGCCGGCCCCATGGGGTGGAGCAGATGCGGGGGCTGGGGTTTCACCATGCGGTGATCGAGCCCTTCGGAACCAGGGAGATCGAGGAGTTCACGCGGCGTTGGTCGGATGCCCTGTACGAACGACCCGGATCGGACAATGCCGTGGCGGTCGCGCATCGTGACAAGCTGCTGAAGGCGATTTTGGAGAAGCCGACGATCCGGCTGTTGGCGAGCAACCCGGTGATGCTGACCTGCCTGTGTGTGGTGCATTGGCACGAGGGGGATCTTCCGGAAGGGCGGGCGCGGGTGTATCAGGCGGTGATCCGATGGCTGCTGGCGTCCCGCACGGAGATGCGGCAGAAGGCGGGCTATGAGAACCAGTTTGCCCTGGAGGCGTTCGTCGCCCTGGCCCTGGCCATGATGACGGCAATGGCGGGCCGGAAGGTGGCGGTGTTCGATCTCCAGGATGGCGCGGAGGCGGTGGCGGGGCTGGTGACCCGGTACTTTCCGCAGTTGCTTGGTCGGGCGGCCCGGCAGAAGTGTGGGCGTGACTGGCTGATGTTCGAATGCCTGGGCAGCGGGATCGTGGAGGAATTGGGTCGGCAGCGTTTGAAGTACTGGCACCTGACGTTTCAGGAATACCTGGCGGCCAGGGCGTTGGCCTGGCTGGGGGATGGGGATGAGGCGGGGGAGGATTGGTGGCCGGTCCTGCGGGAGCGTCTGGATGATTCCCAGTGGCGTGAGACGGTGGAGCTCTTTCCCGGGACCCTGTTCGATGAAGGCGGCAGCCGGCGGGTGGATCGGCTGTTGGGCAGAGTGCTGAGGCTGCGGGGGGAGACCCCCGACTTGGCGGACGAAGCCCGGGTGGCGGGGATTCTGGGGCGCCTGCTGCAACCCATGTCGGCCTATCAGTATCGTCCCCCCGTGGAAATTGAAGAGAACTACCGCGCCATGCTGGAGCGGGTGATGCCCATTTTTACCCGTGCTGGCGCGGCGCAGGTCCCTGTGGGGACACGGATTGCGGCGGCCGAGGCGCTGGGTCGGGGTGGCGACCCGCGCCTGGCCAGGGAGAATTTCGCCAAGCCGGAATACCTCATCGAGGTTCCGGAGACCGGGGGCTGGAAGTTGAGGAAGTTTCTGGTGACGGTGATGGAGTATCAGGAGTTCGTGGAGCGGGGCGGGTACCAGGAACCGAAATGGTGGGATGGGGAGGGCTGGAAACAGCGGTCGGAGAGGGGGTGGGAAAGTCCGGGCGACTGGGACGCCCAGACCCAGCACCCCAACCGACCGGTGACCGGTGTGAGTTGGTACGAGGCCAGGGCCTATTGCCGTTGGTTGAGCGGGCAACGCGGGGAGATCCTATGCTTGCCCGAGAGGGAGGTGTGGTTGCGGGCGACCGGGTCAAAGGAGGATAAATATCCCTGGGGAGACGCCGAGCCGAATGCAGAGCGGGCCAATTATGGAAGGAATGTGGAAGCGCCGACCCCGGTGGGAATCTATCCGGCAGGGGATGGCCCCCTGGGGCACTGCGACCTGGCTGGGAATGTCTGGGAGTGGCAACGGGATCTATACTCTGCAGTCTTCGGCTTTGAAAGGGCGGCGCCGCTGGACCCGGTTGTCACCGAAAATAGCTTCTGGGTTATCATGGGCGGGTCCTGGGTCGACCCTGCCGACTCCCTGTCTGCGGCCTTCCGCAGCTGGAGCCCGGCCTGGGTCCGGGTCGGCCTCGGCTTCCGGGTGGCCGCCGCCCCCGCGGGCCGTTGACACGGGGCAGGGCCAAGGGATCGCAAGGTCAATCGCCATGAAACTCTCCCTCGCCGAAGCCGCCATGGGGATCTTTTTTGCTTGACGCCTGTCGGCAAATCATGGGATTCTGGCGTCATACATTGTCATACGGAGGCAGGCCCATGTTGGCTGTGAGATTGGACGCCGAAACGGAAACGCAACTGGATGCCCTGGCCAAGGTGCGCCACAGCAGTAAAAGCGACCTGGTGCGGCAGGCGATCATCAGGATGCTGGAGGACGAGGAGGATTTGGCCTTGCTGAACACCGCTCGGGCCGAGACAACTTCCAGCAAGCCGCTGGCCCAGTTGAGGAAAGAACTTGGGCTGGACGGTTGAAATCGGAGCCAGGGCCGAAAAACAGCTTCTCAAGCTGGATGCCGCAACGAGGACCCGGATTCTGAATTACCTTGCCGAGCGACTCGAAGGCTGCAAGGACCCGCGCCACTTCGGGGAAGCGCTCAAGGGCGACAAGGCCGGGGGGTGGCGTTATCGCGTCGGCAGCTATCGCCTGCTGTGCGATATTCAAGATCAGCGGCTGATCCTGGTGGTCATGGCTGTTGGCCACAGACGCGAGGTTTATCGGTCGTAGACAAGCGGGTCATCGGTATTTGGCCAGAACGACCTCCAGGGGGATGGCCTTCATCTCCCCCCGTCGGTAGGCGGCCAGACGCTCCTCGGCCTCTTGCGACCACAGTCGATCCATTTCCCGATCCGGTTCGTCCAGGCTGTTCAGAATGGCGTCCACAAGTTCCAGCCGTGCCGATGGACTCAGTTTGCGGGCTTGTGCTTCTAGGGCGGTTGCGGTGGTGTCCCTCATGTTCCCCCCATGTCGGGTGTTCCCGGAGTTACCCCCCAGCGGCTCGTTCATGGCAATTCCAAACCGAAATAACACACTTGCTGCAAATGAAAGTCAAAACCCTGGAGGGGGGAACCCCTCCAGACCTCTCCCTTTTTTTGTTAGTCCCCCCCGGGCGACGCCACGCCCGGCATCAGCGAGGGATCGACGCGGGCGCCGCGGACCAGGGTGCCGAAGTGGAGGTGCGGCCCGGTCGCCCGACCGGTCATGCCCACCCGCCCGATCTCCTGGCCCTTGGTCACCCGTTCCCCTTCTTTCACCGTCATGGTGTCGAGGTGAGCGTAGAGGGAGACCACCCCGTCGCCGTGATGCAGGACCAGGGTGTTGCCGGTGAAGAAGAAATCCTTGCCGGTCATGGCCACCACCCCGGGGGCGATGGCCGTGACCGGGGTTCCCTTGCCGGCGGCGAGGTCGAGGCCGTTATGGGGATTGCGGGGTTTGCCGTTGAGAATCCGGCGACTGCCGAAGACCCCGGAGATCCGTCCCGGCACCGGCATCCGGAAGCCTTCCAGATACCCCGGTTCGCCGTCACGCAGGGTGTAGGTGGCGAGGAGTTTCGCTGTCTCTTTCTCCGCCCGGGCCATATCCTTGGGGTTGGGTGTCACCTTGGTCTCCGGCAGGTTCAGGCGCTCTTCCTGGTATTTGCGGGGTCCCACCCGGATCGTGCGTGTGATCGAGGCCGGTTTGCCCTCGGGGGTGCGCATGCGGACGCGGAGGAGATAGGCCCCCGGTTTGGCCTCCATGTCGAGCGCCACCAGGGCGCGACCATCGTCGCTCAGGGGAAAGGGGACCCCCTGCAGGGCGCCTCCCTGGAAGGTGGTCCCGGGGGGGGCGTCCTTGACGGTGAGAAAGACCGCCTTGCCCGGCAGGAGGGTGTCGGCAAGCTCCAGGGTGGCGGCGGTCGCTCCGCCGGCGCCGGTCAAGGCGGCGATCAGAAGCGCGAGGATGGGGAGGAACGCCCGTCGTGCCGGGGTGGTCGGGGTCATCGGGAACTCTCCTCGGGATCGAGCGCGGTCACGCGCCGTTTCCCTTTGGCCAGGGTCAGGGTCAATCTTTCTCCGGTCGTGATCGCCGCCGCGTCGCGGACGAGCGCGCCATCCTCGTGTTGTACCACGGCGAAGCCGCGGTCCAGAACGCCCAGCGGTGAGACCGCGAAGAGGTGTGCCTGAAGCGTCGCCAGCCGCTGCTGTTCCCGCCGCACGCCCCCCCGGGCGGCGAACTCCAACAGGCGCCGGTCCTGTTGCAGGCGGGCGCGGAAGAGGGCGATGAGGGCCGTGGGACGCCGCCCCTGGAGAAGTTCGTGGCGATCATCCAGGCGTTCCTGGCGCCTGGCCAGCCAGTCGAGGCCGGCGCGGCGCAGGCGTTCGTGCCAGCCCCTCCAGGCGGCGCGGAACTCGCCGAGGCGGGCCGCGGGGTGACGCAGGCGCCCGTGCAGCTCCTGGACGGCCCGCCCCCGGGAGTGCCGCAGGACGCGGGCGGCGGCGGTGAGGCGACGGTTGAGATCGGTCACGCGCCGTTGCAGGAGAAGGGCGTCCGGCATCACCAGCTCCGCCGCCGCCGAGGGGGTGGAGGCGCGGGCATCGGCGACGAGATCCGCCAGGGTCAGGTCGACCTCGTGCCCGACGGCGCTGACCACCGGTATCCGTGAAGCGGCGATGGCCCGGACCACCGGTTCGGCGTTGAAGGCGGCGAGGTCGTCGGTCGAGCCGCCGCCGCGACCGCAGATGATCACCTCGGCGCGACCATCGGCGTCGAGGCGACCGAGGGCGGCGGCGATCTCTTCCGGGGCCTCGTTTCCCTGGACCCGGGCCGGGGAGAGGATCAGGTGGAAGCCGGGGAAACGCCGCTCCAGGACCCGGCGGATGTCGTGGATCGCCGCCCCCGAGGCGGAGGTGACGACGCCGACGGTGGCCGGAAAGAACGGCAGGGGTCGCTTGCGCCCCGGGGCGAAGAGTCCCTCGGCGGCGAGGCGGGCGTGGAGGGCGAGGAGGCGCTCGCGTTCGGCCCCCGCTCCCGCCGGTTCCAGGGCCTCGACGACGAGCTGGTATTCCCCGCGGGGCGCATAGACCGCGATCCGACCGGTGACGAGGAGCGCCTCTCCCGCCCGGGGAGTATGGCCCAGGCGGCGGACCGTCGTCCGCCAGACGACCGCCCGGATCCGGGAGTCGGCGTCGGCCAGGGAGAAATAGAGGTGCCCCGAGGCGGGGGCCTTGAGGTCGAGGATCTCCCCCTTGACCCTGACGAGCGGGAAACCCTCTTCCAGCAGCGTCCGGATCCGCTCGTTCAGGGTCGAAACCGAGATCGGGGTCTGCCAATCGGCGGGTGTCGGGGAGTTCACGCGGTTTGCCTCGGGGGTCGTGGCGGAGCAGAGCCTGTCGCAGAATGCGACAGGCTCTGCGGCGCAGGGACGCGCCGCCGGGATCAATCGGTGTAACCGATTGATCCCGTAAGGAAGACGAAAACCTGTTTTTCGTCTTCCGTCAAGCGGAATGGCCAAGGAAGGCCATTCCGCGACGGACTCTTCAGGGGGTCGGGGCCACGATCTCCATTCTCTCGACATCGGCCAGGGTCACCTGCCGACCGTCGAGGGTGGTGAAGGCGCGACCGTGGATCGCGTCGCGGTTTGCCTGGTAGGTGATCACCGTGCCGGTCTCGGCGTTGATCACCCGGATCTGGGTCAACTCTTTCCCCTCGCGCCACGCGCCGAAGAGCCAGTAGAGGAGCGCCGCCACGACGACCGCCGAGGAGAGGATGACCGCGAGTCGCAGGATCAGGCGGCTCCGTTCCGAAAACCGCTCTTCGAGGCCGGGGGAGCCCGGGGCATGGCTCGACCGGCTCCTGACCGCCACCTCGCGTCCGCCCTGGCGCTTGCCGGCGAGGAAGACGCCGCCCGTGACCAGGAGCAAGAGGAATATCTTCCACAGCATCGGCGCTTGGCCCCCATTGTCGGGATAAAAGCGACACGGTACCATGATTCCCCCGCCGCTTCACCCCCGACCGGTTCAGGCGAGAGAGGATCCCTTGGCCTTCGAGATCGCACCATCGACCCGCCAGCCGGCGCACGGGGGGGGGCATGCTCCCTCCCATCCGGCGCCGCCCGCCCTCGAAATCGTCCGGGAGAGCCCTTCCCCGGAGGCGACGACGGCCCTGGCGGAATCCCTGGCAAAGGTCCTGGCGAAGATCCTGGCGGAGGTCCCGGTGGCGGCCCCGGGGGCGGGGGTCTCCCGGGGTATTCTCATTGCCCTGGAGGGGGACCTTGGGGCCGGCAAGACCCTCTTTGCCCGTGGCCTGATCCGGGGGCTGGGGGTGACGGATCCCTACATCACCAGCCCGACCTTTACCCTGATGAACCTCTACGAGCCCCCCGGGATGGGGCCGCTTCGTCACTTCGATCTCTATCGTCTCTCGCACCCGGAGGAGTTGGCGCAGCTCGGGGTCGAGGAGTCTTTTGACGACGGGGGGGTGACGCTGGTCGAGTGGCCGGAGCGGGGCGGGGAGTGGCTCCCCGGGGAGCGGCTGACGGTCCGTCTGGAGATTCCCGTCGCCGATTCCGACCGGCGGCGGCTCGTTCTCCGGGCGGCGGATCACGGGCACCGGGCGATCCTCGCCGCCTGGGGCGAACTCCTGGATGTCCGTTGACTAACGGGCGGTGCCGGCCAAGAATGGCCGCTCTGCGGCAGGCTCCTGAAAATGCGGGATGAACGATGAGCGACACCTTGAACCAGGCCGCCTTGGCCTTTCTCCGGCGCACCTTGGGGGAGGTCTCCGTGAGCCGGGTCTCCGGGGATGCCTCCTTCCGCAGCTATTGGCGGGTGATCGGCCCGAAGGGGCGCTTCATCCTGATGGACGCGCCGCCGGACAAGGAGGATTCGGCCCCGTTCGTCGACATCGGGCGATTTCTGGCCCGCCACGGGGTGGGGGTGCCGCACATCCACGAGGCCGACCTGGGGTCGGGGCATCTTCTCCTGGAGGACCAGGGGGATGTCACCTTCCTGAAGGCCCTGGAGGCCGGGGTGGAGGCGGATCGACTCTATGCCGGGGCGGTGGCGACCCTGCTGGATCTCCAGGCCACCCCCCGGGACGGTTCCTCCCTGGCCCACGGGCGTCCCTACGATCGTGCCCTCCTGGATCGCGAACTGGCCCTCTTCACCGACTGGTACATCGAGGGGATCCACGCCCGCCCGATCGGCGGTGAGGATCGGGTCCTCTTCGCGGCGCAGTTCCGTCTCCTGGTCGACGCCATCCTGACGCAGCCGGTCGTCCTCGTCCACCGCGACTACCACAGTCGCAACCTGATGTGGGTCGAGGGGCGGGTGGGGGTCCTCGATTTTCAGGACGCGGTGATGGGACCGGTCACCTACGATCTGGCGAGTCTTCTGCGGGATTGTTATGTCGCCTGGGAGGCCCCCTTCCGCGAGCGGATCGCCGCCCTCTGGCTCGCCGGCGCTGCCACCCGTCTGGGTTATGACCCGGGGCCGGAACTCTTCCGCCGCCATTTCGACTGGATGGCGTTGCAGCGCAATCTCAAGGCGATCGGCATCTTCGGTCGCCTCTCCCTGCGGGATGGCAAGCATGGCTATCTGGGGGACATCCCGCGGACCCTGGGTTATGTCTGGCCCACCCTCGACCGTTATCCCGAATTCCGACCGCTGGCGGGGTTGTTGCGGCGCTACCTGCCGGCGGAGCTGCAGGCGGAGTCCCTCGCCGGTGGGGGTGGCCCGGGAGGCGCCGCCGCATGAAGGCGATGATCCTGGCCGCCGGTCGCGGCGAGCGTCTCCGGCCCCTGACCGATCGGATTCCCAAGCCGCTGGTGGAGGTTGGCGGCGAGCCCCTGATCGGCCACTCCCTGCGCCGGCTCGCGGCCCTGGGGATACGCGAGGTCGTGATCAACGCCTGGCATCTGGCCGACCAGTTGATTGCCCGGATCGGCGACGGTTCGGCCTGGGGCGTCGAGGTCGTCTGGTCGCGGGAGGAGATCCTCATGGAGACCGGCGGCGGCGTCCGTCTGGCCTTGCCTCTCCTTGGGGACGAACCCTTCCTCGTCGTCAATGGCGACCTCCTCTGGCGCCTGGAGCTGGAGGCGCTCCTCGGCGCCTTCGCGCGGTCGCGGATGGATGCCCTCCTGGGGCTGGTGGCCAACCCCCCGTGGGGCAAGGGCGATTTTGTCCGGGAGGCGGCGACGGGGAGACTCTCCCGGGCGGGTGGCGCCCCGGGAAGCTTCACCTACTCCGGCATCCAGATCCTGAATCCCGAGGCGGTCGCCCCCTTCGCCCCTGTTCCCTTCTCCCTCAATCTTCTCTACGATCAGGCCATCGCCCGGGGCCGCCTCCATGGCGTCCCCCTCGTCGGGAGCTGGTTCGATATCGGCACCCCCGAGCGGTTGGCCGAGGCCCGGGAACGGTACCGACCGTAGCGCGTTGCAATCGGGCAGTCGATCGGGTAGAAACGTCGGGGAGACGGCGTATCGTGCGGGGGGTTGCCGGCGGGTCCCCGGGCCGGGTTGCCGGGGGGGGATTGCCGGAGGAATGCCGGTCGATGCGGGTCGTGGCAGTGGTCGGAAACAGTCGGGCGGGCGGAAACAGTCGGGCGGGCGGAAACAGTCGGGCGAGGCGGGTACAGTCGATGGACTACACGCAGGCACGAACCAATATGGTCAAGGCTCAGATCGCCCCGAACAACGTGCATGACCCGGTGATCCTCGACGGCTTCATGGCCGTGGAGCGGGAGCGGTTCGTGGCCCCGGGCAGGGAGTTCCTGGCCTATTCCGATCAGGCAGTCCAGCAGAACGGCAACGGTCGGCGGCTGCTCAAGCCGGTGCAGGCAGCCTGGATGATCCAGGCCCTGGAGGTGCGGGCCGGCGACCGGGTCCTGGTGGCAGGGGCCGGCAGTGGCTACGAGGTTGCCCTGCTGGCGGCCATGGGGGTCGAGGTCTGGGCGGTCGAGGCCGATCCGGCGCTCCTGGAACGTGGTCGGGAGCAGGCACGGATCCCCCCGACCCGGTGGCGGCTTGGGGATCCGCTCCAGGGATGGGTCGAAGAGTCCCCTTTCGACGGCATCCTCTTCGGCGGGGCCATCGTCGCGCTTCCCCACCAGGTCGTTTCCCAGTTGGGGCGCGAGGGGCGTCTGGTGGCCGTCGTCGGCCTTCCGGGGGATCCGGTCATGGAGGCCCTCCGGGTCCGGGGTATCGCGGGCAGCGACGACCCCGATCTCCTTTTCGAGACCGTGGCGCCGCATCTTGCCGACGGCGGTGCTGGCAGGCCCTTTCGCCTCTGAAGGAGATGGGCCGGGGATCCGTTTCCAAGGGGGTGGTCAGGATGTCCCGGGCGGATCCGCCGGGGCGGTTCCCGGTCGGTCACTGGCCGGTTCCCGGGTGGTCGCCCTTGATTTCAACCCCAGCATAAAGTCAACCGAACCGTGAGTCTCATCGTCCAGAAGTTTGGCGGCACGTCTGTCAAGACGCTCGACCGCATACGCAATGTCGCCCGCATGGCCATCGCCGAACACCGGGCCGGTCACCAGGTCGTCGTCACTGTCTCGGCCATGGCCGGGGAGACCAACCGCCTGGTGGCCCTGGTGGAGGGGCTTGGTCCCTCCTGGTCGGAGCGGGAGTACGACGTGGTGGTCTCCGCCGGGGAGCAGGTGGCCATCGGTCTGTTGGCAATTGCCATCGAATCCCTCGGGGTTCCGGCGCGCTCCTACCTGGGGTGGCAGGTGCGCTTCCTGACCGACAGCGCCCACGGCAAGGCGCGGATCGTGAATGTCGAGGATGCGGCGATCCGGAAGGATCTCGCCGCCGGGCGGATCGTCGTCGTCGCCGGTTTCCAGGGGATGGACGAGGCCGGCAACGTCACCACCCTCGGGCGCGGCGGCTCGGACACCTCGGCCGTTGCTCTGGCCGCCGCCCTCAAGGCGGATCGCTGCGATATCTACACCGACGTCGACGGCGTTTTCACCACCGATCCCAATATGGTCCCGAAGGCCAGGAAGATGGATCGCATCGCCTACGACGAGATGTTGGAGATGGCCTCGCTCGGGGCCAAGGTGCTGCAGACCCGCTCGGTGGAACTGGCGAAAAAATACAAGGTGCCGGTGCGTGTCCTCTCCTCCCTGGAGGAGGGGAGCGGTACCCTGCTGACGGAAGAGGATGCAACGATGGAAAAAGTTCTGGTTTCGGCGGTCGCCTACAGTCGGGATGAGGCCAAGATCACCGTGGTCGGGATCCCGGACCGGCCGGGTCTGGCGGCGGCGGTCTTCGGCCCCCTGGCCGAGGCCAATGTCAATGTCGACATGATCCTTCAGAACGTTTCCGCCAGCGGCGAGGCCGATCTGACCTTCACCGTGCCCAAAGGCGATTTTCGCAAGGCAATGGTGGTACTCCAACAGAAGATGCAGTCCCTTGGGGCCAAGGAGGTCACCGGTCGCGAGGAGATCGCCAAGGTCTCGGTGATCGGCGTTGGCATGCGCTCCCACTCGGGGGTGGCGAGGCGCATGTTCGAGGCCCTGGCCAAGGATGGCATCAATATCCTCATGATCTCGACCTCGGAGATCAAGATCTCGGTCGTTATCGAAGAGAAGTACACGGAGTTGGCCGTGCGCCTGCTTCACGATGCCTTCGAGCTGGACCGGCCTGCAGGCGACCGGGTGGGCGGGTGATGGGCCTTCCGGGAGTTCCCGAAAGCCGGCCTGTGTTTTGTGGTTGCGCCCATGCCTATTGAGGCCGGGGGGCATCCTGCTCCTGATCAGGCGGCGGACGCCAGGCTCTTCCTCTACGACACGACCCTGCGTGATGGCGCCCAGAGCGAGGATGTTCTCTTTTCCCTTGAGGACAAGCTGCGGATCCTGGAACGCCTGGACGCCCTGGGGATCGATTACGTCGAGGGAGGTTGGCCCGGGGCCATTCCCAAGGATGGTCTTTTCTTCAAGGAGGCCATGCGGCAACCGCTCCGCCATGCGCGGCTGGTGGTCTTCGGTTCGACGGCGAAGCCGGGAGTGCCGGTGGCGGCGGATGGCGTCCTGGCCGATCTTCTGGCTGCCGGGACCGGCGCCGTCTGTATCTTCGGCAAGAGTTGGGATCTGCACGTTCAGCGGGCGTTGGGTATCTCCCTGGAGGCCAACCTGGCGCTGATCCACGATTCGGTCCGCTACCTCAAGAGCCGGAGCGATATCGTCTTTTTCGACGCCGAGCATTTTTTCGATGGCTACAAGGCCAATCCCGAATATGCCCTGAAGTCCCTGGGGGCCGCCCGCGATGCCGGGGCGGAGGCGTTGATCCTGTGCGACACCAACGGCGGCACCCTGGTCGACGAGGTTGCCCGCATGACCCGGGCGGCCCTGGCCTTGGGAGCGCCGCTCGGCATCCACTGTCACAACGACTCGGGGTTGGCGGTGGCCAACTCGCTGGCGGCGGTGGTGGCGGGAGCGGTGCAGGTGCAGGGGACGGTCAACGGTCTCGGGGAGCGGTGCGGCAACACCGATCTCCTGAGCGTCATCCCCAATCTCATGCTCAAGATGGGGCGGCGCACCGGTCTCGAAAGGGAGCGGCTGCGGGAGTTGACCCCCCTGAGCCGCTTCGTCAACGAACTGGCCAACCGCCCGCCGCAGCGCAATCAGCCCTTTGTCGGCAGCAGCGCCTTCACCCACAAGGCGGGCGTTCACGCCTCGGCGGTGTTGAAGGACCCCGTCACCTACGAGCATCTCTCTCCCGAACTCCTCGGCAACCGGCGGCGGATCCCGGTCTCGGAGCAATCGGGACGGAGCAACCTGGTTGCCAAGTTCCAGGAGTTCGGCATCGACGATGTCCGCGCCTCCGACCCGAGGGTGGGTGAGTTGCTGGCCGAGGTCAAGGAGCTGGAGCTGAAGGGGTATCAGTTCGACGGCGCTGAGGCCTCGTTCGAGTTGCGGGCGCGGCGGGCCTTGGGGCAGGTGCCCGACTATTTCGAGCTGCGGGGTTTTCGGGTGATCGACGAACGGCGGCTCTGGTCCGATCAGAGCCGGGTTCCGGGGGCCGAGGCGACGGTCAAGGTGCGGGTTGCGG
Organism: Magnetococcales bacterium; assembly: GCA_015229005.1. Taxonomy (GTDB): domain Bacteria; phylum Pseudomonadota; class Magnetococcia; order Magnetococcales; family JADGCL01; genus JADGCL01. The sequence continues at coordinate 18,650 of JADGCL010000062.1, forward strand.
GGCAGACGGAACACCTGGTGGCCGAGGGGCAGGGGCCGGTGGATGCCCTGATGAAGGCCCTGACCAAGGCGCTGGGGCGGTACTATCCCGGGATCGATGAAATCGCCCTGACCGATTTCAAGGTTCGCATTCTCGATGGGAAGGGGACCCAGGCGGTGGTGCGGGTGCTGATCGAGTGGCGGGACCGGCAGCGGAGCTGGGGTACCGTCGGGGTCTCCGATCACATCATTGCCGCCTCTTACGATGCCATGGTCGACGCGGTCGTCTTCAAACTCTTCAGCGATGGGGTCGCTCCGGCGATTGTCCCCGCCAACGCTTTTGCCGCCGGGGCCCCGGTCGGCTCCGTCTGAATCGGTTGCGGTGCGGTGGTCGCGGTTCTGCGGGCGACTCGGGTCCGGGGGAGGCTCCGCATAAAACCGATTTCCCATTGCGCGGATCGGTGTTAGATTG
>JADGCL010000063.1 GCA_015229005.1 Magnetococcales bacterium
TGTGGAGCAGCAGCAGCAGGGTACTGCTGCTCGGGTTGTGGTCGAACCAATCCCGCCAGGCGAGGCAGAAGGCCGGGTCATCGGCAAGAGTGGTGCCGTCCTCCCGGGGTTCGAAGAGGTACCACGGTACCCTATTGAGCAGGCGGCGCTCAATCCCGGCCAGGGAACGGTGTTCGCGAAAGGCCCGTTCGATCCGTTCGCGCCCTTCCCGGGCATCTTCCCCGGTCGGGGTTCGGCCCCGGGAAAGGGGCAGGGAGCCGAAAATGGTATCGATCCGCTCTTCTGCCAGGGCGGTGTGGCGCGACAGGGGCAAAAGGGCTGGGAAGATCGAGGTCGGCGGCAGCCGGGAGAGGGCGCGTTTCAGACTCATTTCAGGCCGTCGAGCGTGTCGGTCAGGTGATCGAGCTGGTCGAACACCTTCGGGATCCCCGGCGGCGGTTTCGGATTGACCAGGAGGAAGCGCAGGTCGATCCGCCGGTTGGCCTTCTCGGCGGTCGGGCGCGGGTGGTCCACGATCGGGCGCGTTTCGCCATAGCCGCTGATGCCGAAGACAGGTTGGGCCTTCTGGTTGCGCAGTCCCCCGAGGAGCGTGCCGTTCTCGTTCGGTTCCAGGAGGGTCTTGAAGGTCTGGATGGCGCGCATCCCGGAGAGGTGGAGGTTGTCGATGTAGATATTGGACCTTCCCAGGGGCACGTTGTCGGTATGGCCTTCGATGAAGATCGCATCGAGGGTCCCGGGGTTCCACTGCCTCTCCTCGCAGAAGGGGGGGCGCACAGTCGCGTCGACGGCGCCCGCGTAGCAGGGAAGGTGGCGTTCCAGGACCCTGGCCAGTTTCCTCAGGGCCTCCTCGCCGCCGGCGGCGAACTGGGCGGACCCGGAGGGGAAGAGGATTTCGTCGGGCAGGCGCAGGATGCCGAGGTTGGGGTCGATGAGTACCTGCAGGTTTTCCCGGTCCCTGAGATCGTTCTGGAGGTCGTGGAGGAGTTGGAAGAGGAGCTGGGCGGTTTTCGCCAGGTGGAGGTCGACATCCTGTTTGAGTCCGGCGGCGAGATCGCGAAGCTCGACGACGCCGGCTTCGAGTTTTTCGAGTTTCTCCTCCTGTTCGGCGTTGATCTTTTCCAAACGCTCCCGTTCCTGTGCGGCCTGCTGGTATTCCTTGCGAAAATCCGTCTCCGTGTTCTTCATGTTGAAGGAAAAGATGATCAGGATGACGATGAAAACGTACAACAGCGCCGACATGACATCGCTGATGGAGATGGAATAATCGAGGGCCGTGTATTGTGGGGCTCTGGTCTCCCGGCGGCGCTGATACATGGGAGGCTCCGCGCGGCTAGCTGAGATGGGAGATGGTTTGGACGAAGAACTTCATGGAATCGTTCAGATCATCGAGTTTGGCGTTGAAATCCCCGATCGTGGCCCCGAGCTGCCTGGAGACGCTCTCCATGTGTTCGTCGACCCCGCCGATGAACTCCAGGATTTTCTCGGAGGAAAACTCTTCGAGATCGGAGTTGATGTTGGCGATCGCCTGCTGCATGGAGTGGTTGACCTTCTCGAAGCGGGACTGATGTTCGGTCCAGGTCGCTCCCAGCTCGCGCTGCATCAGGGCGATGGTCGATTGCATCCGCTCCTGGGCCTCGGTGATGGCGGCGAGGGTCTGTTCGGCGCCGTCGTTGGCCGAGCCCTGGGTGGTGGCGATGGAGCGGGAGATCCCCTCCAGGCTGCGGAGGGTGGTACCGATCTTGTCGCCGGCGAGGGCGAGTTCGTGGGCACTGGACTGCATCGGCTGGATGAGGGTTGAGGCCATCTTGTCGAGGAAGCCGCTCATGGAGTCGTCGAGATCTTCGAGACGGGAACCGAAATCGCCGATGCTCTGCCCCAGTTTCCCGGTGATGCCGCCCATGTGTTCGTCAACCCCGCCGATGAATTGCAGGACCTTGTCGGAGAACTCCTGGAGGCCATTGTTGAGCTGGACGAAAGTCTGTTCGAGGGAGCCGTCCACCTGGTTGAAGCGGGCTTCGTAGTTGTGCCAGACCGCCCGCAGTTGATCGATGGATTTGGTGATGCCGGCCAGGGTTTGACGGGCGGCTTCCTGGGTGGCGGTGAGGGCGGTGGCGAGGGCCTCGATGCGGTCGGTGCCGGTCTGCAGCTTCTCGCCGGCGACGGCGATCATCATCGCCCCCGACTCCATGGCCCCGATCAACTGACCGAAGCGTCCCTGGGCCTGGTCGAGGCTCTGGGCGAACTGCACCATCTCGCCCATCGACTGGCGTCCCTCCTCGGCCCAGCGGTTGGAGGCGAGTTTCAGCGCCTGAGTGATGCCACCCACGGCCTGTCCCATGGCCTCGGCCGATTTTTGCATCGAGGCGCCCGTCGATTGGAGGAGACGGGTCAGTTCGGCGTGGCTCATGGCCGTTTGTTGTTGTGTCTCCAGGATGGCGGCGGTTGCGGCTTGCTGGTGACCGCTCTGGGTGTTGGCGGTGGCGAGGCGCCCGGCCTCCACCTGTTCGAGCGTCTTCGCCAGGGAGACGAAGCGCTCCTCGAAGCGCCGGTGGAAGGCGCGCATCTCCTCCAGGAAGGGGAGGCTCAGGCTCTGGGGGGTGGGGATGGTCGTCGCCTGGCGCTGCAGCTCCTCCTGGGCGTGGCGGATGCTTTCGGCGGTCAGGAGGAGGGCGGAGAGGGCGTCGCCGAGTTGGGCCCCGAGTTGATCGGTCGAGCGGCTGAAGCCCGACGAGATCTCCGCCCGGGTGGTGGCGAAGTTGTCGGTGAAGCGGGCAAAATGGCTCGCCATGGCGGCGGCGGATTGTTCGAGTCGGGCAGCGGTCTCGGCGAAGAGTTCGCGGGAGGCCCCCATGGTCTCGGCCACGATCGACGCTTCGCGCCGTTCGCTGGCGCGCATCTGGTCGAGGAACCGGGAGAGGGTGGCGACCAGGGCCTCGTGGGAGGTGTCGACCCCGGCGGCGGATTTCGGGGTCGCGACAGCGGCGGCCACCTGCTGGCCGAGACCGTTCTGGAAACGATCCATGCCCTCGAGGAGTTTTTCGGTGGCGACGAGGAGCTGCGGCGCGGCGCCGAAGATGCGCTGCGTCTCGTTCTGGACGGCGAGCATGGCGGTCGAGGCCTGGGCAAGATCCTTGAGGCTCTTGCCCATCTGCCCGGCGAAACTGCCGGACGATTCCTTGAGGAGGGTGACCATCTCCTGCTGGGCGCCCTTCATGCTGGCGGCGACGGCGGCGAAATCAGCCATCGTCCGCTCCAGGCGCCCGGAGAGATCGACGGCGGAGCCGTTCAGGTGCGCGGCCATCTCCATCTGCGCCGATTTCATGCCGGCGGCGACGTCGGCGAGGTCGGCGATGGTGCGCTCCATGCGTCCGGAGAGGCTGCCGGCGGAGTTCGTGAGATTGGCCGACAGCTCCATTTGGGCCACCTTCATGCCGGCGGCGACATCGGCGAGGTCGGCGACGGTGCGTTCCATGCGTCCGGCGAGGCCGGCGGTGGAGTTTTGCAGGAGGGCGGCCATCTCCTGCTGGGCGCCCTTCATGCTCGCGGCGACGGCGGCAAGATCGGCGACGGAACGACCGAGGAGGGTCGCCAGGTCATCGCTCGACTGGCGGAAGGTCGAGGCCATCGTGTCGCCGCCGGCGGTGAGGGTTTGGCGCAGCTCGTGCGCGGCCTCCCGCAGGGCCTGGGCGAGGCGTTCGTTTTGTTGATCGAGCCTGGCCCCGAGGCTGGAAATCCCTTTTTCGGAGTCGTCGGTGGCGGCCTGGATGGTCCCGGCGAGGTGTTCCTGTCGCGCCGCGAGGCGGGTTTCGAGGAGCGCCAGGTTCTTCTCCGAGCCCTCGGAGGTTTGCCGGACCAGGGTCGCCAATTCCCGCCCCAGGGCTTCCAGGGATTCGCGGATGCCCTGGCCGACCCTGGTGAATCCCGCCTCGGAGTTGTCGGCGCTCTGCCGGACCAGGGAGGCCAGCTCCCGGCTCAGGCCATTCAGGGAGTCCTGCATCGCCTGACCGGCCCGGGAGAGACCCTCCTGCCCGCTTTGGCTCACGGACTCCAGGCTGTGGGTGTGGGCCTCGTTGAGTTTGCGCAGATTTTCGTTCAGGGCATGGAGGGCGAGTTCGATGCCGTGGAACTTCGGACCGACGGCCCCCTGCATCTGCTCGACGAGCGGGAGCAGGGCATTCTGCAACGATTGCTGATTGGCCTCGCGCTGGTTCTCCTGATACTTGAGGAGGGTTTCGAACATCTTTCCCATGGCCGGGGCGAGGGTGGCGCCGATGCGCGAGTCGACCTCCTTGGCGCCGCCTCCCCCCTGGAGGGCGGGGGTGGCCTTGAGGATCCGGCCCAGGTTTTGCAGCTCGGCGAGCTGTTCTTTCTGGGCGGCATGGATCTGGGCCATGGCGGTGTTTTCCGTCGCCGCCATTTCGAGGCAGGTTTCCAGCCGTTCGGCGAAGCGGTTGACCAGCCGGCTGACCCAGTACTGCCGGCGCTTTTCCAGGACCGAGAAGAGGATGGAGAGGCCGATTCCGAAGATCGAAGTGAGGAAGGCGGTGGAGACGCCGCCCATGAGGGACTTCATCGCCTGTTTCATCTCCTCGGGACCGGAGGACATGCCGTCCTGGGCGAGGTAGATGCCGGCGACCAGACCGACGAAGGTGCCGAAGATGCCGCCGCCGGTGAGGAATCCGGGGACGGCGTCGTAGAGGCGGGAGTTGACGTTGACGAAGAAGAGGCTGCGCTCGTTGAAGTAGAGGGAGGGTTCGGCGCTGGTGCGGACCGGTTTGCCGGAGTTCGCCGCCGGCAGCTTGAGGTGCTTGTTGAATTCGGCCCAGGCCGAGGCGAAGAACGCCATCTCCGCCGATTCCATGCCGAGGCGGAATTGGGTCCAGTTCGCCGCCAGGTGTTTTTTCCGGAGGGCATCCCGGACCAGGGGGTCCGGGTTGGTCTCGGGGTCGCCCTCGTCGCCCACGGTACACTCCCGCAGGAGGCGGAGGCCGCGCCTGGTCTGGTTGCCGATCCTCTGGGTCTGGACGAAGAACATCACGAGGCTTGCCAGGAAGCCGCTGATGACCAGGAAGGCGAGGACCAGGTGGCCGCCGAGGCCGGAGAAGAAGAGGGCGAGTTCGGTCAAAGGGGCCTCCCTGTCGGACTGTTCTGTCGGGACAGAGAAGAGAGTCCGCCTGAAACAAGCCCAACGACCCTGGAAGAAGAACAGTTCATCCGAAACGAGCCTCGCGATTCTAAAGAAGATCGGCATTGTTGGCAAGTTCCCGGTTTCTCCATGAGTGGCGTTTTTTTTGGGGGAGGCTCTTGATTTATTCGGAACGTTTTGCCACAATGCCACCGGCTCGATGGGGGCGTGGGGATTGGCCATGTGGCGTGTGGCGTGTGGCGTGTGGCGTGTGGCGTGTGGCGTGTGGCGTGTGGCGTGCCCCGGTCTCTGCCTGAAGGCCATCCTCCGCGCGGGGAGGTCGAGATTGTCCCTGTCCTGTCCTGATCCCGTTCCAGGGCGCCTCGGTGCGCGGCGCTCCCGTTCTCAGCGGGCTTGCGTCGCTTCTGTGGGTGGGGCCTCCCTTTTTCCCCCCCTTCCCTGTCCCGTCTCGTTGTCCGCCTGCTTTTTCCCTCCACTATCATCGCCGTCTGCCCGGTTTGTCCGCTTTGGTTTTTTCTCTGCCTCCGGCGAGTTTTCATCCCCGCCGTTGCCGTTATCAATGTGTTTGTCCGATCCGATGGACCGGGGCTGACCCGGGATGGAGTTCCGTTGCCCATGAACAAGGGGAAGGAGTCGTGCCATGATTGAGGAATCGATGATGTTCAAGTTGAGCGGTGCCGCCCAGGCGGCCCAGGTCCCGATGCTGGCGGGGCAGTCCTTCACCGTGGGCAACACCGTTGCGGCTGGGGATGGCATGGCCAACTGGATCTTCCTTCATCCTTTGGCCGGCGGCGGCGCGGACAGAATGGTCGCCCTCAAGCTCGAGGGGGCCCGGCAGTCGGGGCAGCTCTCCGCCCTGGTGGGGAAGACGGTCACCGTCGGCAAGGGGCCGGTGGGCACGGCCTCCGCCGGCAAGTGGCTGGTCCTGCACCCGGGGACAGGCGCCGCCGCCAAAGGTGGCGCCGCCGGGGGGGGCGCCGCCATGCAGCAGATGGGCTTCCATGGCCCCGAGCTGGAGGGTGCGGCCGCCAATAAAGGGGGGCTGGCCGCGGGCAACGTGAAGGGCGCTGTCTGCAAGGGCGGTGTCGCCGGCAAGGGGGCGGCGGTCGGCAAGGGGGCGGTGGCCGGCAAGGGGGCCGCCGCCGGCAAGTGTCTCCTGGGTCCCAATGCGGCGACGACGGCGGCGCTTCCCGGCAGTGGCGCGGCTTTGGGGGCCAAGGCCGCCGCCGGGGCCGGAGCCAAGGGAATGGCCGCTGGCGGAACCATCTGGACCGGCTCCGGAACCAGCCTCGGCCTGGGCCTCGGCTTGGGCGCCTGGGGACCGATCCTCCTGGTGGGTGCGGTCGCCGCCGTCGGTGTCGGTATCTACAGCTACATGAAGCGTTCCCAGGAGGGCGGCGAGCTGGAAGAGGCCATCAGCTAGCGGCGTCGGTCAAGTTCGTGGCGCCCGACCGGGGGTCGGTCGGGCGCCGTTGCGCCCGGAAAGGGCGCGTGCCGTTGGGTGTGTCGCCGACATGAGATCCAGAGTCCTGGCTGCCTGCAGCTACCTCAGCGTCCTCTGCCTGGTTCCCCTGATCTTCAATCGGGGGGATCGCTTCGTCGATTTTCACGCCCGGCAGGGATTGATCCTCTGGATCTGGGGGGTGGCCTCGGTTTTCGCGATGCACCTGCCGGGGCTGGGTCCTTATCTCTTCAGCACCTCCAGCGTGCTGATCTCGCTCTTCAGCGTGGCCGGGCTGGGCCTCGTCCTTCTGGGGCGCACCTGGAGGTTGCCGCTGGTCGCCGGGGCTGCGGAACGTCTCTTCTCCCTGGGGCAGGAGGGTGGGGCGGATGTCTGACCCGGCTCACATCGGGGGGCCGGTTCCCGCCTCCCCGGGTCGGGGCGGCGCTTCCCCGGAGCTGCGGGCCTATCACCACAACGCTCTCTATCTCGTTGTCGCGATCGTCATGATCTTTCTCACCCTGGTCCTGGCGTTGCAGCCCCTGCACCTGCGCCACGTCCTCGGGCTGGCCAGGGACAATGCCGGCTTCGTCAATGCCAACATCCAGGTGATCACCGAGTTGGTCGACCTCCTCTTCGTCGGCTATCTCGGTTACGTCTCCGACCGGATCGGGCGGATCCCGCTCATGGTCTATGGCTTCCTTCTCGCCGGGGTCACGGCCTTCGTCGCCCCCTTCGACCGGGAGATCGGCGCCTTCCTCGGGGTGAGCGCCCTGGTCATCTTCTACCTCGTGCGCGTCCTCATGTCTCTCGGGGGGACCCTGGTCTGGCCCCAGGTGGCCACCCTGGCGGGGGATTACACCCGGGCCGAGGATCGTCCCCGCTTCCTGGCCAACGTCGGCTTCATGATGGCCTTCGGGGTGACCCTGGTCTACGCCATCCTGATGCAACTGCCCGAGCGGATCGGTCTCACCCTGACCATGTGGCTCGCGGGGGGGATCGCCCTGGTCGGGGCGTGGCTCGCGCGTTCCTTTCTGGTGGAAGCGGCGGCGCCGCGGGACGAGCGCAAGTTTCCCCTGCGGGAGGTGATCGAGCTGGTCAAGAAGGAACCCGGGCTCCGGCTCAGCTTTCTTTCGGCCTTCACCTCCCGCAACGACATGGTCATCATCGGTCTCTTCCTGATGACCTGGTTCGTCTATTTCGCCGACCTCATCCCGGGGTTGAGTCAATCCCAGGCGGCGTCGCGGGGGGGGATCGTGGTCGGGATCCTGGGGGTGGTGGTCCTCCTCTCCATTCCCCTCTGGGGGCGCCTCGCCCTGCGCCTGGGACGGGTCTCGGCGGTGGCGCTGGGGCTTTTTCTCTCCGGCTTCGGCTTCGCCTCCATGGGCCTGATCCTCGATCCTTTCTCCTGGTGGATCCTGGCGCCGGTCCTGATCATCGGCATCGGCCAGGCGGGCTGCATCCTGGTGCCGCAGACCCTGGCCATGGATCTGGCGCCCGAGGGGATTCGCGGGTCCGTCCTCGGGGTGTTCAACACGGTCGGCTGCTTCGGGGTCATCTTTTTCCTCCAGGTCGGGGGGGTCCTCTTCGACTGGATCGGGCCGACGGCGCCGTTCGTCTTCACCGGGGTGGTCAACCTGCTGCTCTTCGGCTATGCCTTGTTCGTCGCCAATGTCGTCGAAAAAATCGGTTCGCCCGCAGGTGGGCGGGAGATGTCGTCAATCTGAAGTCTCTATGGGAATGGGAAGGAAAGGCCGGTCATGCCTACGATCGTTTTCGGATTGATCTCGATGGCCCTGGGATTGTGGGGAATCTCGACCTGGTGGTGGTCGGTGGTCGAATTGCTGCGGGGGTTGGTGCCGCCGCTCCTGGTGGTCCTGGGCCTGGTGGCCCTGGGGGCCGGGGTCTCCAAATTGCGCAACGACACCCCTGTGGAGCCGGCGGACGCGGAATTGACCGAAGATTCCCCTCATTCGAACGAGTAAACCGCGATGTTTGCAAACAAGAGCGCCGAATGCGGTCTGGAATACCGAAAGTATCTTTATATTGTCGGAGTCTTGGCAATTGTTGGTCTTGTTGGGAGCTATTGGTATTTGAATTATTTTTTGGATGAAATCGGTATCGATTCCGAGAAGGCCGCTTCGGCGGCCTCGGACCTGGGCGATTTGGGGGGTCGGGCACTGGCCGGGATGCCGGGTTCGCCTGTGGCGGCCCTGCCGCCGGCGACGGCCCAGGCGCGGACGGTCGGTTTCTGGCCGCCGCCGGTCCAGGCCGGCGCCCCCACGGACGTGGAGTCCTTTGCCCAGGTGGTGCGCTCGGTCCTGCCGAGCGTCGTCAACGTCAGCACCGAGAATCGGTTCATGGGCGGGCAGCCCGCCGCCTTCGCTCCGCCCCTCCCCGTTGGGGGGCAGCCGCCGGCGCCCGGTATCGCGCCGCCGTCGATCCCGGGGATCCTTCCCGCGACGCCGGGGGTTCCCCAGGCCCCGGTCGCCGCCCCCGGTCCTGACGGCACAGGAGGGTTGAGGTTCGCCAACCCCTTCTCGGGCGTCGCCATGGAGAGCATCGGCTCCGGTGTCGTCATCTCCGCCGACGGCTACATCGTCAGCAATTTCCATGTGGTGGAAAATTCCCGGAATGTCTTCGTCACCGTCTTCGGCACGCAGGGGAGTCAGCGCTATCCGGCTGAGGTGGTGCGTCTGGATCCCTTGCGTGATCTGGTGCTGCTCAAGATCCCCGTCACCATGCCGCTCCAGCCCGCCCCCCTGGGCAACAGCGACCTCGTCCAGGTCGGTGATCCGGTGATCACGGTCGGGTGCCCGTTCGGTCTCGACCAGACGGTGAGCAAAGGGATCGTCTCCGGCTCCCGCAAGGCGGTGACCATCGAGGGGGTCGTCCACAAGGATCTCATCCAGACAGATGCCGCCATCAACCAGGGCAACTCCGGCGGTCCTCTGGTTTCCCGTTTCGGCTATGTCGTCGGCATCAACACGGCGATCTATTCCCCGACCCAGGCCTTTTCCGGGGTGGGGTTCGCGGTGCCGGTCAACAGCGTCCGCGAGTTCATCACCGAGACGATCGCGATCCCGGAGGTGACCCCGGCGATGGCCGGCGCCCCCGGGGCGATGGCCGCTTTGCCCGGATCGGCGGCGCCTGGTCAGGCGATTGCCGCCAGGCGCACCTCGCCGCCGCCGATCCCCGCCAATGCGGTGTCACCGCACGAGGATCGTGGCCCCTGCGAGAATTGTCATGTGGTCCAGAACAGTGGTCAGTTGGTCCATCAACCGGGGGCGGTCTCCCCGGCCCTGGGCGGGGCGACGGGCATCAATGTCGCCTTGCCGGTGACGACCTCCATCGGCGCCGTGTTCCGGCCCCTCGACGAGGTGTTGATCCAGCGCTTCCAGCCGCCTTTCGCCTCGGGGATATTTGTCCAGAGCGTTGTCCCGGGGTCGCCCGCGGAGGCCGGCGGTCTTCTGGTGGGGGATATCCTCTTCAAGGTCGATGGTCGCTGGGTACGGAGTCCGGAGGAGTTCCAGGGGCGTCTTGCCGGCTATGCGGTGGGCGACAGCCTGCGCCTTTCGGTGGTTCGTGAGCGGGCCCGGCTGGATCTCACCATCTCCCTCGCCCCGCCGACCGGGCAGACGGCGGCGGCAGTCCCGGAGGCCTTGTCGCTTCTTTCCCAGGGACCGGTGACCGCGATGGGCAGTTTGGCAGCCCCCGGGGTTGCCCCGGTTCCCGGGGCGGCGGCTCCGGCTCCCAATGGCGATCCGGCGACCGGAGGCCTCCCCCAGGCCGGTGGCCAGGCGGCCATGGCCAAACCTCCGGTCCCGACCGAGTTCGAGTGGTTCGGCATGGAGTTGCAGCCCATTGATGCGGCCATGATGACCAAGACGCCGGCGCTCAAGGACAAGGTGGGGGCGGTCGTTCTCGAGCTCGATCCCGGTTTGCAGGCCGACACGGCCGGCCTTCGCGGCAACGATATCGTCGTCGCCATCAACTCCCTGCCGGTGAGTTCCAACGCCGAGCTGGACAGTGCCATCAAGGCCGTGGCGACGGCCAGGACGATCATTCTGGATGTGGAGCGTGACGGCAAGCGCATGTTCGTGACTCTGCAGTGACAGGCGGCGGGGGTTTTTCGCCCGGGAACAGCGGCTGACAGGAGGTGGACGGATGGACAAGTACAAGCAGGGTTCGGGGGTGTCCAGGAAGCGGTGGCAGGCGCAGCAGCCGGGCGGGAAGCCGGCTCCGGACGGCGTCGAGGCAGTGCCCGCAGAGGACAATGCCCTGTCCGCAGGGTTGGATGCCGTCCTCCAGAGGCAGCTCGACGACAAGTTGAAGAATAGTTCCTCCCCTCCTCGTACCCGTTCCCTCGACTTCGGGGAGAGTGCGGCGGAGTCGACCGGCGAGAGTGGTCGGGATGGGGCCGGGGAAGCGACCGGGGAGGCGGTTGTCGGGGGCGACGAGGATGCGGTCACGATCCTGGGACCCTCGGCGGATTCGCCCTCCGGGGTCCAGGTCATGGATGAGGCGACGGTTCCGGTGGCGGCCCCTGTGGAGGTGGTGAGCGAGGCGGCCCCTGCGGAGGCGGTCCCTGTGGAGGCGGCCCCCGTGGAGGCGGTGAGCGAGGCGGCGAGCGAGGCGGCCCCCGTGGAGGCGGTGAGCGAGGTTCCGGTGGATTCCCCGGCGGTGCTGAAGGAGGAGACGGTGGCGGTTTCCGAAGCGGGGGATGGCGCGGGGGAGCCCCTCTCCGAGGCGCCGGTTGCCGCCTCCGAGGCGCTTCCCGATACCGCTCCGGTCGAAGGGGCAGCCCCTTCGGTGCAGCTTGCCGAGCCCAGTTCCGCGCTGGCGGATTGGAAGGCGGGGATGGCCGGTCTGGCCGATCGGTTCTCCGACCTTGCCCGCAACCAGGCCGAGGCCTCTCAGGCCCTGATCGCGGCGGTGGAGACCGGGGCTGCGGAAGCGGTTGCGGCGCCGCTCCCCGAGGAGGGTTCCGCTCTTGCCGCGGCATCACCTGCGGCGGGCAGTGGTCCCTCTCCGGTCGAACCCGGCGAGCCCGCGCCGATTCCCCGCAAGGATGCCTTTGTCGCCGCGGCCGAGAAGGAGCGGGTCCTCAAGATGATCCGTGATGCGGCGACCCGGCGTATGGAAGAGGGGTTCGACCTGCGTTCTCTGCGACCGGGTGGTGGTGCGGCAGCGGAGACGCCCGAGCCGGTCACGGTGGCGGAGACGCCCGTTTCGATCCCGGCAGCGGAGATGCCCGAGTCGGCCCCGGCTGCAGAGCCTGAACACCCGGTCTCCCAGTTCGCCATCCGGGAGGATACGGTTTCCGTGACGCCGGCGCCTCCGGTTGCGGAGGCCGTGGTGGCCCCGGCGGCGGACGTGACGCCCGCTGCGGCTGCCGTCGCGACGGGCAAGCCAGTCGAGCCCGTACTTGCCCCGGGCACCCTGGTGCCACCGGTCCAGCGCGTACCGCTTTCGCAGTCGCGCCACAAGCCGGAGTCGCTGCCGACCGCGGCCAGGACCCGGATCAACGAGGCCTATCTTCGCCAACTGAAGGGAACGGCGCCGTTGGATGACGAGCCGGCGCCTGCGGCGGCCAGGGCGGAGAAGAAGGCGGCGAAGGCCGCGCCTGCGCGTCCGGCTGCGCGGCGGCAGGTGGGCGAGGACGGCCTGGTCGAGGTGCCGGTCGAGTCCCTGGGGACGGGGATCTTCAACGCCCTGGGGGATATGGTCGGTGGTGTCGTCCATTCCGCTCAGGCGATCACCCGGAAGGGGACGGCGGTGGTGAGCGGTGTCGAGGCGGAAGAGCTCGACGACGAGCCCGGCAAGGTCAAACCGACCGGGACCGATCGCGCCGCTCAGACCATGGCCAAGGGGGTGTTGGGGGTGGTCGACGGGGTGGGGGGGATCGTCAAGGGTGGCGGGAACCTGGTCGTCGGCACCCTCGGTATCGTCACCATGCCGGTGTTCGGCGCCGTCGGAGCGGTCTTCCGCGCCTTCAAGCCCGCCCGGAAAGAGGAGACCGCCAAGGAATAGCGGTTCGTTGACCAACGGTCTCATAGAGAGTGGGTTCGGATGGTCCCGGGCGACTTTCATCAGAAGATGGGGAGAAAGGAAGCAAAATGAAGAAAACCGAGCGTGAGCCGCTGCTTCTTGGCATCGATCTTGGCACCTCCCGGACCATGATCCTCTCGAACCGGGGGGCCCGGGCGACCGTCCGTTCCGTGGTGGGGTACCCCAAGGACATCATCGGGGTCAAGCTGATGCACCACTCCCACATGATCGGTGAGGATGCGCTGAAGCGCCAATCCTATCTCGACATTCATTATCCTCTGGAGGACGGGGTCCTCAAGGAGGCGAACGACCAGGCGGCCGAGGCGGCGAAGCTCTTGATCAAGTATGCCATCGGTCTGGCCGATCCGAAACCCGGGGATCTGGTCTACGGGGTGTTGGGGGTGCCGGCGCGGGCCTCGATGTTCAACAAGAACCAGCTTCTGAAGATCACCTCGGAGCTTATGGATCTGTCGATGGTCGTCTCCGAACCCTTCATGGCCGGCTATGAAATCGATCAGTTGAACAATGCCATCATCATCGACATCGGTGCGGGCACGACCGACATGTGCGCGATGAAGGGGACCATTCCGGGCGTCGACGAGCAGGTGACGGTCCTCAAGGCGGGGAATTATATCGATCTCGTTCTGGAAAATCTGATCCGCGAGAACTACCCCGATGTCCAGATGACCAATAATCTGGCACGGAAGATCAAGGAGGAGCATGCCTTCGTCGGCGAGCCCGCGCAGGAGGTTGTGGTCAACCTCCGGGCCAAGGGCAAGCCCGCCTCCTTCAATCTGACCCGGGAGGTGCGCACCGCCTGCGAGACGGTGGTGACCGAGATCGTCGAGCATCTGCAGAGCCTGATCATGGTGTTCGATCCCGAGGATCAGGAGGCGGCGCTCGCCAACATTCACCTGACCGGTGGTGGTTCGCGGATCCGCGGGATCGAGACCCTGATCTCGACGATGATGAAGGATTACGGCAACGTCGTGGTCCGGCAGGTGCCGGATCCCGATTATTGCGGAGGGTCCGGGGCTCTGAAGCTTGCCATGGAGCTGCCGCCGCAATACTGGGAACAGGTCGGGCATATCTCCAAATCGGTGAAATGACGGGATTTCGGTTCTTTCTTGAGCGATGGAGAGGTCACCATGGCAGCAACGTTACGGATGTCGTCCGGTGTGGGCAGCAAGATGTTGGCGAGTTTGAGCTATCTGGGCATCCTCTCCCTGGTTCCGCTGGTCGTGAATCGGGATGACAGCTATGTCCGCTTTCACGCCCGCCAGGGGATCGTCCTCTGGATGTGGGAGGTGTTGGCGATCTATCTCCTGGTGGTCCCCGGGATCGGACGGTTCTTTTTTTCCGCCTCCCTGCTGCTCTGTTTCGTCTTCTCGGTGATCGGGCTCGCCTCGGTCCTGATGGGGCGGGCGTGGAAGCTCCCCGTCATTGGGGATTGGGCCGAGTCCATTTAGGGTCCGGGCGTGTCTTGGGGTGCCATCGTGATGCGTAAAGCGGGGGGATGAGGCGTGGTCAAGTCCTTCGTCTCCCTGCTTTTCGCGCTTTTTCTGTTGATCTTCGCATCCCAGAACATGGACATGGCCCGGGTTCATTTCGTTTTCGGGCCGCCGGTGGAGATGCCCCTGATATTGATCATCTCGGGGGCCGTGGTCTGCGGGTTTCTCCTGGCCCATATCAACACTCTGGCGAGGCGGGCGTTGCGCAAACGACGCAAGGACGGATTTTAGCGGTTCGTCGAGTTTTGTGTTTTTGTGGGAGAGACCTTCCTTGCCATGAGTTATCCGCGTTGCATAGTCTGTTACAGGTCCGTGGGCTGGATTGGCCTTGTGGTCAATCTGTGTCTTTCTTTTCTCAAGGTTTTCGTCGGACTCATTTCCGGCTCCCAGGCCCTGGTGATCGATGCCCTCTATTCGGCCAAGGATGTCCTGACCTCGTTCCTGATTCTTTTTGGTCTCAAGTATTCCCGGCAGCCCATCGACGAGGAGCATCAGTTCGGGCACGGCAAGGCCGAGTTCCTCTTCTCGTTGACCGTCGGCCTTTCCATGATGGTCATCACCGGCCTCTTCGTCTACTTCGAAGCGGGGAAGCTGCTCTCCGGGGTGGCCACCCACAAGGCCCCGCACATGATCGCCCTGTGGGCCGCCCTTTTCGTCCTGGGGGCCAACGTCTTCCTTTGGTACTATACCCGCTGCGTCTCGATCCAGATCAACAGCCCCATCGTCTCGATTCTTTCCCAGCACCAGAAATCGGACGCCTACTCTTCCCTGGCGGTGGCCTGCGGTATCGTCGGTTCCCATTATCTCGGCCTGCCGTGGCTCGATACCCTGGTCGCGGTGGGCGAGTGTCTGGATCTCTTTCACCTGGGGATCAAGATCTCCTGGGATTCCTTCCAGGGGCTGATGGATGTCGCCGCCCCTCGGGAGCTGGTGCGGAAGATCCACGACCTTGCCTCGACGGTCTCCGGGGTCAGGAGCGTGGAGGAGGTGCAGACCCGGCGCATCGGTCAGGAGATTTGGATCTCGCTGGTGATCGGGGTCGACCCGGAGCTGACGGTGGAGCGGGGCAAGGAGATCAGCCTCTGGGTGGAGTCGCGCCTGGTGGATTCCATCCCCCATCTCGGGGATGTCAGTGTCCATTTCAAGTCGGCGGAGGGGTCGCTTCCGGAGTTGAAGCAGGTCGAGGGCGAGATTGCGGCGATGCGGCAGCAACTTGCCCAAATGCAGGCGGCGACGGGGGGGGCGTGATGGCGTCCGCCTTCATCTGCCTTCTCCTCTTCGTCGCCGTTTTCGTGGTGGTACAGCGGGATCTCGTGGACCGGGGGGCGGCCATGCTGATCGGTGCGGGGGCGTTTCTCCTGCTGGGGTGGGCGCTCGATTTCTACACCCCCGCCAGGGCCGTGCAGGCGGTCTACTTCGACACTCTGGCGCTCCTCTTCGGGATGTCCCTGATTTCGCACCTGCTGTTCAAGTCCGGGATCTTCCACGAGCTGGCCTTCGAGGTCGTGACCTATTCCCGTGGCAATGCCCTTCTGGTCCTGGTCCTTTTGGTTCTGGTCACCTACACCATCTCTCTGGTCTTCAATAATCTCTCGGTGATGGTGGTGATGGTTCCCCTGACCCTGGTGCTTTGCCGGTCGCTCGCGATGGATCCGGGACCGGTCGTCGCCGCCGAGCTGATCGCCTCCAACCTCGGCGGGGCCTCCACCCTGGTGGGGGACTTTCCCAACATGATCATCGGCGCCGCCGCACGGCTCCACTTCGACGATTTCATCGCCGGGATGATGGTACCCTGCCTGATCCTGCTCGCGGTGCTTCTGCTCTATTTCCAGAGACGGCTGGTGGCGGGGGCTCCGGGAGGGGTGGACCTGGAGTCGGCCCGGAGGGCCCTGGCGGCGCTCTCGCCGGTGCGGAACCGGGATGGTCGGGGCGGGGTCGACCCCTATCTCTTCCGGGTGGGGGCCTCGGTCCTCGGCGTCACCCTGGCCGGCTTCTTTCTGGCCCAGTCCCTGGGATTGAATCCCTCGACCGTCGCCTTCTGGGCCGGGATCGCCATCCTGATCTTCGGCAGGGTGCCCCGGGCGGAGTGGTTTCAGGCGATGAGCGGCGGGGATATCCTCTTCTTTCTCGGGCTGTTCGTCATGGTGGGGGGGCTTCAGGAGTCGGGCCTCCTGGATGGTCTTCACGGGCTGATCGCGGCGTTGGGCGCGGGAAGCGCGACCCTGTCGCTGCTGCTTCTCATGTGGATCGCGGGGTTGGTCACCCCCTTTCTCAACGCCGGGCCGGCGACGGCCTTTTTGATTCCCGTGGCCAAGTCGCTGAGCGTCGACTTCCCCGGGGCGACGGTCTGGTGGGCGCTTTCCCTCGGGGTCCTTGCCGGCTCGTCGGCCACTCTCTCCGGGGCGACGGCCGGTCCGGTGGTGGCGAGCGGCATGGTCAACTTCCGTGACCGTTTTTCCGGCGGGGAGGCGGGGGTATTGGATTTTCGCCGTTATCTTCGGTGGGGTTTGCCCATGGCGGGCCTATTTCTGGGAATTTCCTCCCTGTACATCATGGCGATCACTCCCTGACGATGCGCGCCTTCAAACCATCACCCCACGTCGTCCCCTTCTGCCGCCAGGCCTGGAAAGTTCCTGCCGCCCTGTTGATTCTCTTTTTTTTCGGCACCATCGCCTGGGGGGTCCACCTGGTGCGGGATCACCGTGACCAGCTCAGCCTTGCCGCCCTGGGGGGGTCCCCTGTTGCCGGGGTGACGGTCGGCGCCCCTCCCATGGCCCAGGGGGTGGTGATGTCCCCCCAGTCTGCCCAAGGGCTTGACCCGGTCCGTCTGGCGATGGTCAACATCGCCGGTCTCGCCAAGGGCGGGAGCGGCAACCCGGGGAACTATGTCTCGGCGGGCTCGGGGGTGCTGATCAATCCCCGTGGTTATGTGGTGACGGCGCTGCACCTCGTCCAGGATCTTGCCGAGGTCCAGGTCCGGGTGCAGACCCCCTACGGTCCCCGGCAATATCCGGCCAAGACCTTCAAGGTGGTGCCGGAGCATGACCTTGCCCTGATCAAGATCGTCTCCCAGGATGTTTTTCCCTACCTGGCGTTGGGACATACCCCCCTGCCCAGGGTCGGCGAGCCGGTCCAGGCCCTCGGGGACCCGTTGGGGACGGAGGCGGTGCAGCGTCAAGGGGCGGTGGCGCGCATGGAGCTGACCGAACCCGTCCTGATCCGCGGCTTGAAACTGACCCACCTGATCCAGACCGACGCCGTGTTCCACTGGGCCCAAAGCGGCGGTCCCCTGGTCAACGATCGGGGGTTGCTGGTGGGGATCAACCTGGCGGTCGAGGACGCGGCGGGGAGGATCGTCGGTTACGCCGTTCCGGCCAATGTCCTGGTGACCCATTTCCAGGATGTGGTCACCTTCGCCAAATCTTCCCCGGCGACCGTGTCATCTCCGACTGGGGCGGTGGCCGTCGATCAGCAGCCGGCGCCGCGCGAGCCGCGGGTCGCCGACCGCTGGTGGCAGAAGGCGCAGGGGATGTTGGGTCTGGGGCTGGGCAAGCATGTCGCCATGCCGCTCCCCTCGGCCTCGCCGGCGCCGGTGGATCCGGCGCATGTCCCCTCTTCCCCGAGCATCCTGGGCTATACCCCGGGGAGCTTCTTCGGGCTGCTTCTCCTCGGTTTCGTCTCGGGGGTCAGCGGCGGCATGATGACCATGGGGGGGGGGATCATCAAGGTCACCGGTCTCATGTGGTTCTTCGGCTATGGCATGCTCCTCGTCCGACCGGTAGCCTACATCACCAACATCTTCATGTACGGAGCGGCGGTTCTCCGCTACCGGCGGCAAGGGCTGCTGCGCTTTGAGTTCGTCAAACCCCTGGTCCCCTGGGCCATGGGGGGGATGGTGCTGGGGTACTTCATCGGCAATGTCATGAGCAAGACCGCGATCCAGTGGCTCCTGGGGGTGTTCGCCTTTCTCCTGGGCGTCAAGATGCTCGTGGAGATCTCCGAATCCCGGGTGCGGACCCTTCCCGGGGATGAGGAACTCGACGCTCCCGGGCGCTCCTGGGCGGCGCTGGTCTGGTTGCAGAGGTATTTCGGAACCCGCCTGGATGACGAGACCCCGGTCTCCGAGTGGCGCCATCCGGTGGCGCGCCACGGGGTCCTGGGGCTGCCCATGGGGGTGGTGAGCGGTATCCTCGGGATCACCGGCGGGGTGATCGAGGTGCCCTTGCAGCGCTATATCGCGAGGATGCCTCTCCGGAGCGCCATCGCCAACAGTGCCACCCTGGTCTTTTTCTCGTCGCTGGTCGGTTCGGTGGTGGCCCTCTGGCATGGGGTCCAGTCGGGTTCGTTCGAGATGGGGACGCCGCTGGTCATGGCCCTGATCCTGACCCCGGGGGCCTTCGCCGGCGGCATGGTCGGGGCCTGGTTGACCTCGGTCATCTCCCTGAACACGCTGCGCTGGATCTACGCGGCCCTGATGTTCGTCATTGCGGTGAGGATGTTTCTGTCATGAAACTGGATGCGGTCTCCCTGGTCACGGTCGGGTTTCTCCTGCTCCTGCTCCTCCCCCGTCAGGTGCAACTGCATCTGCTTGCCACTATG
>JADGCL010000064.1 GCA_015229005.1 Magnetococcales bacterium
GTCTGCCCGGAGAGGGTGCGCCCGCTCTGGTCGGTGATGGTGGCCGAGATCATCACGGGCAGGGAGCGGGCGGAGGCCTCTTCCCACTCCCGGATGGCGAAGAGGGCTGCCTTGCAGTTCAGTGTGTCGAAGACCGTTTCGACCAGGATGAGGTCGATCCCGCCAGCGACCAGTCCCTCCAGGGCTTCCCGATAGGTCACGACCAGTTGGTCGAAGGTGATGTTGCGACTGCCCGGATTGGCGACATCCGGCGAGAGGGAGGCGGTGCGGTTGGTCGGGCCGAGAACCCCGGCGACGAAACGGGGCTTGTCCGGGGTCAGTCGGGTCTGCGCGTCGACCGCTTCCCGGGCCAGGCGGGCGGCATGGAAGTTGATTTCGGCGACGAGCCCCTCCATCTGAAAATCGGCCATGGAGGGGGCGTTGGCGTTGAAGGAATTGGTCTCGATGAGGTCGGCCCCGGCCTCCAGGTAGGCCCGGTGGATTCCCTGGATGATGTCGGGGCGGGTGAGGCAGAGGAGATCGTTGTTGCCCCGGAGGTCGACCGGGTGGCGGGCGAATCTGTCGCCGCGAAAATCGGTCTCGGAGAGACCGGCAGCCTGCACCATGGTGCCCATGGCCCCGTCCAGGAGAAGGATCCGCTGCCGTAACAGTTTTCCAAGCGGTGTTTCGAAGGTTGTCGGATTGTCGGGCATTGGCATGGATCCCCTGCGGTTCGCGTGAGGGTTTTCCCCAGGAGGGGACCATTACTACCACGCCACCGGCGAGGATGGAATGACTGGCGATATGGGCCTTGACAGGCTACATTGGGCGGATATCGCCGATTGCGTCCCGCACCGGGGTCGGGCATTTTCTACAGCTGGGCCTTCAGCTCTACCGGCGCCTTGTTGGTGCCAGGGGTGTCCGGGGTGGGGTGGGTGTTGCCGGAGCAGGGCTCGCCGGGTCGGGCGTCGTTGGGGAGGGCGTCGTTAGGGAAGGGCGTCGTCGGGGTGGACGTCGTCGGGGTGGACGTCGAGAGGTGTCGTTATGCGCTGGTTTCCGTATCTTGTGGTGGTACTTGGCCTGTTACCGGGGAATCTCGGGGCCAAGGAGTATTTTCAGCAGGGCCCGTTCACCGTCAGGAAGGTCGAGGGGGTCTGCAAGATGGAGATCGCCTTGAGCGACAAGTCGGGAGATACCCTGGCCCTCCTGGCCCTCTTTCCGACCGACGAGTACTACGCCGAACTCTTCACCGACCGCAAACGGGTTGGCATCGCCCGAAAAAATTTGACCATTGGCTTTGACGACAGGAAGGGAGTGCCCATCGCTTTTGTCCCCGACTCCGAGGGCAAGGACAAGTTCTGGCGCTGGCAATATCTGGACAATTCCCAGGAACTGTTGGCGGAGGTGAGGAGACGCGACAAAATGAGCGTGAACTTCTCCAACGGCAACCAGAACTTCCGCCTTTCCGTCAGGCTGACCGGGAGCGCCAAGGCGGTCGATTCTCTCAGGAAGTGCCGTTGAGGGCGGATGCGCCCGGCTGCGGTTGTCGGCCTGGGCAGTCGGAGGCGCCTCTTCCGGGGGCGCTGCTCAGGCCCCGTAGCGCTCGCGGTAGGCCCGGATCTCCGGCAGGCGGGCCGACAGGCTGGGGTCCGTTTGCAGCAGGGCGACCAGATCGTCCAGGGAGGCGATGGCCACGACCGGGACCCCGAGATCGCGGGAGACTTCGGCGACTGCTCCGAGTTGCCCTTGTCCGCGCTCCTGGCGGTCCAGGGCGATGACCACCCCCGCGAGGGTGGCGCCGGCGGCCCGGATCCACCCCGCCGATTCTGCAACCGAAATCCCGGCGCTGATGACGTCATCGACGATCATGACTCGTCCCGCGAGTGGGGCCCCGATCATCCCCCCTCCCTCGCCGTGGTCTTTCTCCTCTTTGCGGTTGAAGGCGAAGGGCACGGCCTTGCCGCTGCGGTCCTGCAGACCGATGGCGGTGGCGACGACCAGGGGGATCCCCTTGTAGGCGGGACCGAAAAGCATGTCGAACGGAATGGCGGCTGCCAGCAGGGCCTCGGCGTAATATCGCCCCAGGCGGGCCATGGAACGACCGTCGCGAAAGAGGCCGGCATTGAAGAAATAGGGGGAGTCGCGCCCCGCTTTGGTCCGGAATCGACCAAAGCGGAGGACCTCGCACTCCAGGGAAAAGCGTAAAAAGGCAGGGGCGTTGTCGCCGGGCATGGTATCCATTCCTGGGAAAAGGTATTATCCATGGGTCGGTGAAGGGGCCATTCTGCCCCAGGAATCCCCTCCGGGTCACGCGCCTTTCTTTGGTCGTTCCGGACGTACTCCTGGTGCGCGGGTCTTCTCTCCCCTGTTTGCCTGCGGAGTGCCGTTCCGAGACGGGAGGGCGGTGGGCAGGCAGGCAGGCAGGCAGGGTGGTCGGGTTGTGGGTCTGCAAGGTTGCAAGGGGTCATGGATACCAGGAACGGCGCCAGTTCGAAGAGTGTTCTTGCCGGGCTTTTTTTGCTCGCCGCCAACGGTTGGGGGCAGTACCTGATCTGGTTCGGGGATCAGGGGCTCGTGCGCTGGCGGCAGACCCAGGAGAAGACCCAGGCCATCCAGCGTGATATCCATGTCGTCCGCGAGCGGATCCGGCAGTACAAGGACGAGATTCTCCTGGTCGAGCAGCAGCCGAGTGTCCTGGAGGAGGTGGCCAGACGGGATCTCGGACTGATCTATCCGGACGAAATCCTCTTCGTCGTCAAGCCGTAGCCCCTTCGGCTCGGGAGGTTCCGCTGCTGGCGGCCTGAGGGGGGTGCCGTCGGTCTGGTCTTCTCGCCCGGAGGTGCCTGGGGGAGGCGATGGGGGGGCAGGAGTCAAGACCAAGGGATTGGGGTGTGGTTTGGCCCTTTGCGTTCCCTTGGGGAAAGTGTTACCGTTGGGACGGTTCCCGCCAGAACTGGGTTTTTTCGGGTTTTTTTGGAGGAAGCCGGCTCTTGCCGGCTTTTTTCATATGATGCGATGCTGGAGCCTCTTTAGATCGGTGCGTGGTGCCGGGGTTTCTGTGGCCGGGGACGTTGGAGTGAAGCTGGGAACATTGCAAGAGGGAAACAGGATGAAACCTTTTCTAGGTGACAGGCCGGGAGTGTCTTGGGTGAGCGGTCATGAGTGTTGAAATCGTCCAGATCGCTGAGCAGGTGGCCCGTGAGAAGGGGATCAAGCGGGAAGTGGTCATCGAGGCCATGGAGCAGGCCATCCAGACGGCCTCTCGCCGCAAGTACGGGGTCAACAAGAGCATCCAGGCGCGGTTCGACCACAAGACCGGGCAGTTTGCCCTGAATCAGCTGCGCGAGGTGGTGGAAAAGGAGCATCCCGAGTTCAACCCCGATCTCCATATTGCCCTCCCCGACGCCCGGCGTCTGAATCCGCAGGTGCAGTTGGGTGATTTTCTGGCCGAGCCGCTACCGCCGATCGAGTTTGGTCGGATCGCCGCGCAGACGGCCAAGCAGGTTATCGTGCAGAAGGTCCGCGAGGCGGAGCGGGAAAGCATCTATGCCGAGTACGTGGACCGGCGGGGAGAGTTGGTCAACGGCGTCGTCAAGCGGGTGGAGCGCAACAATATCTATGTCGACCTCGGGCGGGCCTCGGCCTTCCTCCCGCACGAACATCAGCTTGCTCGGGAACACTATCGTCAGGGGGATCGGATCCGGGCCTTCATCCACGAGGTACGGGATGCCCCTCGCGGCCCCCAGATCATTCTCTCCCGGACCGACCCGCAAATGGTCCTGAGGCTCTTCGAGATGGAGGTCCCCGAGATCTACGACGGCATCGTCGAGATCAAGGCAGTCGCCCGGGATCCGGGGTTCCGCAGCAAGATCGCGGTGCGTTCGAACGATCCCCACGTAGATCCGGTCGGCGCCTGCGTCGGCATTCGTGGTTCCCGGGTGCAGGGGGTGGTGACCGAACTCCAGGGAGAGCGGATCGATATCATCGAGTGGTCCCACGACCCGGCCGTCTTCGTCTGCAACGCCCTGGCCCCGGCTGAAGTCTCCAAGGTCGTCGTCGACGAGGAGGAGAACAGCATCCGTGTCGTCGTCGCTGAGGAGCAACTGTCGCTCGCCATCGGTCGCCGTGGGCAGAATGTCCGGTTGGCCACGGAGCTGACCGGTTGGCGAATCGATATCATCACCGATCGGGAGGAGGCTTCCACCCGGGTTGAAGAGTTCGAGGAGTTGGCCAAGAACTTCATGGTCGCCCTGGATCTCGACGAAGATGTGGCCAGCGCCCTTATCCACGAGGGGTTTTCGACCATTGAGGAAGTGGCCTACATCCCGCTCGAGGAGCTGGTGGGGATTGAGGGGTTCGACGAAGAGATCGCCCAGGAGCTGAGGAATCGTGCGCGTGATCAGCTTGTGCAACGGGCGCTGGAGACCGAAGAACGCAAGGAGCAGTTGCACGTCGATCCCCGTTTGGCGCAACTGGACGGGATTGACGATGTCCTGGCCATTCAGTTGGCCGAAAAGGGGATCCGACAGCTCGACAATCTGGCTGACTTGGCGTCGGATGAGCTTCTCGAACTTCTCGGTGAGGCCACCACTTTGGATGCCGACTCGGCACAGGC
This sequence comes from Magnetococcales bacterium, assembly GCA_015229005.1. GTDB lineage: Bacteria > Pseudomonadota > Magnetococcia > Magnetococcales > JADGCL01 > JADGCL01. The sequence goes on from JADGCL010000064.1 coordinate 4,595, forward strand.
GATCATCATGGAGGCTCGTCGGGTTGCCGGTTGGTTTGACTCCGGTCAGGGACGGGGAGTGGAGGGCAGTGCCGTCGAAGCCTCACCCGATGCTGTAGCTGGGGGCGATCAGGATGTGGGGCCGGTTCCCGAGGAGAAGAACGAGGGGTGAGTGACGTTTGGGTTGTTGGAGGGGCGGTTCGCGGGGCGTTCCGCCATGGGTGATCGGACTGAGGGTGAAGGGGAGTCGGTCGGGGAGGAAGGAGACCCCGGGGCGGAGGTGGGTGTGCGGAGTTGTTTCATTTCGCGCACGAGGCACCCGCGGGAGGTTCTTCTGAGGTTTGTCGTCGATCCCTTTGGCAACCTTGTGGAGGATCTTTCGGGGCGTCTTCCCGGTCGTGGGATTTATGTCGTCCCTGATCGTGGCACCCTCCAGGCGCTGGCCAAGAGGAAAGATGCCCTGAGGCGTTTTTTCCCGGGGGGAGTTGCCGTGCCGCCGATGGAACTGTTGCTGCCACGTCTGGAGGTGGGGTTTTCCCGACGGCTGATGGATGGCATTGGTCTGGCCCGCCGGAGTGGCAATCTGCGGACGGGGTTGCGGGGGGCCGAGGAGAGTCTGGAAGGGGGGGAGGGTCCTCTGCTGTTGCTGGCGGCGGATACGGCGGCTCACACCCGCGAGAAGTTCGCTCGTCTCCTGGCCCGTTGGGCGAGGGAGGGCCATGAGGGGGAGAGCCTGGAAGGGCTGTTGGACCGGGAACGGTTTGGTCTGGCGTGCGGCAAGGGCCCGGTCGCAGTATTGGCGGTATTGGGCCGGAAGATGGTCCTTCGGGTTCGTTCGGATGCGTGGCGCTGGCGAACCCTGTTCGAGGTGGCCTGTTTGAAGTAATGCAACACCAACGTAGCACGGAGTCGTTTCTCTTGAGTGACACCAGGAACCCCGAGGATGGCGAAAAGAAGCTTCGGCTGAAGGCGCCCCGCCGGATTGTCTTGAAAAAAACGGTGGAGGGAGGCTCGATCAAGCAGAGCTTCTCCCATGGTCGCAGCAAGAGCGTCGTGGTGGAGGTGCGTCGAAAGAAGACTTTCGTCAAGGCCTCGGGCCAGGAGGCCGAAGGCCCCGATCATGGGGCTGATGCCGAGGCGGGACACGTCGCCGATGCGCCTGCGTCGGAGGCTGGTGCTGGTGAGGCGCAGGGTTCTCGCCCTGCCGGGGCGCACCAGATACTGACGCCGATGTCCGCCGAAGAGCGGGCCTCGTTCCGGGCTGAGCGACGGAAGCGGAGGATGGAGAGTGTTTCTCCCTCACCGGTGCCATCGGGGGAGGGGTCCCCTGCGGTCGCGTCTCCCCCGGAATCCTCGCCGCCTTTCGAACACCGGGGCGTTGTCTCCTCTGCCTCCCCGCAGGCGCAGGAGGGTGAGGGGGTGGTCGAGGAGACTTTGCCGGTTGTCGCCGAGGAGCCTCGAGATCCTTACATCGGTGTGGTGGGGTCTGTGGCCGATGCGGATGTGGGGCCGGAGCCCACTGCGGAGGGGGAGTCTCCCTGTCCCGCATCGGGAGGTATCGATCCAGCGTCGGCGGCGCCCCTTCCGGAAGAGGAGCGCGAGGAAGTCGAGGTGCCTTCTCCGGTCGCCGAGGCGGTCGCGGACCTGGAGGTTGTGCCGGAGCCGCCTGCAGTTGCCGATTCTCCGCCGGCTGTTTCCATGGCTGCTGCCGATGAGGGGGACAACGTCGATTACGTCGAGGCGACGGTCCCGGCCCCGGTCCGATCGAGAGGGGAATCCCTGGATCGGAGCCGGCAAACGACGCCCTTGTTCGAACCGGCGGAAGCCTCCTTCGCCCAGGACCCCGACAGTGCCCCGCGCAAGTTGACTCGGGCGCAACGCGAGGATCTGGCCAGGAAAAAGACCGAGGCCCTGGTTGCCAAGCGTCTGACCCAGGTGGACCATCTGCGTGAGCAGAAGCGCCAGGAAGAGTTGCGGCGGGTGACCGAGGGGGAGGACAAAGATAAGGATAAGGATAAGGATAAAGACAAGGACAAGGACAAGAAGCCCAGGGAAACCCTGAAGGCCAAGGGGCGGCGCAAGGGCAAGAAGGCGGCCCAACCGGCGGAGAAGGAGCTGCCGCAAAAGCGTTCCCGTAACGGCAAGACCGGTCGTGGTGGACGGCGCCGGGAGGATCAGGTGGTGATGGCGCCGGTGGTCCGGGAAGTGATCGTGCCGGAGACTATTACGGTCGGCGATCTGGCCAATCGGATGGCGGTCAAGTCATCCGAGGTCATCAAGCTCCTGCTCAAGCAGGGGATGATGGTGACCATCAACCAGGTGCTGGATCAGGATACGGCGATCCTCGTGGTCGAGGAGATGGGGCATCGGTGCAAGCAGGTTTCCCAGGAGGCGGAGATCACCGCCGAGCTGGCGGAAGGGGCCGATGCCGATGTCGACAGGCTTGTGCGTCCGCCGGTAGTGACGGTCATGGGGCACGTTGACCACGGCAAGACCTCTCTGCTGGATGCGATTCGCCATTCGGATGTCACCTCGCGGGAACATGGCGGTATTACCCAGCACATCGGTGCTTATCAGGTGGCTGTCGGTGACGGGGCGGTGGTGACCTTTTTGGACACTCCCGGCCATGCCGCCTTCACAGCGATGCGGGCCCGGGGGGCCAAGGTGACGGATTTGGTCATCCTGGTCGTGGCGGCGGATGATGGGGTCATGCCGCAGACGGTGGAGGCGATCAACCATGCCAAGGATGCGGGGGTTCCCATCCTGGTGGCAATCAACAAGATCGATCGGCCGAGCGCCAACCCCGACCGCGTCAAGAACCAGTTGACGGAGTATGGTTTGGTCTCCGAGGAGTGGGGTGGCGAAACGATCTTTGTGCCTGTTTCGGCAGTGACTGGTGAGGGGATCGATGCCCTGTTGGAGATGATCCTTCTCCAGTCCGAGATGTTGAATCTTCGGTGCAATCCCAATAAGAGCGCCCGTGGTACCATCGTTGAGGCCAAGCTGGACAAAGGGCGGGGTGCGGTGGCCACCTGTCTTGTCCGGGCGGGGACCCTGCGGGTCGGTGACGTCTTTGTGGTTGGGCACGAATGGGGCAAGATTCGCAATCTTGTGAATGACAGGGGGGTATCGGTTCTGGAGGCGCCACCGGCGATGCCTGTGGAGATCATCGGTCTTTCCGGGGTTCCGGAGGCAGGTGACGAGCTGGTTGCGGTCCCTGACGAGCGTCGGGCCAGGGAGATCGCGGCCTTCCGCATTGCCCAGATCAAGGAAAAGGAGCATGTCCAGCAGGCGCCTGCCCAGTTGGAGGACATCTTCGACCAGATCAAGGACGGAGGGATCGACGAGGTCAAGGTGGTGATCAAGGGTGATGTCCGCGGTTCGGTCGAGGCGGTCTCGGAGGCTCTGCACAAGATTCACCATGCCCAGATCCGGGTCAACGTGATTCATACGGGTGTCGGCGGCGTCAACGAGTCCGACATCATGCTGGCGATGGCCTCGCGGGCGCTTGTCCTGGGGTTCAACGTTCGTGCCGATGCCAAGGCGCGGGAGTTGGCCCGGCGCGAGGGGATCGACATGCGCTTCTACTCGGTCATCTACGACCTGGTGGACGACATCACCCGGGCGATGGAGGGGCAGCTGCGACCGACGATCGAGGAGCGGGTCCTTGGGCATGCACGGGTCCGGGAGGTTTTCCGTATCTCCAAGGTTGGGAACGTCGCTGGTTGTCAGGTTACCGACGGGGTCATGGAGAGGGCGCATTGGATCCGTCTGCTCCGGGACAATGTTGTCGTATACGAAGGGGCTGTGGCCACTTTGAAGCACTTCAAGGAGGATGTTTCCCAGGTTCGGGAGGGGATGGAGTGCGGCATTGGTCTGGAGAAGTTCAACGATATCAAGACGGGAGATACCCTGGAGGCGTTTGTGCGCGAGGAGGTTCGTCAGACCATTGGCTAGGTTCTCCCGATGGAAGCCATGCGGATCGGTCTCCTGGAGTTGACCTTGCACTTACCAGGGGTACGCTCTCTGAAGGAGAAGCGCGGGATCGTCAAGGGGTTGTTGGCCAGGGTCAGGCAGCGGTTCGAGGTTTCGGCTGCCGAGGTGGCCTATCAGGACCAGTGGCAGTCGGTCGGGCTTGGGGTTGCCCTGGTGGGGAATGAAGTGGGACCTCTCCAGGGGCGGTTACGTCAGGTGGTCCGTTTTTGTGAGATGAATGGTGAGGTTGTCGTCGGCGACTATCACATTGAGGTTCTCCCGTGACCGTCCGGACTGAGCGTGTGGCGACCCGTATCCGTGAGGAGATTGCCCGGATGTTGGGTCGGGAGGAGGTGCGTGATCCGCGCCTGACCGGGATGGTATCGATTACCGGGGTGGAAGTTAGCCGGGATCTGCGGCATGCCAGGGTCTTTGTGACGGTGATGGGCTCCGACCCGGAGGCGTCTCTTTCCGGGTTGAGGCATGCGACGGGTTTCATTCGCAGTCGATTGGGGCCAAGATTGGGGCTCCGGTTGGTCCCCGAGTTGGTCTTCGAGGCCGATCACTCCCTGGCCTATGGCAACCGTATGAATGAACTCTTGAATCGTCTGGAGATTCCTCCTGCCGAGGAGGGGGTTGTGGAATGAGGATCGAGGCGGCATGAGGAACATTGCGGCGTGAGAGCGGGAAAACGGCGAGGGAAGCCGATTCATGGGTGGTTGGCGATCTACAAGGATCCTGGCGAGGGATCCACTCGGGTCGTCGAGAAGGTCAAGCGGATTACCCAGGCGGCGAAGGCGGGGCACGGGGGCACGTTGGATCCTTTTTCGGAAGGGCTCCTTCCCGTTGCACTTGGGGAGGGTACCAAGACTTCCGGTCTGGTGCTGGATGGCGACAAGCGATACCGCGGCTGGGTTCGTTTTGGACGCGAGACCGACAGCGGCGATCTGACCGGGGAGGTGATTCGCGAAGGGGATCTGCCTGCGGACGAGTCTGTGATTCGCGCCGCCTTGCCTTTGTTTACCGGTCGGATCGATCAGGTTCCGCCGTTGCATTCGGCGATCCGGGTCAATGGCGAGCGGGCCTATCACTTGGCGCGTCGCGGTGAGGTCGTAGAGATGGCCCCGCGGGTGGTGACGGTTCATGATTTCACCCTGGTTTCCTACGCGGACGGGTTGGCAGAGGTCGATGTTCGGTGTTCCAAGGGGACCTACATGCGGGCCTTGGCCCGTGATCTGGGGCGTCACCTGGGGAGTGCGGCGCACCTGGAGCGGTTGGTCCGGACCGAGACCCTGGGGTTTCAGTTGAGCGAGGCTGTACGTCTTTCGGAACTGGCGACCAAGGTCGCTGCCGGGAGGCTTGATGATGTACTGTTTCCCGTGGATCGCGTGCTGGCCGGCATCCCGGCACTGCGTCTGCGGGCCCAGGCCTGGCGCAAGGTGGAGAATGGCCAGTCCATCTGGGTGGAAGCGGAAGGGTTGGCTGGCGGCCCGGTGAGGCTTATGACTCCCGAGGGGCAGTTTTGTGCCTACGGGGTACTGGGCGACAAGGTGGATCTATTGGGCCGCCGTTCCGTGAAACCCCGACGTCTGTTTCCCACCGAACGCGGGTCGGATCTTCAATCCCACCCCAACCACTCGAGGAGCCCATCCGATGTCGATCACCCCGGAGAAGAAGCAAGCGGTGATTCGTGAGTTTGCCACCAACGAAAAGGACACCGGTTCGCCGGAGGTCCAGGTTGCCCTGCTTACTGAACGCATCAACAATTTGACGGAACATCTGAGAGTCAACCAGAAGGATCATCATTCTCGTCGTGGTCTGCTGAAGATGGTCGGCCTGCGCCGGCGCTTGCTGGCCTATTTGAAGGGCCAGGAGCGCTCCCGCTATCAGCGCCTGATCCAGAGGCTCAACCTGAGAAAGTGATTTCCCGGCATCCTGCGGGTGCTTTCCATCCAAGAAAGAAATGAGACCACATGTTCAAGATACACAAGAAAAGCGTGGCGTTCGGTGGTGAGACGCTGACCTTCGAGACCGGTCGTATTGCCCGACAGGCCGACGGGGCCGTTCTGGTGACCTATGGGGAGACCATGGTGCTGGCCACCGTGGTTGCCGAGAAGAGTGTGCGCCCCGGGATGGATTATTTTCCTCTGGGGGTGCATTACCAGGAGAAGAGCTGGGCGGCCGGGCGGATTCCTGGTGGATTCATCAAGCGGGAGACCCGTCCTTCGGAGAAGGAGATCCTGACCTCTCGTCTGATCGACCGCCCTCTCCGGCCCCTTTTCCCGAAGGGGTTCATGAACGACACCCAGGTGATCGCGACGGTGATCTCTTTTGATCAAAAGAACAATCCCGACATTCCTGCCATGGCTGGGGCATCGGCGGCGCTGGCGATCTCCGGGATCCCGTTCGACGGTCCGATCGGTGGTTCCCGGGTGGCCCATGTCGACGGCAAGCTGGTCCTCAACCCGACCTTCGAGCAGATGGCGACGAGCCGGCTCGACCTGGTCGTGGCGGGCACAGCCGACGCCATCACCATGGTGGAGTCGCAGGTGGATTTTCTCACCGAAGAGGAGATGCTGGCGGCGGTGATGTTCGGTTTCGAGGGATATCGACCGGTGGTTGAGGCGATCCGGGAGTTGGCCCAGGAATGTGGCAAGCCGCGTTGGACGTTGGCGCCCTCTCAGGAGGACGAGGGTTTGGTGCGCGAACTCTCCTCCCGGTATTTGGAATCGATTCAGTCGGCCTATTCGATCCCGGAGAAGCTCAAGCGCCAGGATGTGGTTGCCGAGATCAAGGAGAAGGCTGTCCAGGAGCTGGGTGATGCGGACAAGGCTCGTTCCCTGGAGATCAAGGGCCATCTGAAGTCGTTGGAGTCGACGGCGATCCGCGAGCGTATCCTCTCGACCGGAAAGCGGATCGACGGGCGGGGGCTTACCGATGTTCGTCCCATTGTTTGTGAGGTCGGGATTCTTCCCAGAGTTCATGGCACTGCCCTGTTTACTCGCGGCGAGACCCAGGCGTTGGCGGCGGTGACGTTGGGGACGGGGCGGGATGAGCAGATCGTCGAGAGCCTCGAGGGCGAGAGGCGGGAGAATTTTTATCTGAACTACTCGTTTCCTCCCTTCTCGGTTGGCGAGACCGGGCGTCTCGGGGCGCCGGGGCGGCGGGAGATCGGTCACGGCAAGCTGGCGACACGGGCGTTGGCGGCCATTTTGCCGGACCCGGAAATTTTTCCCTACACCATGCGGGTAGTCTCCGAGATCACCGAGTCCAATGGTTCCTCCTCGATGGCGACGGTCTGCGGATCGGTCCTGGCCTTGATGGATGCGGGGGTTCCCGTCAAGACCTCGGTCGCCGGGATCGCCATGGGTCTGGTCAAGGAGGGCAATCGTTTTGCCGTTCTCTCGGATATCAACGGCGATGAGGACCACTTCGGAGACATGGATTTCAAGGTGGCCGGGAGCGAGGAGGGGATCACGGCCCTGCAGATGGACATCAAGATCACCGGGGTCACCAAGGAGATCATGGAGGTGGCTTTGGCCCAGGCTCGTGGCGGGAGGCTGCATATCCTTGCCGAGATGAAGAAGGGGCTTGCGGCTCCCCGGGCCTCGATTTCCCAGTATGCACCGCGCATTTTCACCCTGAAGATCCATCCCGACAAGATCCGCGAGGTCATCGGTTCCGGCGGCAAGGTGATCCGGGCGATCACCGAGGAGACGGGTTGCCAGATCAACATCGAGGACGATGGTACGATCCAGATTGCTGCTGTCGATGGAGAGAGCGCGGCCAACGCCGAGGCGATCATCAGGCGGATCGTCGCCGAGGTGGAGAAGGGGCAGGTTTACGAGGGCAAGGTGGTGCGGATTACTGATTTCGGTGCCTTCGTCAATATTCTGCCGAACAAGGACGGTCTGGTTCACATCTCGCAGCTGTCCGGGCAGCGGGTGGCGAAGGTCTCCGATGTGGTCAAGGAGGGGGATGTGGTCAGGGTCAAAGTTCTCGACGTTGATCGTCAGGGTCGGGTGAAGCTGACCATGAAGGAGGTTGACGAGGGGTAGAAGGAGCCGGGATTGGGGAGTAAAAAACCCGCGACGGGGGACCGTCGCGGGTTTTTTTATGTTGGGGACGGTCCCGAGGCGCTTGTTCGATTGCCTGGAGCGGGCACGAACCGCCGGATCCGGGATTGGTCCATCACTGTGTCAGGTTTGTCGGGGAAGGTCCGGTGAGGGGTTTGTCGCGGACCGAGAAGGAGCCGCCGAGGCTCCATCCTTTGAAGAGTCCGATGCGACCGACATCGTCCATCAGTTGGGCGACGGTGCTGATGCGGGATCTTGGGACGAGAATCAGGTCATTGGGGGAGACGAAGAACATCTCTCCACTGGTGAGGGAGAGGGCGGCGGCGAGGTTGACCCGGGTGGCGTAGACCTTCTTTTTCTCGCGCCGGATCACGACGACGGAGTCGAGCATGGCCTCGTGGGAGTAGCCCCCGCCCAGGGCGATGGCCTCGGCGAGGGAAATGGGGCTCGAGATTGGATAGGCCCCGGGTTTGGCCACTTCTCCGAGGAGATGGATGGTGCTGCCTCTGCTCTCCTCCAGGAAGACGTCGGCGTAGAGACTGGGGCTGACTTTTTTGTATTCGGCATTGAGGTAGATGGTGACCTCTTCGATACTCTTTCCCGCGACCAGGACATTGCCGGCCATGGGGAAGGTGACATAGCCGTCTGGGCGGACGGTCACGAGACGGCTGAGTCCGCGGGAGGCGGTGTGGAGGTCGGTTTTCAACTCCCGCAGTTGCGACAGGAATTCGGGGACGAGGACCACGAGCTGGGGGTCCACCAGGATCCGGCTGTAGCGCTCCTTCAGGATATCGGAGAGTTCCTCGACGGTGATGTCCGAGACGTTGACGGAGCCGACTTCCGGCAGGGAGATGGTGCCATCCGGGCGGATCTTCTGGACGGTGTTCCAATCCGGCATGAAGGGGAAGCGGACCTCGACGGTGTCGCCCAGGGAGAGGTAGAAGCGTCCCTCTTTGTTCCGGGTTTTGATGTTGAAGAGGAGGTCGAGCTTGTCTCCTGGTTGAATCTGATAGGAATCGAAGAGGAGCTTGGTATCTTCGTGGGAGAAGGAGTGTTTTTCCAGGATGATCTCTTCTCCGTCCTGGATTGCCGGCTCCGGGACGGATTGACACCCGGGGAGGGCGGTGCAAGCGAGGGAGAGGGCCAGGAAGAGCCTCTGCCCGAGCGGTGGCAGCCTGCGCTGACCGGGAGGGGTGAGAGCGGGGAAGGGAGCTGCGCTTGCCGAGCTGTTCATGGTTCGATTCTCGTTTGGGTCCGACGCGGTTTGGAGGGGGTTCATGGTTTTGTGTCGACCCTGGGTTCGGCCACCAGGCGCAGGCCATGGATGAAACCGCGGACGTTGTCGTCGTCGAAGTCACGGGTGACGCACTCCGAGTCCCTTCCTTGGGAGTTGGTGCTTCCGCCCCGGGTGACCCGGTCGAAGGTGTTCCAGGAGAAGCGATAGGACTCGTTGCCGGTAATGTCCGGATCATGGAAGGCGTGTCTGGCATAGCCGTCGGGGTCGTACATGTCGGCGACCCATTCCCAGACGCCGTTGTGCATTCCCTGAAGTCCCAGGGGATGGGGCGGGGCTTTTTCGTCCCCCGGCGGGGCCCCCGGCGGGGGAGCATCATTGCCCTTTTCCTCCGGCTGGAGAGCTTCCTTGTCCCTTTCCCGGCGGATGGTGGGTTCACGGACCCGGTCTGGGGGAAGGACGACGCTCTCACCCCGGCAGGCCATCTCCCATTCTGCCTCGGTGGGGAGGCGGAACTGGACGGGAGAGAGGCGGTTCATGCCGCAGACCAGACGGTGGGAGTCGAGCCAGGAGACGTGGTTCACCGCCTCTGCCGGAACCTCCTGGCCGGCGGCGGGGTTGAAGCCCATGACCGTCTCCCATTCATCCTGGCGCACTTCGTTCACTCCGATCCAGAAGCCGTCGAGGCAGACCTGATGGCTGGGGAGTTCTTCGGAGGAGCATTTCCGGGAGGTATCCCGACACCCCATGGCAAAACACCCCTTTGGGACCCAGACAAAGGGCATTCCGGTTACTGGCTCGCGCCAAAGGGTGCCAGCGGCGATCTCTCCCTCGGGGAGCCGGGTCGTCAGATGGGTCGCGGGAGCGCCGCCGGAGTTGTGGGCGGTGGTGAAGTGATGCAGCGTTTGTTGGCGGGCCATGTCGACGGTGGCGAAGCCTTCGTCGCCGTCGTAGAGGGCGGCGGTGTTCTTCCGGGGGTCGAAGCCGACGGAAGGAGGAAGGGTCCAGGGAATGGTCACTGCCGCCTTCGGGGCGACTGTCATGAGATCCCACAACTGGAGGGTGCGGTTACCGTCGAAGGTCAAGAGTCCGCCCTGGGTTGGGGCAAGGAGGAGACGACTGTTGGGGTTCCATCCTTTGGGGAGAGGCTGCGTCCAAGCCGGCTCTCCGGCCAGGGTCCACGATTTCAGTTCGCCGTCTCCCCCCAGGGAGAGGAGATTGCCGCCGTTGGGGAGAATGGCGACCGCCAGGACCGGGCCCCGGTGTGCCTGGAGGCTCCAGACCTTGCGGTGGCGATTGGCATCGACAAAGAATAGGCTCCCATCGGCGGCCCCGGCGAGGACGCGGCTGTCGTCTGCGGTGAAGGCTGCGGTCAGGAGGGGTGTTTCCAGGGAGACGGCCAGGTGCAGGGTTTCGTGCTTGAGGTCCCAGATGCGGAAGATGCCGTCGACTCCGACCGAGAGTCCCAGGTGGCCATCGGCGGAAAAGGAGACCTGGGGGACGGCCCCCTGGTGCCCGGTCATCCGCCGGATGGGGCGACCGGTGGCCATGTCCCAGAGGTGGATGACGCCCTCGGTATCGGCGGCCATGGCGAGTCGCCCATTGGGTGAGATGGTGACGGAGAGGATGGTCCCGGTGGGTTGGCGGGCCCGCCAGAGGTCGCAGCCCGCCGGGATGCTGACCAGACGCAGGTGTTTCCCCGAGACGGTGGTGGTCAGGAGCGATTGGCCATCCGGGGCGATTGCCACCGGGTGGGTTTGGGCGATGCCGGCAACGATGCCATTTGCCACAACCTTGGCGGTCGCGGCTTGGGACGAATCGGAGGGGGGCACGGGGCCCTGATCTGCGGCCATGGCCGGTGTCGTCAGGAGGAGCATGGTGCCGAGGGACGTCGCCAGTAGCCGGGACAACGGGTTCATGGGTGAAGGCCTCACGAATGGAGAGGGGACGAATCTGACCGGAAAGCATGAAATATGCCTAACTCGTTGATGATCGGTCCCTATCTTTGTCCCCTTCCTGTTGGTGGTGAGGTGGGCTGCCCAATTTGCCGATCGGGGTTGGCGGGGGAGTTGTCGCGGGCGCGGAGCCTTGGGCGATGTTGAAGGGGAGGCCATTGGCAAAGTCGGTCGATCCCGTTGCGATCACGACGGCGAATGCCGGTTCGGATCCGGCCATGGCGGCGTTGCGGGGAGTCTTCGGTTTTCGGCAGTTTCGGGGGTTCCAGAGGGAGGTCATCGACCAGGTGATGGCCGGAGGCGATGCCCTGGTGCTGATGCCGACCGGCGGGGGAAAATCGCTTTGTTTTCAGATCCCGGCGTTGCTCCGGCCCGGGGTTGGTGTCGTTGTCTCGCCGCTCATTGCCCTGATGCAGGACCAGGTGGCAGCCTTGAGTGCACTGGGATTGCGGGCGGCGGTGATCAATTCGGCGGCCACCAGGGCCGAAAACCGGCGGGTCTTCATGGCACTTGGCGAGGGCAGTCTCGATCTTCTCTACGTGGCCCCGGAACGGTTGTTGATGCCGGAATTCCTTGACGCTCTGGCCCCCTTGCCGCTTGCCCTGTTTGCCATCGACGAGGCTCATTGCGTCTCCCAGTGGGGGCATGATTTTCGCCCGGTTTACCTGGGCCTGGACATCCTCGGGCAGAGATTTCCTGGGGTTCCGCGCCTGGCCCTGACGGCAACGGCGGATGCGGCAACCCGGGATGAGATCGTCGCCCGTCTCGGTATGGGGGAGGCGCGGCGGTTTGTTGCCGGTTTCGATCGTCCCAATATCCGCTATCGGGTGATGACCAAGGAGCAGTCGCAGCGGCAGTTGCGTGATTTCATCGATGCGGAACACCCCGGAGCGTCCGGTATCGTCTACTGTCTTTCCCGCAAGGAGGTGGATCGCCTGGCCCGGTGGCTGGTCGGGGAGGGGTACCGGGCATTGCCCTATCATGCGGGCATGGAGGCCGGAGAGCGCCGCTTGCATCAGGATCGCTTCCAGCGGGAGGAGGGGGTGATCATGGTGGCGACCATCGCCTTCGGTCTGGGGATCGACAAACCCGACGTGCGCTATGTGGTCCACCTCAATCTGCCGCAAAGCCTGGAGGCCTACTATCAGGAGACCGGGAGGGCGGGCCGGGACGGCAATCCGGCCGATGCCCTGATGATCTATGGTCTGGAGGATGTGGTGATCCGCCGGAGTTTCCTGGAGAAGTCGCCGGCGGAAGAGCGGATCAAGGAGATCCAGCGTCGTCGCCTGGAGGCCCTGCTTGGATATTGCGAGTCGGTCACCTGTCGGCGACGGACACTTGTCGGCTATTTCGGGGATTCCCACCCGGCCTCCTGCGACAATTGCGACAATTGTCTTCAGCCTGTCGAGAGTTGGGAAGGGTTGGTCGCGGCGCAGAAGGCGCTCTCCTGTGTCTACCGGACGGGCCAACTCTTCGGCGTGGGGCACCTGGTCGATGTCCTTACCGGTCGGCGAACGGCCAAGGTGAAACATTTTCGCCACGATCGGGTGACGACTTTCGCCATTGGCGCCGAGCTTGATGATCGTGGTTGGCGTTCGGTCTATCGGCAACTGGTGGCGGCGGGTTTTCTGACGGTCGATCTGCAGGGCCATGGCGGTCTGCGGTTGACCGAGTCGAGCCGACCGGTCCTGCGGGGGGAGGTTCCGGTCCGCTTTCGGCGGGATCCGGCACTGTTTGGGCGCCTGGAGAAGGGACCGCAAACCCGGAAGGGAGGGGGGTTGTTCGGAAGCCTGGAGAAGGGTTCGCCAACCCGGAAGAGAAGGAAGAGGAAGAGAAGCCGCTCTCCTGAAGGACAGGTGGAGGTTTGAACCGAGATCATGGGCGTTTACCGGGAAGCGAGCCCCATGATGATCCGGTAGTCGTCCCGGAGGGGTTCCTTGTCGTAGGGGGCGTCGAAGGCGCATCTCTGGATGCGGCAATATTCGTGATCGGTGAGGTGGTCCAGGATCAGGCGGTAGATGTTGAAGTGGGAGAAGACGCGCTCCGTGGGTTTGACCGGCCTGCCCTTGTCGAAAACGAGGAACAGATTGCTGTGCAGGGGGTCCGGGAGCGCGGGAAGATAGCCGTAGGTCAGATAATCTTGGGTTCCATCTGAGAGCGGCGGCAGGTGGTCGGCGGCAAGAACGATCAGGGATTCCGGATCCAGGGCAATCAGTTCCTGGAGATATCGGGCGAGGGCCTGTGTCCGGTAGTGGTTTTGATTGACGATCTTCTGCAGGTCGGGGTGCAATGCAGGCAGTGAAAACAGGGGAGGACCGGCGCGCCTTCCGAGATCGAACGGAAGGTGCCCGTAGACCGTCAAGACGTAGTTGAAAAACGGTTTCTTTTTGTCAAGAAGGGTCTTGACGAAGGCCAGATTCTGATCATACAAATCACCATCGTAGAAATATTTGTTGTCAGTATCGTCACCCTTGGAGAGATACGTCTCCGAGGTTGGGGTGTATTCCTTGGAAAAATAAGCTGATTCGAAACCGAGGCCGCGATACGCTGGAACGGTATTGAAAAAATCGGGCTTGAAGCCGTTGGAAGCAACCGTAGCATATCCAAAATCCTTCAGGATTCCTGGCAGGCAATAAGTTGGGGCGCCCGTGAAGGTGTTGAATTCGATCTGATCGAATTCCTGGAATGCCGGAACGCCGCAGAGGAATTCGAATTCCGCCTGGGATGTGTATCCCCCGAAAACCGGAGAGACGGATATCCCCTTATTCTGTCCG
>JADGCL010000065.1 GCA_015229005.1 Magnetococcales bacterium
TGGGGGCATCCGGAAGCTGGGGAGAGGGCGGGGGAGAAGGCGCTGGAGGAGCTGCTTGCCCTGGGGGAGGGGGCGCGCCGGGGACTCCTGGAGCCGGGGGGGGTGCTGACGCCTCAGGGGCTTGGTTTGATCGAGCCGTTGCCCGAGAAGGCGCGGCTCCTTTTTGCGCGGAGCTGTTTTCGTCAGGGACGTTGGGATGCGGTTCGCAGCTATCTGCGGGGCACCCGGGGCGAGGAGAGCGAGGGAATGCGTCTGGATCTCCTGGCGTTGCGGCAGGGAGAGCCGGGGTGGTCCTCCCTGGAGATTCTGGGTCGTTTGGCGGTGGCGATGGCCCCGGTCACGAGCGCGACCGGGGTCGGGCAGTCGGCGGGGCTGAGGGCAGCATTTCGGGCGCTCTGGACCTTTTCCCGGCAGCGGGAGGAGGCGCCCCAGGCGGAGATCCGTGCCTTTCTCACCGGCTATGAGGTCTTTCCGCCGGTGGCGCGAGGACTGAGGTATCATGAGGCCCGGCGCATGGAGCGGGAGGGTGATCTTGCTGGGGCGTTGCGGCTCTACCTGCGGCTTGCCTTCGATGATCGGGGAGGGGCGATCAGTGAACGGGAGGCGGACCGGTTTCTGCCGGAGCCGGCGATACGGGCGGTGGTGCGCCTTCTGTCGGCGCTGGGGGAACGGGGGGAGGCCGAGAACCTGTCGCGGTCGGCGGTGGACGGGTAGTCCGGCCCTGTTCCGCAGTTTTCCGACCGCGGTTTTCCGCCTGTGGTTTTCCGCCTGTGGTTTTCCGTATGCGCATGACCACGACGGGGGTGCACCGATCCCTTCAGTGGCGGAGCCTGCGCCGTTTGTTGGCTCTCTCCTCTTCCACCGCCTCTTTTTCGAGCCTCTCCATCTCGTCCCTGGCGGACTCTTCGCCGGCCTCGCCCTTGGCGAATTGGCGCACGGCCTCCCGGTAGTGCCATAAAGCCGTCTCGCGATCCAGGTTGAGCCGATGGTGCCGGGCGAGGGCCAGATGGCTCGCCCCCATGAGACCCCGTTTGCCCTCGACCACACCCAGGAGATAATAGGCCTCCGCCTCGAGGGGATGGTCGACGATCACCCTGCGCAGGCGCGACGCAGCCCCGGTGAGATCGCCCGACTCGGACTGGGCGAATGCCAGGTGATAGGCGAGGTCGAAGCTGTCGGGTTTGAGGCGACTGGCGGCCTCGAGGTCCTCTATTGCCTGGGCCAGGTGGTCCCTCTCCATTTGGATCAAACCCCGCTCCCGAAGGAGATAGGGGTCGGGGGGGCGGTCCTTCATGAGGATCGCGAGTTCCTCCAGGGCTTCGGGGAGTCGCCCGGCGTAGCGGAGGGCCAGGGCGAGGCCGTACCGGTTGGCGAAGCGGCTGCCGGGAGTACCCTGGAGGTTTTCCGGGCCCACCGTCCCCAATCGGGCTCGGAAGGTCTCGGTGGCGCGCATCGGGTCGATTCCGGTTCCCGCCTCCAGCTTGGCGCGAACCCGGAGGAGTCTCTCCTCGGAGAGATCGGGATGGGGG
This sequence comes from Magnetococcales bacterium, assembly GCA_015229005.1. GTDB lineage: Bacteria > Pseudomonadota > Magnetococcia > Magnetococcales > JADGCL01 > JADGCL01. The sequence goes on from JADGCL010000065.1 coordinate 1,530, forward strand.
CGGAGCGGTGGCGTCTCGGCTGCGAGGGAGGCCACCTCCATCACCCGTTGCGAACTGACCGGATGGGTCAGAAGATAGGGGGGTGGAAGGTCGGTGAGTCTCTGGGTCTGGCTGATGCGGTCGAGAAAGGTGGCCAGTTCTGCGGGATGGTAACCGGCCTTTTGAAGGTAACCTACGGCCAGGCGGTCGGACTGGGTCTCCTTTTCGCGCATGTCGTCGAGGATTTCGCTGACGGCGCCGGCCTGGCCGCCGATGATGGCCGCCTGTGAGAGTTGATGGTTGCCGGAGGCCACTCCCGCAGCCAGACCCATGGCGGAGATGACCAGGGCCTTGATGGAAGCGTTCCGGGCGGTGGACTTCAGTTTGAGGTGGTGGCCGGCGGTGAGGTGGCCCACTTCGTGGGCCATGACGCCGGCGATTTCGTCAAGACTCCCGGCGGCGAGAACGAGGCCGCTGTGGAGGACGATGTGCTGGTTGGGCAGGGCGAAGGCGTTGAGCGACGCGTTCAGGATGATATGGAAACGGACGGTCTCGGGGTCGAGGTCGGCAGCGATGAGCAGGGGCTTGGAGATCTCCGTGATCAGGTCGTTGATTTCGGGGTCGGTGACGACGAGGACGGGTTTATCCTCCTGGCCCCCGGCCATGCCGGATCGGGGACCGGTCAGGGTGAGGAGAAGCATGAACAGGGGCGGAAGGAGTTGGCGAAGGGTCCGAGAAAGGGTCATGATGCACCGGTGCCGGAAAGGAGTTTGCGGTCCGTTCTTTGCATGAGTTCTTGGTGGTATGAATTCTCGTGTTCGTCGGATCGTTTGTGACCATGGCGGTCACGGGGAAACGACCCCGGAACAGTCTGGCGCATCCCGGCGCGTTTGGCGAGTGATCGATTGCTGCGGCGGATTCCCAGGGCATGAATCGTTTCTCCCGGTTGGTCAACCTGAGACGGATTCGTGAGGAGGCGACGGGGCAGTTGTTTTCGCAGGCGGCGGCTCGGGTGGAGGAGCTGGTTCGGGAGCGTCGCCGCCTGGAAGAGGGAATCCGGGAGGCTCGCAGTCAGGCGTTGGATTCCCTGGGGCAGGGCGAGGCGCGTCTGCCGCCGCAGTTGGTGGAGGATTTTTTTTCCGGGCAGGCCCTGCGCTTGCAGCGGGTGGAGGAGGCGAGGCGGAAGGCCGAGAAGCGACGGGAGGAGGCCCTGCAAGTGTGGAAGGGGGCCCGGATCGAGCTCAAGCAGGCGGAGATTCTGGAAGAGAAGCAGGGGGCTCGGGAGGTTGCGGAACGGCAGCGGCAAGAGCTGATGAAGTTGGACGAGGTTGGCGTGCAACAGTACCGACGGCGGCTTCAGGAGGAGTGAGCGGTGACCCAGGTCATGTTCGGCGGGAGCGTGTTGTTGGTGGCGGGTCTCCTTCTCGGCGGTGGGATGGGGGGGGCGATGGCCGCCGGGGAGATCGTGGATATCCGTGATCCCATCGGTCTCCTGGAGAGCCTGGAGAAGAGGCGCGTGGAGCTGGATCGGCGCACGGAGCGGGTGGCCCTGCGGGAGGCGGAGCTGCAACGCCTCGAGGAGAAGTTGGCGAAGCGGATCGAGGCGCTGCAAGGGCTGAGGTCGAGCATGAAGAGCGATCTGGCCAAGGAGCAGGACGTGGACGATGAGAATATCGCCCGTCTGGCGAAGATCTATGGCGACATGAAGCCGCAGGCGGCCGCCGATGGTCTGAAGCTCCTCTCGCCGGAGACGGCGGTCCGGGTACTCAAGGGGATGCGCGAGAAGGTGGCGGCGAAGATCCTGAGCCGGATGGCCCCGGATGTGGCGGCGCGAATGGCCGACAGCCTTGGGACGCCTATGGCGGAGAGGCGGAGTCAGCAGTGACGCCCTGGCGCCGTCCAGGACGGTGACCCGGAGTCGGGGTCATTCCGGGGAGTCGGGGACGATACGCAGGAAGAGCCGTCTGACGACGAGCTTCCGTTCCCAGAGTTTGAGGAGCCGTTCCACCCTCTCCTTGGGGATGAAACGCGAGGAGACCCACAGCTCCGGGGTTTGATCGCGGGTGATTTTCGCCCATTTTTCTCCGGCGAGTATGGGAACCCGCCAGAGGCGTCGTCCCTGACGGTTGACGTCGTCGTCGATGAAACCGACCACCCAGTAGTCCTTCAGCATGCTGTTGAACAGCACCTCCTCGAAGAGAAGCTTCCCCCCCTTTCCGGCCCCGTAGATGAGGACCGGAGTCTTGTTGCCATCGCGATTGTGATTATCCTGTGATTGCACCAGGAAATCGAGGAAACGGAAACTGAGGCGCGACGCGACCAGACTGAAGAAGAGGAGGAAGGCGAAGATGATGAGCGCTGCCGGGGAATGACCTGGGCGGAACTGGGCGATGCTGATGACGGTGAGGGCGCTGATGCCGACACCGATCAGGAGCCCCTTGAGGAGGCGCGGGATATCGGCCACGGAAAGAAGGTGCCAATCGCCGCGGTAGACCCCGCCCAGGAAGTATCCCGAGAGGGTGCCGGCCACCACCACCGGGACCCCGGCGATGAAGGCCCTTTCGGTGATGGGGGTCAATTCGCCACCAAAGCGGAGGAGGTAGGCGGCATCGAAGCAGATGACGATGAGGACCAGGTCCAGGATCACTTCGCCGGTACGCAGCTTGTAAAGCAGGTTGGCGACGATGGGGGTCCAGTCGCGGGGGAGGTCCCTGGTCTCGATTTTCTGTATTTTGACGTGTCCCAGGTAGACCCCGGAAATAATCAGGACGATAAGAAATCCGCCGAAGATGGGCAGGGCGAGACTGGGGAGGCGCTGCATCATGACGGCCACCACTCCACCGAAGGCGGAGAAGGCACAGAGGATGAGGACGGCCCTCTGTTCTGAGAAGCCCAGGCCGACCAGGCGGTGCGAGGAGTGGTCTCTGCCACCTTGGGAGATCTTCTGGGCGCGCCACTTGCGGGTGATGGTGACCAGGGTGGTATCGAAGATGGGAATGGTGAGTATCAGGGCCGGGATCAGGAGGGTGGTGACCGATCCCAGAATTTCCGTGCCCATGGTACTGAGGCCGAAGCGATCGTTCAGGTAATTCGGCATGGCGAGGGCGGCGAGGATGAAGCCGATGGAAAGCGAGCCCGAATCACCCATGAAGATCGAGGCAGGTGACCAGTTGAAGATGAGGAAGCCGCAGAGGACGACGGCCAGGGTCAGGGCGATGGGGATGGCGAGGAGCGGGATGGGGGTGGGCGAGAGGAAGTGGACGGAGCCGGCCGCGGGTGACTGGAGAGTGAGCAGAGTGATGTTGATGGCGGCGAGGCTGACCACTCCGGAAGAGAGTCCGTCCATGTGGTCCAGGAGGTTGACGGCATTGATGATGCCGATGAACCAGAAATAAGTGAGGAGCAGGTTGAAGAGGAGGGAGGGAGAGAGGGTGAAGACGCCTCCGGCGGCGAGGAAGAGGCTGGTGGCTATGAGCTGGGCCAGGATCTTGGTGAATGGCCGGAAGTGGAAGAGGTCGTCGGCCAGGCCGACGACGAACATGAAGCTGGCGGAGACGAGGAGTGCTGCCAGGAGGCGGGCCTCGGCGTCGCTGCGGATGGAGGTGAAGGTCCAAAGGAGGTGACTGGCCTCGACGTGCCTGGAGAGGATGAAAAGGCCGCCTGCGAGGAAGACCGGGAAGAAGCCGACGCCGCCGTGAAGGGCCGTCGGTTGTGTGTGCCAGCGGTTGGGACGCGGCAGGGCGACCCAGCCGAATCTGGAGGCCAGGTGGCGGACGACCAGGGTTCCCAGTATCGCGGCGGCGAAGGTCGCGGCCAGATAGAGAGGGAGGTTGATCATCGCTGGGGCAGGGAGGTCAGGGGGGGCCGCCCTTCCGGAAATGATCGACGACGTCGTCGAGGATTCCGTCGAGACACATGGTTGGGGCGAACCCGGTCAGTTGTCTGAGCTTGTCGACGGAGGGGACCCGTCGCTGCATATCCTCGAAATCCCTGGGGTAGGCCTGGTCGTAAGGGATGATGTGGATGGGGGAGGCACTCCCTGATTTTTCCCGGATCTTCTCGGCCAGGCGGAGGATGGAGATCTCCTCGACGCCACCGACGTTGACGACCTCGCCGTAGGCTTCCTGGGTGAGGATGAGGCGGGTAAAGGCGGCGACGACATCGCGGACATGAGTGAAGGTGCGGGTCTGGGTGCCGTCACCGTAGACGGTGATGGCCTCGCCGGCGAGGGCTTTTTGGACGAACCGGGGGAGGACCATGCCGTACTCGCCGCTTTGGCGGGGGCCGACGGTGTTGAAGAGGCGGCAGACGATGACGGGGAGCCCCTTGGTGCGGTGATAGGCGAGGGCGGTAAACTCGTCGATCAGCTTGGCGGCGGCGTAGCTCCAGCGGAATTTACTGGAGGGGCCGTAGATGCAATTGTCGGTTTCCACGAGGGGGGCGTGCATGTGCTTGCCGTAGACCTCCGAGGTGGAGGCGATGAGGACGCGCTTCTTGAAGAGGTGGCAGACCTCGAGAACCATCTCGGTGCCGCGGACGTTGGTGATGATGGAATCCAGGGGATTGTCGAGGATGAAGCGGACCCCGACGGCGGCGGCGAGGTGGAAGACCACGTCGCAGGTGCCGACCAGTTCGATCATTTTTTCCCGGTTGAGCACGGTGTCGACGGTGACGAAGAGACGCCCGGAGAGGTTCTCGTTCTGTTGGAGGTGACGGATGTTTTCCAGGCTTCCCGTGGAGAGGTCGTCGATGAGATAGACCTCGTCGCCGTGTTCCAAATACTCTTCCGCAAGGTGGGAACCGATGAAACCGGCCCCTCCGGTGATCAGGACGCGCATTTCGCTTGGCTTTCCAGGCTGAGTGATGTTTCACCTCGAAGGTCCGGCAGTATGGCACATTTCTCTCTCCCCTCCAAGCTCGGAGTGAATCCGTGACTCGGGACTCTGGCTGCCGGGTCGGGCCTGGCGGGCGGGGAGCCTTGCGGGAGGCTCTTGCACCGCCGACGGAAAAGGTGCTTAACTGAAGGGGGAGGGAGACCGTTCGTGATTGCCGGAGGTCCTGTCCCGGGGGTTCGGAGTCGTTACAATGCAGGGAGGATTCACTATGAAACGCGCCGCCGGACGCCGGCTTATGGCCGTGGCACTTTTCTTTTCCGTTATCTCTCCTGTCTTCGTCGCCCAGGCTGGGGGATGGCTTGGGGTGGCCCTGGGGAGGCCCCAGGGGGTTGAGGTGGTGGAGGTCGTCAAGGGGGGGCCGGCGGATCTGGCTGGGTTGGGCAAGGGCGACGTCATTCTCAAGGTGGACGGGAAGAGCGTCGTCTCCGTGCAGCAGTTGAGCGAATTCATTTCGGGTCGAAAGGCGGGGGCATCGATCGTCCTGACGTTCCGCCGCCAGGGCGAAGAGAAGGAGATGACGGTGGCCCTGGGCGACAGTGTTGACCATCAGCCCCTTGCCGATGCGGATGGGGATGGTCTGTCCGGGGGGGGTGGCCCCGGTTCCTCGGCGGGATCTGCTGCTTCACGTCGGGGTGGTGGGGTCCAGCCCGGGTGGGCCCCGGGGTGGTACGGGCCGGCGGCCCCTTGGGGGATGCAGAGTCCGGGGCCGGACGTTGGTGGGGGCGAAGATGGTTCGGCATCCCAACAAGGGGGGAGTGCCGGGGGTGGTGGAGCGGTCGGGATTCCTCCTTCTGATACCTGGCTCGGTGTTTCCATGGAGTCGCGGGATGGTGGGGTTGCCATTGTCGAGGTCACCCCGGGCAGCCCGGCGGAGAAGGCTGGGCTGAAGAAGGGGGATATCATCATCGCTGCAGGGGGACGCCCAATGGTGGCGCCGGCAATCCTGACGCTCACGGTCGGGACCATGAAGCCGGGAGAGAAACTGGAGTTCATTATTTCCCGGGACAACAAGACCCAGTCGGTGACGGCGACGTTGGCGGCAAGGCCCAGGGGCTAGGCGCGATCGTGGGGCCGGTCGTGGTTTCCCGAGGGGTCTGGGTGGTTGATGTTGGGGGGAGGCCCGAGGCGCTGTCGCCCGAAGGGGGGGCTGCCTGAGGGAGCGATCCGGGGATGATACCCATCAAGACACCGCAGGAGATCGAGTCGATGCGGGCGACCTGCCGGTTGGCGGCCCGCACGTTGAGGATGATCGAGGCCCATATACGGGTCGGGGTGACCACGCTGGCGCTGAATGATCTCTGTCATGACTTTATCCTCGCCCACGGGGCGCTTCCCTCTCCCCTGAACTACAAGGGGTTCCCGAAGTCCATCTGTACCTCGGTCAACCATCAAGTCTGTCACGGAATCCCGGGTGATCGGGTCCTGCGCGATGGCGATATCATCAACATCGATATCACCACCCATCTTGACGGGTTCCATGGGGATACCTCCCGGACCTTCATCGTCGGCATGCCGGGTCCCAAGGCGGAGAAGATCGTTGCGGTGGCCCGGGAGTGTCTGGCGGTCGGAATCGAAGCCGTTGTCCCCGGTGGTTATGTGGGGGATATCGGTGCGGTGGTGGAGGCGCATGCCCTGAAGAACCGGTGTTCGGTGGTAAGGGAGTATTGCGGGCATGGCATCGGTCGTCAATTCCACGAGGAGCCTGCTGTTCTCCACTACGGTTTGCCCGGGACCGGCCCGGAGCTGCGACCGGGGATGATCTTCACCATCGAGCCGATGATCAATCTGGGGAAGGCGGCCATCCGCCATCTCCCGGATCGCTGGACGGTGGTGACCCGGGACCATTCGCTGTCGGCTCAGTTCGAACATACCATTCTGGTCACCGATACCGGTCGCGAGGTTTTGACTGCCCCGGAGCTGTTGGGAGATTAGGAGGGCAGGGTCTTTCGCGACGGCTTCTCCGGGGAGATCCGGCGGATATTCATTCGATGGAATTGGGTGGAAGATTGGGGGTGGGTGGAAGGTTGACAGGTTCCCTTGTGGGGGACCCGACTCATGGAATTGGTGCCGGGTTTGGGCCACCTGACGGTTCGCCGGGGAGGCCCGCCCGACCAGGGTTGTGATAACGGTTTCGAGGAGGTTGTGCGAGAGATGATGAAGATCGGTGTTCCCAGGGAGGTGTATACCGGTGAAAATCGGGTGGCGGCCAGTCCCGATTCGGTGCGTCAGTTGCGCAAGTTGGGGTTCGGGGTGGTTGTGGAGTCCGGTGCCGGCCATGAATCCCAGTTTCCGGATGCCCACTTCCAGGAGGCCGGGGCGGAGATTGTCGCCGATGCCGCGAGTGTCTGGGGCCAGGCCGATATCATTCTCAAGGTGCGGGCGCCGATGGTTCATCCCGTCCTTGGGCACGACGAGGCCGATCTCCTGCGTGAAGGGTGTACCCTGATCAGCTTCATCTGGCCTGCGCAGAACAAGGAGCTGATGGATCGCCTGGCACGCCGCAAGGTGAATGTCCTGGCGATGGATTCGGTCCCGCGGATGTCGCGGGCTCAGAAGTTGGATGCCCTTTCCTCGATGGGCAACATCGCCGGTTATCGGGCGGTGGTGGAGGCGGCCCACGCCTTCGGTCGCTTCTTCATGGGACAGGTGACCGCAGCCGGCAAGGTGCCGCCGGCGAAGGTGTTCGTGATCGGCGCCGGCGTTGCGGGTCTGGCCGCGATCGGCGCGGCCTCGGGGTTGGGCGCCATCGTTCGCGCCACCGATACTCGTCCCGAGGTCAAGGACCAGGTCAAGAGCATGGGGGCCGAGTTTGTTTCGCCTCAGTACGAGGAGGAGGGCACTGGCGTTGGTGGCTACGCCAAGGTGATGAGCGAGGCCTACCAGAAGGCCCAGATGGAGATGAATGCCAGGCAGGCGGCGGAGGTGGATATCATCATCACCACCGCCCTGATCCCCGGACGACCGGCCCCTAAGCTGATCACCCGGGCGATGGTGGAGAGCATGAAGCCGGGCAGTGTCATCGTCGATCTGGCGGCGGAGCAAGGGGGCAACTGTGAATGCACCGTCCCCCATCAGAAGGTGGTTCACAACGGCGTCACCATCATCGGCTACTCCGATCTGCCGAGCCGTCTGGCACGGCAGTCGAGCCAACTCTACTCGACCAACCTGCTGCGGTTGCTGGAGGAGCTGTGCAAGACCAAGGACGGTGTCATCACGATCGACATGGAAGACGAGGTGATTCGCGGCACTACCGTGATCAAGGAAGGAACCATCACTTGGCCGCCGCCGCCGCCCCGGCTTTCGGCGGCCCCGCCGAAGCCGGTCGCCAAGGCTGCCGCGCCCGGTGAGACCAAGGGAGGGCACGGTCATGGTGCGGGGGCTCCCTCTTCGGCGAAATCGGTGTTTCTCACCGGACTCTTCGTGGCGGTTCTCTTCATTCTCCTTGGGATTGGCGCTCCTCCGAGCTTCCTGGGTCATTTTACCGTGTTCGTTCTGGCCTGTTTCGTCGGCTACATGGTGATCTGGAATGTCACCCCCGCTCTGCACACACCGCTGATGAGCGTGACCAACGCCATCAGCAGCATCATCGTCATCGGGGCCCTGATCCAGATCTCCGCCCCCGGGAAGATGCTGACCGTCCTAGCTGCCTTTGCCATCGCCCTGACCGCGGTGAACATGTTCGGTGGCTTTTGGGTTACCCAACGCATGCTGCGCATGTTTCAAAAGTAGGAAAGGTCTTAAAATGATCCAGGGATTGATGACAGTAACCTATATCGGCGCAATCATCCTTTTCATTCTCAGCCTGGGCGGTCTCAGCAACCCGGAGACTTCCCGCCGGGGCAATCTGTTCGGCATCATCGGTATGGTCATCGCCGTTGTCGCGACCTTGGTGGGTCCCCGGGTCGAGGGCGGGGACAGCTACCTTTACATCCTGGTTGCCATGGCGACCGGCGGTACGGTCGGGATCCTCTCCGCCAGGCAGGTCAAGATGACCCAGATGCCGGAGCTGGTGGCCTTGATGCACAGCCTGGTCGGTCTTGCCGCCTGTCTGGTCGGCATGGCCGACTTCATCAACCCCTCGGCTCATTATGCTGCGGACGAGAAGAGCATCCACCTGATCGAGACCGTTGTCGGGATTCTCATCGGCGCGGTCACCTTTTCCGGGTCGCTGGTGGCTTTTGGCAAGCTTTCCGGCAAGATCGGTGGGAAACCCCTGCTCCTTCCGGCGCGACATCTGCTCAACCTGGGCCTTCTCCTCGTCGTTTTGTTTGCCGGTCGGGCTTACGTCGATGCCATCGATATCCCGTCGGGATTCTGGCCGCTGGTCATTGTGACCGTGGCCTCTCTGCTTTTCGGCATCCACATGGTGATGGCCATCGGTGGCGCGGATATGCCGGTGGTGGTGTCGATGCTGAACAGCTATTCGGGGTGGGCCGCCTCGGCGACAGGGTTCATGCTCTCCAACGACCTTTTGATTGTCGTGGGGGCGTTGGTGGGGTCTTCCGGGGCGATTCTCTCCTACATCATGTGCCGGGCGATGAACCGGCACTTTCTCGCGGTCATTGCCGGGGGGTTCGGTACGGGAGGCGGCGCCACTCCGGCTGCGACCGGCGGCGGGCCTCAGGGCGAGGTGCAGGCGATCACGGCTGCCGAAACCGCCGAGCTGTTGAATCAGGCCAGCAGCATCATCATCGTTCCCGGGTACGGCATGGCGGTGGCGCAGGCCCAGCATACGGTCTGTGAGATCACCACCAGGTTGCGGGACAGGGGGGCGAGCGTCCGCTTCGGTATCCACCCGGTGGCGGGGCGTATGCCCGGCCACATGAACGTTCTTCTGGCCGAGGCCAAGGTCCCCTATGACATTGTCATGGAAATGGACGAACTCAACCAGGATTTTCCCGAGACCGATGTCGCGATCGTGATCGGCGCCAACGACATCGTCAATCCGTCCGCCCAGGAGGATCCCAACAGTCCCATTGCCGGCATGCCGGTGTTGGAGGTATGGAAGGCCAAGACCTCGATCGTCATGAAGCGCTCGATGGCCCCTGGGTACGCTGGGGTGGACAATCCTCTTTTCTTCAAGGAAAACAATAGGATGCTTTTTGGGGATGCCAAGAAGATGCTGGACGAGGTTCTGAGCGGTTTGCGGAAGTAGCCGCGTTCTGGGGGGGGAGGGGGTGGCCAAGCTTTCCCAGGTGCGCTACGTCCTCTTTTTCACCCAGGGGATGTCTCTTCTGGGGTGGAAGCGGGGGGGACTCCTGGAACGGGAGGTGGCGCTCTACCGGGCCCTGCGCCCGCACCTGCGGGGCGTCACCTTCGTGACCTACGGCGACCGGCGTGACTTGCCCCTGGCGGCGGAGCTTGATGGTATCGAGGTGGTTTGCAACCGTTGGGGGCTCTCGCCTGGCCTTTACCGTTGGCGCCTTGGCTGGTTGCCGGGATCCTGGAAGCGGGGGCAGGTGGTTTTCAAAAGCAATCAGCTCCGGGGCAGTGATCTCCCGCTGGAGCTGGCGCGGCGCCTCAAGAAACCCTTCATTGCTCGTTGCGGTTATCTTCCTGCCGATCAGGCGAAGTGGTCCGAGGGGGTCGAGTCCGAGGTGGCCCGGCGGGCGATGGCGTTGGAGCGCCGGGTTTTCGCTGGCGCGGATCGGGGTATCGTCACCACCCCTCACATGCAGGCCATCCTTGCCGAGGATTACGGGATCGGTGGGGACAAGGTCCGGGTGATCCCCAACTATGTCATGACCGATCTCTTCCGGCCCCCGGTGCCGGAGGGGAGGCCGCCCGGACGGTTGATCTTCGTCGGGCGCCTGGAGAGGCAGAAAAACCTTCATGCCCTGATCGAGGCGCTGGCGGGTCTTGGGACGGAGCTGTGGCTGGTGGGCGCGGGGGGGTTGCGGCAGGAGCTGGAGGGGCGTGCGGTCGAGCTGGGGGTGGCGTGCCGCTTTTTCGGGGTCCTGCCCCATTGCGAGCTGCCGGCCCTGCTTGCCCGCGCCACCGCTTTCATCCTTCCCTCCTTTTGGGAGGGTCACCCCAAGTCCCTGCTGGAGGCCCTCGCCAGCGGCATTCCCTGCATCGGCGCCGATATCCCTTCCATCCGCGGTGTCATCCGCCATCGGGAGAATGGTCTCCTTTGCGGCCTCGATTCCGGGTCGATCCGCCAGACGGTGCGGGAACTGCTCGACCAGCCCCGGTTGCAGGAGGAACTGGGACGGCGCGGTCGGGCCTATGCGTTGGAAAATCTGTCACTGGAGAGCGTTGTCGCTCGGGAACTGGAGGTCATCGGCGAGCTGGTCCACGCTCCCTGAGCTCTGTCCCGGGGCGCCGCCGGTGACGAGCAGGGCGTAGAAGAGCGGTGCCTCCGAGGGTGCGTCCCGACCGAGGGCCTGGCGCAGGGAGCTGTTGTAGAGCCCGGGGTTCGAGCCTCTTCGGTCGTGGCGCGGTCCCACCCAGAGGCGGTGGAGTTCAGCGGAGGCGTTGCCGCCCAGGGAGACGAGGGTCGCCCGACAATTTTCCGGCAGGCGCTCCAGGAGTCGGACCACCCGTCGCGGCGAGTATTGGCGAAAGCCGTGGAGACCGTAGAGTTCCAGAGACGCGGCAGCCGGCAGGAAATGGAGTTGCAGCAAGGGCCCTTGGCGCCGCCGCATCCAGGCGGCAATCTGGTCGAAGAGGGCCAGATCGTCGGGGATGTGTTCCAGGGAGGTCTCGCTGAGGATGAGATTGCAGGCTGGATCGAGGTCGGCCAGGACCGCGTGCGAGTCCAACTCCCGGAAGGTGATGAAGGGGTGTTTCGCCTGCAGGGCCGGCCACTCTGGCCGGGGGGCGATGTCGAATCCCTGGTATGTTTGCAGGTTGCCCTCGGTGAAGTCCTGGAGGTGCAGGGCGGCCTCGCCCCGGCCACATCCGAGATCGGCCACGCCAAGGGGACCGAGGTGGGCGATTGCCTTTGCCCAGGGGAACTGGGCCAGGAAGTGGAGGACCAGGCGTCGCGCCGGGGAAGAGAGGCCGGCGTCGAGGCGGTCGATCTTTTCCCAGAGCGGACCGTCGAGGCCCGGGGCGAAGCGGGAGCGGCGAAGACGCGGATGCCCTGCTTCAGGACGCCAGGCGTTATCGAGGCGATTGAGCAGGCGCCAGAGAAAGGCCTTGCCAGCAGGCAGCGGGCCGTCGCCGCTGATGCGGCACCAGCTTGAAGAGCGGCTCATGGGGGCGAATATACCCGATCACCCCGGGAAAGGATAGCGACCCGCTCCGGGTCTGAGTTATCCTGACCGGCAGGTCCGGGGGGAGGGGGGATTCACCCCGGAGAGGGGAGTGGATGTCGGGGGTTGATGCCATGGGGAATACGCCGCTCCGGTGGTTCTGGAAGTCCCTTTGGAGACGGATGGGTCCGGAGTACCGCTATCGGGCCAACCGGGTCCTGGATTGGACCGGGGAGCGCCGGATCGTCCACTCGATCGCGCCTCCGCGGCTGCTCTTTGTGGAACTCGCCTCGGTGTGCAATTTGCGCTGTCCCCTTTGTCCCACGGGGACGAAGGTACAGCCCCAGGGGCGCGGACTCATCCACTGGGATCTCTTTCGGGTTGTTGTCGACAATCTCGGTCCCTACCACCCGAATGCCATTTTCAACATGTGGGGGGAGCCGCTGCTGCATCCCCGGGCCCCCGAGATGATTCGCTATGCCAAGGAGAAGGGCTTTCTCGACATCAGCATCAACACCAATGGCAACATCGACCAGTCCGACCAGTGGATCCGGGAGCTGGTCACCTCGGGTCTGGATCAACTCATCGTCAACATAGACGGCGCCGACCAGGAGACCTACGCGAGTTATCGCAAGAAGGGGCGTCTCGAGCTGGTGCTGGACTTTTTTGACAAACTGGATCGTGCGAAGAAGGCGGTCGGCTCGGTTACACCGCGCATCGTTCCCCTGATGATCCGGAACCGGTTCAATCAGGGACAGAAGGAGGCGATCCAGGGGCTTCTCGGTCGTTTCCAGGTGGAGCCGATGCGGGTCAGGGAGACCGGACTCCTCGCCATGGCGGATGATGTTGACGCCGGGACCTTTTTCACCTACGCCGTGGACTCGGACGGCTGCAACATGACCCGGGGGCGCGAGGGCGGGCTGGTCTTCAAGCCCCAGAGCCGGACCCCCCTGCGGTTGCCCTGCAAGAGCATCTGGGAGTACATCCACGTCACCTCCCAGGGGGCCTACGTCCCCTGCTGTTCCACCCCCCTCTCCGAACCTTCCTTCAAGGGCGTCGCCGACTGGTTGCCCATCGATTTCTGGTACTCCCGACCGATGGTCGAGTTCCGCCGCGCCAACCTGGACGATCCTCTGTCTCTGCTGGCGTGCGAGAGCTGTTCCTTCATTCGCGGGGTGCGTGGCATCGGTGCGGACCGGCCATTTTTGAGTCGGGAGGAGCGGAACCGACGCATGCAGGGCTGACTCGTTTCCCCCCCCTCCCCGTCAGGGGAAGGAAAGGGGAGGAGGGAGCGGCGCGGCGCACGGGGCAGCCGATCCCGGGAGGGGATGCTGGCTATTGGCGAACCTGCTCCTGCCGCAACTGGAGGTAGGCATCGCGGATGGAGATGTAGGGGTCGATGGCGCTCTCGACCACCTCTTCGTACTCGCCGATGCGCAGCGAGGTGGCGTTGGTCCTGTTGAAGCCGGAGATCCCCAGACGGGCGGAGGCGCTCTCGGGGAGGTAGGTGAGGGGATCCATGAAGGTATCCCCGGCGAAGCCGACGGCGTCACGCGCGTTGGAGGGACCGATGAGGGGGAGGACCAGATAGACCTGATCGCCCAGGCCGAAATGGGCCAGGGATTGGCCCAGGTCTTCGTCGGAGCTGTCGAGGTTGAAGTGCATTTCGGCGACATCGAAGAGGCCGAAGGCCCCGAGGAGGGTGTTGATGCCGAAGCGTTCCAACTCCCGACCGGCGACGGCGCCCTTTCCCTGGAGGAGGGCGTTGACCACCCTGGCCGGCATGGCCAGATTGTGGAAGAACTGGCGCACCGCGACGCGCCCGCCCTCGGGGATGAGGGCAGCGTAGACGGTGGCGACCGGCTTCATGACCCCATGATAGATCATGTGGTTGAAGGTGAAGAAAAAGCGGTTGACCGGTTCGAGGGGGTCGGACACCGGGGGATCGGATTCCTCGGCTGCGGCCCAGAGGTGTTCGGAAATTGTGGATCCGGCCTCGTCCCCGGAGAGGATGATACTGGTTCCTTCCGGCGACCGGGCGGCTTCCTCGGTCGTCGAGGGAATGCCGGCTCGGGTGATGTCGCCTGCTTCTCCATCCGCAGGCAGGGAGGAGGCCGCCGCCGGTGGCGAGAACTGGGAGAGTCCGAGAAAAGAGGCGAAAACCAACCTGACCAGAGTCCTCCGCATGTGACCATTTCTCCGTGTGGCGACCGTCCTTCGGTGGCACCCATGGACGGCCCGGTTCGGGCGTGCCTTGCCAAGAGGGGGATGATGGGAAATAATCACGCGGTTTGCAACCAAATTGTGAGGTCGGCTCCTGCGCCCTCTCTCTTTTCGCCGAGCCACCGGGGACGATAGCCCTGCGGATGACCGCTTCGATCCAACGACTGGGACGCACCGCTCTGGGAGTCATCCGGGAGATGGGGCGGATGGCGCTCTTCCTCGCCAAGGCGGTGGGGTATTTTTTCCTGCCCCCCTTCCGTCCGCGGAACCTGTTGCGGCAAATCCACTTCATCGGTCTCCGGTCGCTCTTCGTGATCTGTCTGACGGCGGTCTTCTCGGGATTCGTTCTCTCCCTTCTGGGGTACTACACGCTGTCGCGATTCGGCTCTTCCGGGCTGCTGGGGCCGGCGGTGGCTTTTTCGGTGATCCGCGAGCTGGGGCCTGTTCTCTCCGGGCTCATGGTCACGGGCCTGGCCGGATCGGCCCTGACGGCGGAGCTGGGGATCATGCGTATCCGCGAACAGCTGGATGCCCTGGAGATCATGGGGATCCAGCCGGTGCAGTACCTGGTGGTGCCGCGGATCCAGGCGGCCCTGATCTCGCTCCCGGTGCTGACGATGATCTTCGACGTGATCGGCATCCTGGGCGGGTATGTCGAGGCCGTTCATCTCCTGGGGATGTCCGGCGGGACCTTCATCGGCGCCATCGAATTGGGGATGACGGACATCGGCATCAGCCTGGTCAAGGCGGTGACCTTCGGTCTCATCATCTCCTGGGTCTGCACCTACAAGGGGTTCTACGCCCTTCGCGGCGCCGAAGGGGTGAGTCAGGCGACGACCTCCGCCGTGGTCCTGAGTTCGGTGTTGATCCTTGTGAGTGATTATTTCATCACCTCGATGATGTTATGAGCCGCTGACCGAGAGCCATGACCGCCTTTTCTCCCGATATGGCCGCGTCCGTCGCCGGTTCCCGCTCCCGGATCGGCCAGCAGTTGGTGGAGGCCGGAGTCGTTTCGATCGGGCAGTTGCAGGAGGCGTTGCGGCTCCAGCCGGTTCAGCGCGGCAAGGGTGACCTCATCGGCTCGATTCTGGTCGAGCTGGGCTATCTCGGCCAGGCGGATCTCCTGCAGTTCCTCTTTCAGCAGTTCCGCAAGGAGCGGCTGGCGTACCAGGTTGTTCCGGCGGAAGAGGGGATCATCGAATTCCGGGGGATCGAAAAGATCCTGGACGGGCGGCGGGTCCTCGACGGCATCGATCTGGTGATCCCCCGGGGAAAGATCACGGCGGTCATCGGTGTCAGCGGCGGCGGCAAGAGCGTCACGTTGAAACACATGGTGGGACTCATGAAGCCCACCCGGGGGTCGGTCCTTGTCGGCGGTCGCGACCTGGCGACGCTTTCGACCAAAGAGTTGAGCCAGGTCAGAAGGCGCTTCAGCATGCTCTTCCAGGGAGGCGCCCTCTTCGATTCCCTGAGCGTTTTCGACAATGTGGCCTTTCCCTTGCGAGAGACTACCGGTCTATCGGAGGAGGTCATTCGCCACCGGGTGGAGCGGGCGCTCAAGGAGGTCAACCTCGCGGGAATGGGGGGCAAGTTTCCCGATGATCTGAGCGGTGGTATGAGCAAGCGCGTCGCCCTTGCCAGGGCCCTGGTCACCGAGCCGGAGATCCTCCTCCTGGATGAACCGACGGCGGGCCTGGACCCCATCATCGAGAATGCCATCCACTACCTCATCTGCGATACCTTCATGCGCACCCGGCTCACCATGGTTCTCATCAGCCATGCTGTCCCCGATATTTTCAACTGGTGCCACCATGTGGTCGCGTTGCATCAGGGCAAGGTCCTGGAATCCGCGCCGTCATGGGCCATCGCCCAGTCGGAGAATCCGGTCATTCGCCAGTTTATCCGGGGCGATCTGGAGGGACCCATCCAGGTCATCTGAGCGGGGGTCGGGGTGGTCGAGGCGGGCGACCGGTCGGTCGTCCGACGGGTGGTTCGACGCGTCAGGAGGAACCATGCAAAACGCCAAACTGGAATTTGCCGTCGGACTCTTCGTATTGCTGGGGATTTTGGCCCTCTCCTGGCTTTCCATCCGTTTGGCCCGAATGGAGATGATCGGAGGGAACTATGTACCGATTGTGGCCAGTTTCGGTTCCATTTCCGGGTTGAGGACTGGGGCCAGTGTCGAGATCGCTGGCGTCGAGGTGGGTCGGGTCAGTGGGATCGAACTCGACACCAAGGAGTTTGAGGCCCGGGTCCATATGCGGATCAATGCCGGGGTTCCCATCCAGGAGGATGCCATTGCTTCGATTCGCACCAAGGGGCTCATTGGTGACCGATACATAACCATCAGTCCCGGGGCCTCCGAGAAGAACCTTGGGCCCAACGAGCAGTTGGTGCAAACCGAGTCAGCGATCAATTTCGAAGAGCTGATCAGTCAGTTCATTCACGGGAGCGTCCAGTAGCTGCCCGGGTCGTTTCGCTCTCTTCGTATCGTCTTCTAACAGCCCGTTGATAAACGGGCTGCGCCGGCCAAGGATGGCCGGCCAGATTCAA
>JADGCL010000066.1 GCA_015229005.1 Magnetococcales bacterium
AGGCAAACCCCCGAAGCTTCCCCGACGGCTCCACATATCGACCCGCGACCCCGGCCCCGCTCTCCCGAACATCCCACCGCCCCCCCTCGATCCCGGGAGGCGGCGGCAAGACCACCACCGGGTGGAGCGAGGTCTTGATCGCAACCGGCATGAGCGGATAGACCACCGGCGTCTGAATACCCGCCAAAGTCTTCGCCAGCGCCCGGGCCGCCACCATCAGGGGCGCCACGAAGGGCAACAGCCGACCATCCACCTCGGCACAATCGCCCAGGGCGTAGACATCCGCAGCCGAGGTCCGGAGGAAACGGTCCGTGACGATCCCACGATTGACAGCCAGACCCGCCGCCGACGCCAAGGCCGTGACCGGCCTCACCCCGACCGCCGAGAGAACGACCTCGGCCTCGACCAGGCTCCCGTTCCCGAGAAGGGTGGCCAGACCCGACCCGCGCCTCTCGACCGGCCCGTTGAAGGTCTCCAGGTGCCAGGTCGCCCCATGCGCGACCAAAGCCCGCTGCACCGCCCTTCCGGCCGCCTCGGGCACCAGCGTCCCGATCGGCCATTTGTCCGGACCGATCAGGGTCACCGACCGCCCCGAAACGAGAAGATCGTTGGCAAACTCACAGCCGATAAGCCCGGGCCCGATGATGGCGACCCGCTTCGCCCCTTGGAGACGCGACAGAAACCGACCATAGTCCGACAGATTGTTGACCGAAAGAACCTCTCCCGCTCCATCCCCCTTCAAAGGCAGGCGGATCGGCGACGACCCCAGGGCCAGGACAAGATGGCCGTACCGATGACTCTCCCCGCCCACGGTCAGGAGGTGCGCCGCCGGATCGATGGCCGTGACCTCCTTCCGGGTCCAGACCTCGGCAGCAAGGTCCCGCGCCATCCCGACCGCATCCGCCTGCGTCAGACCGGCCTCGTCCTTCCCCTGGGAAAGAGCGCTGGAGAGCATCGGCTTGGAGTAATAACGACCATCGTCAGCCGTCACCAGGACCAGGGGCGCGTCCCAACCCCCACGCCGCAGTTCCTTGGCGAGGGTATAGCCGGCCAAGCCGGTACCGATGATGAAGACTGGATCCATGCCCTGAACACCCCCAAACCGAAACCAGGAGCAACCGAAACCTCAAGACGCGGAAACCTTCAGGATGCGGCAACCCTCAAGAAAACCCTTCCAAGACTGTGGAACCCGTTGCCAGACGCGGAAGAAGCGACACGCACCCGCACGGAGAGCCTCTGCCCGGACCCAACGGAAACCACCCCCCACAAAGGCCACCGGGGCCCCAGCTCAGCCTTCTCGAGGCAACCGGCAGGGCTGTCAGACCTCGACCAACTTGAAATCAAGCTTGGAGACACCGCAGTCCGGGCAAACCCAGGACTCGGGCACATCCGCCCAGAGGGTCCCCGGAGGAAGCCCGTCATCCGGCAGACCGGCACTTTCGTCATACTCGAACCCGCACACGGTACAACGGTATTTTTTCATGGCAAAAGGCCTCAGGCGTGAAAAAAAGAGCGCCGGATTGTTGCACACTGCAGCACTCCGGTCAACCATCCCCCCCCCCGGAATTCCTCCGCAGCGGGTCCAAAGCCGACAATACCATCGAAACAGGTTGATCCAGAAGGATCTTTCCGGAACAGGACGCCCCCACCCGAATCGGGAAGGCTGGCAATGGCGACCGGAAAGTGCAACACTCCCGGGGTGGGCTTGCGGTTCCGCTATGGGGGTGAATGCCCAGGGGTCATTCGTTTCCTTGGTCACAACCCGCCACACGCGAGTGACGGAGCATCGTGCGAACCACCATCCCTCTTCTCCGTGAAAGGTGACCGATGAAAGAAGCCGCCCTCATGGTTGCAGAACTCATGGCTGCCTCGATGCGCACCGCACCCAAGGCCGGGGGCAAGGATTTCCTGGAGATCCGCATCCTCGACGATCAGGCGCTGCTCGACCAGATTGCCACAAGAATGCGCACCTATGCCCCGGAGAGTACCAACGAGGCCTACTGGCTGCGGGACGCCGCCAATATCAGCGAGTGTCACGCCCTGCTCCTGGTCGGGCTCAGGCGCTTCGTCACCGCCGGCTATGATTGTGGCGGCTGCGGCTTCCCCACCTGTGCCGAGTTCTCCCGCCATCGCAAGGCGCAGGTCAAACCGATGGGGTACTCCGGACCACATTGCATCATGCGGATGATGGACCTCGGTGTGGCCCTGGCTTCGGCCGCCAAGACAGCAAATCTCCTCAACATCGACAACCGGGTACAGCAACGGGTCGGCGCCGCCGCCCGGGAGCTGGGGCTGATCGAGGCCGAGGTGGTCATGGGAATCCCCATCGGCGTCTTCGGCAAGAGTCCCTTTTTTGACCGGAAGGTCGCCAACCATTGACCCGAACAGAGGCCCTCCCCATCCGCAACCCCAGGGAGAAACACCAGTGAAGTGGATCACCCGCTCCCACGTCCACGTCGACCGGGTCGCCTGTCCCTGGCTGATCCGGCGTTTCCTCGACTCCGCCGCCGAATTCCTCTTCGTCCCCAAGTCCCAGGTGCTGGCGGTCGCGGCGCGCGAGAAGGCGACCTCCTTCGATACCCCCGGCGCCCGCTACCACCACGATGGCGACCTCTGCACCTTTTCGGTGCTGGTCCGGGACTTCGAACTGACCGACAAGGCCCTCCAGCGCCTGGCCCGCATCGTCAATGCCGCCGATACCGGTCACCCGGAGGCCGACCCCCTGGCCCCCGGGCTGGAGGCCATTGCCGTCGGCTTCGGTCTGCGCAACCCCGACGACATGCTCAATCTCGAAAGGCAATTCGAGGTCTACGACGCCCTCTATGCCTGGTGTCGCCTGGAGGTCGCCAGGGAATCGAACGGCTGAAAGCCTGCGAACGACTGAAAGCCAGCCGCGGCATGATCGTCCGTGCCCGCCCTTTTGGTTCCCCCCTTTGCCGCAGAGCGCTCAGCCCCGGGGCGATGGATGCCCCGAGATCGCAAGCTTCCGCCCGATGACACGGGCCAGGGCCATGGCGGTGAAGGTGTGCGCCCTCCCGGGCAGGAGCGGCAAGGCCGCCGCATCCACCACGAAGACCCCGGGGAGTCCCACCACCCCTCCCTCCGCGTCGCACTCGCCCACCTCCGGACGGATGCGCATGGGGAGTGTGCCAGCGTAATGGATATCCTCCCCCGGCGCCAGCAACCCGACACTGCCCGGGAGAACCCAGCCGCCACATCCACGGAAAGCCCGCACAAGACGTCTCCCGAGGGCCTCGGTCCAAGCCTGATAACCGCTCTCCCACCCGCCCCTGATCTGCAACGCCCCAGAGGTAGCGAGCCGCAACCGGTGACGACCGAACCCCCCCGGGAGGAAACAGTTGCCCAGCAGGATCGCCGGTGCGAGCAGACGCGACAGGACCAGCGCCGCCGGTCGGGCCATGGGAATATGCCGCGCCAACTCGCCGACGGGAATGCCGCTCCCCGGAAAGAGATTGCCCGAGGCATGCCCCACCGGCTCCCGATCGACCTGCACCGCAAAACTCAATTGCGCCAGATTGAAGGATTCCGCCTCCACGGCTGCGCCGAAACGATGCGGCAGGAAGAGGGCAAAACGCATCACCGGGGAAGTGAGGAGCGGACCATCCCTGTCGATCCGTTGCAACGCCCGCATTACCAGGCGGGCACTCCCCAGCGCCCCGGCCGCCAGCAGAAGCCGGCTCGTCCGCAAACGTCGCCGACTCCCATCCGCACGATCGACCAGTTCCAAGGCAACCCCATCCGCTTCCACCTCCAGGGACTCCGCCCACATCCCCCCCAGGTAGCGGAAACCCGGTCGCGCCGTGAGTCTCTCCAGATCGTAACTGGCCGCGTAGATGGCCCGGCCCGGACACCCCCACAGACAAAGCCCCAGGCGCCGACAGGGAGAACGCCCCCCAAGCGGTTCGGTCAGAACCGCGTTGCGACCGTGGCCCAGGGCAAATCCTCGCGCCCAGGGGGCATCCCGACGCCGCCGATAATTGCCAAGGAGGCGCTTCGGCCCCGGCGATAGGGGCCCGGGTGGTTGCAACGGGAGTCCCCGACCGTGAAATCCGCCGAGATCGTCTGCGTCACTGCCGCTGACGCCGATTCGCTGCGCGATCTCCCGATAGGCCGCAGCCATCACCGCAGAATCCACAGGCAGACACCGCAACTCTTCCGCATCGAAGCAACTGATCCCGGCCCCCCAGGCATTGCTGAGCCCACCCCGGGCGAGGCTCCCAACCGCTGAAAAATCCTCCGTTTCCAGACGATTGGCCTCGGCAAACCCCCTGAAAACATACTGGTGCTGCGGCACCCGCATCTTCGGCGACGCGACCTCCATGCCGTCGAACATCTCGAAATCGGGTCCCAAAAGCCACTTCCACTGCCCCGGGTCCCCCCTTCTGAGATCAAGGAAGCCACCCGCCGAGGGGAGTACCAGGGACGGGGGCTCCCCCGCATCCACCAGGGTGACCGGCTGCCCCTCGTCCAGCAACGCCGACGCCGCCTCAACCCCGCTGGGGCCGCTGCCAACCACGACAAAGGGAACCCTGGAATCATCCATCCCCTTCACCCCTGACGGCTCCCCGGAGCCCCATGAGCCCAACCCAGGGTCTGCACATCCGCGCCAGCACCTCACGAACGCCGGCCACGAATGCCTCGAACAAGGCCAGAATGGGCGAAAGGGGACGAAGTTGCAGGAAGCGGTCCGCAAATCGCGGGCTCGCCTCGGCAATGGCCACCGCGATCGCCAGACTCCGCTCCAGATCGCGGGCCGCTCCAGGTCTTTCGAGGATCCAGAGGAGCCGGGGAAGGGCATGGACCACGGGCGCCAATGGCAATCCCTCCCTCACCCCCGCCCTCTCCTGAACCCGCACATAGCGACAGACCATCCCCACCGGCGGTCGCGAACCGGCCACATAGCGAAGCAGGAGATACCCCTCTCCCGCCAAGTCCCGACGCCAGGGTCCGGAGTTCCCTCCCCCTCTCCTGAGACCGGATCTCAGGGGACGCAGCGTCAGTTCCAAGGCCACGAGGCTTGTTGCCGTCTCCATCTCCTTCAACGCCACCAGCCCCTGAACCCTCTGCCCGATTCCCCCCTCGCCTCCGGAAAACCGGTCCATCAGACGGGCAGCCCAGGAAAGAGGAAGAAGCGGCACTGGCAGCCACAAGGGACAGCGACGAAAGCGCTCCCAGGCCAGGAGTCGCAAGAACCGCTGCCAGGTCACCCCTTCTCGATCTCCGAGGTTGTAGCTTGTCGAAGTCTCTCCCCCCCCCGCTGCCAGGCTCAACAACGCCCGACACAGATCCTCGACATGGATCGGCTGGAGCGGCGGCGCTGGAACGAACCGGGGGAGGATCGGCAACGTCGCCACCAACCGGCACAAGAACCCGAACTGCCCTCCCGGATGGCCCCCCCCATAGACGAGGCCGGGCCGGACAACGATCCCCCGACGGGATAATGCCTCTCCCTCCAGGGTCCGCTTCACCCGCGCATAGGCGCTTTCAGCCCCGGTCACGGCTGACTGGCTGGAAACGAAAAGCAGTCGCGCACCGCTTTCCCCCGCCAGTTCGAACAACCTCCTGCCCGCAGCCACCTCCCGTGCTTCCGTTTCGCGATCCACCCGCCCCTGCGTCATGGCCGCCAGATGCACCACCGCCCGGACCCCGGAGAAGAGCCCGGGAT
Organism: Magnetococcales bacterium; assembly: GCA_015229005.1. Lineage (GTDB taxonomy): Bacteria > Pseudomonadota > Magnetococcia > Magnetococcales > JADGCL01 > JADGCL01. Next base: position 5,687 of record JADGCL010000066.1, read on the forward strand.
CCGGGTCATGCGCAAGATCGTAGGGATGCCAGGTCACTCCGGGGATTCGGGGCAATCCCCCGGGGGACCTGGCCAGCGCCCGCACACACCAGCCGGCACCAACGGCCAGGCGAACCAACGCCCTGCCGATGTATCCCGAAGCGCCGGTGACCAGCAGCAGGGGAGGCTCGGTCAACAGCCCCGGGTTTTCCCCCGGTGACAAGCCCGTCGCGATGGCATCAAACCGCATCATTCCCATTCGATGGCACACTGCATGAAGATCTCTCCCTGGACCAGCATTGTCCGGCCTCCCGATCCTTCCCGGCCTCCCGATCCTTTCCGGACCCGCACCCACCTCGACCTCCCGACACGGCCCGAGGCTACCACCAAACATTTCCAACATCCACGCGGTTCCGCCCGACTCGGGACAACGATGGGCCTCCCCGGGGGGGAAACTTGCCATGGACCAACCATCGGCGGTAGGATTCCTTCCCGCCCGGGGGATCGACCGGGGCGAACCAGCAGCAGGATCCCCTTCACCTGAGGGGATCCGGTCGGGTCGAACCGGGAAGGGAGGGTGGGACCCATGCCGTGCAACGCAAGGTTGAAGGAAGGACTCCGTTCCGGACGGGTCATGGTGGGCTCCTGGATCACCCTCGCCCACCCTGCCATCGCCGAGATCATGGCGCGTGCCGGCTTTCATTGGCTTGCCGTCGACCTGGAACACAGCGTTATCACCATCCGCGAGGCCGAGGAGTTGATCCGGGTGATCGACCTCTGCGGCGCCTCGCCCCTGGTGCGGCTCACCAGCAACGACCCCAACCTGATCAAACGGGTCATGGATGCCGGCGCCCACGGGATCATCGTCCCCATGGTGAAAAGTCGCGCCGATGCCGATGCCGCAGTCCGGGCCGTGCGTTACCCCACCGAGGGCAACCGAGGCGTCGGTCTCGCCCGGGCTCAGGGGTACGGGGCCGCCTTCGGCGACTATCGGCAATGGCTGGAAGAGGGCGCCGTGGTCATCGTCCAGATCGAACACATCGACGCGGTTGACACCATCGGCCCCATTCTTTCCCATCCCGGCGTCGACGGCTATATCCTCGGCCCTTACGACCTTTCCGGCTCCATGGGCCTCGTTGCCCAGTTCGCTCACCCCGATTTCCTCGCCGCCATGGCCCGCGTCCGGGATTGCGGCAAGGCCCTGAACAAGCCCGGGGGCCTGCACATCATCGAGCCCGATCCGCCGGCACTGAAGGCGCGCATCGACGAGGGGTTTCGTTTCCTCGCCTACAGCCTCGACATCCGCATGCTCGACGCCTCCTGCCGCGCCGGACTCACCACCCTGGAGAACCTTTCGTGAAAGCCATCGCCATCGTCCCGGCCCGCATGGGCTCGTCACGTTTTCCCGGGAAGCCACTTGCCGATATCCACGGGCTCTCCATGGTGGGGCATTGCGCCTTCCGCACCCGCCTCTGCCAATCCCTCATCGGGACCTACGTCGCCACCTGCGATCAGGAAATCTTCGACGCCATCTCCCGCGCCGGCGGCGAGGCGGTCATGACCTCCCCCAGCCACGAACGGGCCACCGACCGGTGCGCCGAGGCCATGCTCAAAATCGAGGCCAACCTCGGTTTTCAGGTCGACATTGTGGTCATGGTCCAGGGGGACGAACCCATGGTCACCCCGGAGATGATCGAGGCAAGCCTCGCCCCCTTCCGGGGGGGGGACGCCTCCATACAGGTGGTCAATCTCATGGCGCCGATGCACTCGGCAGAAGAGTTCGAGGACCCCAACGAGGTCAAGGTCGTCGTCGACCGCTTCGACAACGCCATCTACTTCTCCCGGGAACCCATCCCTTCGCGCCGGAAGGGCGCGGTCTCCGTTCCCATGCTGAAGCAGGTCTGCATCATCCCCTTCCGCCGGGATTTTCTCCTCGCCTTCAACGCGATGCCGCAGACCCCGCTGGAGATCATCGAGTCGGTGGACATGATGCGCATCATCGAAAACGGCGGCAAGGTGCGCATGGTCCTCTCCAATACCGACACCCTGAGCGTCGACACCCCCGCCGATCTGGAAAGGGTGCGAGTCAAGATGACCGCCGACCCCCTGATACAACGCTATATCCGCTGATGCTCCCGAGGCTCCCGGAGGGGGTTGCCTTCCCCCCATCCTCGGGGGCGGGTCCCCGGCCTTCGGATCGCCTCCCGATGACTTCCCCGAGAGAACCCGATGGCCTCGCCGATAGTTGAGAAGGTTGACCCGCTTCCTGCCGCCGGAACTCCGTCCCTGGGTATCACCCTCTTCGCCCTGCTGGGTGTCCTTGCCCTGACGGCCTTTTACTACGGAATCCACGACATTTACTGGGATTTGTACGTCCTCCAGGCCCCTGTCGTCACGGTCGGCCTGCACGAAAACCCTTTCCTGGGCCAGGCCGTCATGGGATGGGCGGCAAAGGCCCTGCTGGATATTCCCGCCGTCTTTTTCTCCGCCTCCTTTGTCGGTCGGTTCCTCCTGGCCCTCGCTCTGCTGGCCTTCCTCCGCGCCAGTGGCATGCCCCCCCTGGCCTCCCTGGCCGCGACCGTACTGACCATCCTCGGCTACGGCATGCCCCGATTCTTCTATCAGAACATCGCCGGCCCCCTGGTCACCCACCCCGGGGCGATCAGCCTCCTGATGTTTGCCACGGCCCTTGCCCTCCTGAGCCGCCGGCATCGATTCCTCTCCGGCCTTTTTTTCGGACTCGCCTTCCAGTTCCACCCACCCTTCGGGGCGAGCGCCTTCGCCGTCGCCGGTCTGCGTCTCGTCCTCTTTGCCGAAGGAGACTCCGTCGTCCGTGGAATGCGCGATTTTTTCGTCGTTCTCCTGGGCTTCCTCTTCCTCTCCGCGCCGTTTCTTCTCAACCAGGGGAGCGGCGCCGGCCCCAATTCAGGAGCTGTTACCGGAGATATTTTGTTGTTCCGCGATTGGCTGCATTTCCAGGTCACCCTCGGCTATCGGGACTCGCTCCTCATCTATCACCTCTTTGCCGAATCGTACCTCTTCAAACTGCTTCCCCTGTTCCTTTGGTACCTCGCGATCCGACCGCGCGCGCCCCTTTCCCCGGTCGAGCGCTGGCTGGTCAGCGTTCTCACCTTCCTGGGGATTGCCTGTTTCTTCGATCTCCTCCACATCAACGAAATCTCCCTCGGCTTTCTCTCCCAAGCCATCTTCGGCGTTCAACCCCAGAGGGCTACACCCCTGCTGGGACTCTTCTTCGTCCCCGCCTTCGTGGATGCCATCCGGAACGCCTCCCAACCGGACGGGCGCGGGCAGGGCTGGGTCTTCTGGAACGGCAATCTCGTCGCAACCGGAATCATCGGCAGCGTCAACTACGGCTCTCTGGGGTGGATCCTCTGGGGCCTCCTTGCCCTCCAGGTCATCGCCTCCCGGTCACGGCAACTGGCGGGAGTGATCTCCCTCGTCGTGGGATTTTACTTATTTGCATTTTATCTCAAAGGGATGTTGGATCCGCAGCTGCAGGAGATGCTCGTCTGGAACTGGGAGCAACTCCGCACCGACATGCAGCTCTTCACCCTTGCCTTGACCCTCCTCGGTGGGCTGGCCATTTCCCTGACGCTCCTGCTCGTTCCCCGCCATCGGCAGAGACCCCTGACCCCACGCGCAAGGATGGCCCTGTTGCTCGTCATCCCCCTCTCCCTGCCATTGGCGGCCTCCGTGACCGGCTTCCTGCTTCACCAAAAAAAAGTGCCCGCGGCACCCTACCAGTATGCCATCTTGAAGGACCGCTTCCTTTCACACCTGCCCCACAGCGCCTTTAACATCTCCCCCGGGGCGAACGCCCTTTTCGAGCTGGCGCGATTCGTCGAGGAACAAAGGCTCCCCCCCGGCACCATCCTGCAGAATCCGGCCGCCGATCAGTGGACCTTCGTCAACGCCTACCTCCGCTTTCCCATGTATTTTTCCGGCTTTTTCGACTTCGGGCATGCCACCCACGATTACCGCCATGCCATCGATCTCGATCGGAGGCTGAAGAACCTGTTTGGAAAGGGAATGGCCGGCTATCTCCTCGACGGCCAGCGCTTTCATGCCGCCATCGGTGATGACTACGACCGGCTCACCCTCGACCGCCTGCTTGCCCTGAACGGCGAGACGGCACCACGCTATTGGATCCGCAGCAGTCAACTCCCACCCCTGGCTATTCCCCCGCTCTACCGCAATGACCACTTCAGCCTGTACGATCTCGACCCGATCCGGAAAGAACGACCGGACGGGAGCTGACATGCGCCCGTAGCCGAACCCGTTGTCGTTCCCCTGTCCACCATGCTCCGCCGAGGCCTCATGAAGACGATCCTTGCCACCACCTCCACTTTCGCCGAAGAGAGCCCCGACCTGGTCGACCGCATCACCCGGGCCGGCTTCAGGCTGATCCGAAATCCCTTCGGACGCAAACTCACCCAAACCGAGGTTACCGGGCTTCTGGCCGAGCATCACCCCTCCGGACTGCTCGCCGGGCTGGAGCCCCTCGGGGCCGAGGTCCTGCAACCCGCCGCCGCCCAGCTCCGGGTCATCTCGCGGATCGGCGTCGGCTGGGACAACGTCGACCGCGAGGCCGCTGCCCGCCTCGGCATCACCGTTTTTCGCACCCCCGATGCCGTGACTCCTGCCGTGGTCGAACTGACCGTCGCCTTCTTCCTCGCCCTCGCACGCCACCTGAGCCACCACGACCGCCTCCTGCGCCAGGGGAAGTGGCAACGGCGCATGGGGTTCCAGATCCGCGGCAAACGCTTGGGACTGGTCGGCTGCGGTCGGATCGGCAAAGGCGTCGCCAAGGCAATGCAGGCACTTGGCGCCTCGGTCATGGCCTTCGATCCCTGGGTCGACGCCGAAACCATGAAGGGTATCGGCATCACCCCTGTGGAAAACATCGAGGCCCTGATCGCATCCTCCGATCTCCTCTCGCTCCACGCATCCGGCGGCAGTGAAAAAGGCCCGATCCTGACCGCGGACCGCCTCCGCCTCGCCCTGCCCCACCTTCTCCTGGTCAACACCGCCCGCGGCGGGCTCATCGACGAGACCGCCCTCCTCCAGGCCATCGCGGAAAAACGCATCGCCGGCGCCGGGCTGGATGTCTTCGCCGAAGAGCCCTACACAGGTCCCCTCCGCGAACGCGACGAGGTCATCCTGACCCCCCACATCGGCTCCTACAGCGCCGAGGCGAGACGAGCCATGGAAGAGGAGGCGGTCGACAATCTCCTCACCGCCCTCACCGCAGCATGAACATCCTTCTCCTCTCGACCATCGAAGCCAGGCAACTCCCCTGGGGTACCCGGGGCGCCACCGTGGTCATCGTCGACCGCCATGGCCCACCCCCCGCGGGAGCACGCGTCGATGGGCGCCGACCGGTGGCCTTCTACCACCTCTTCGACCACATCGAGGCGAACAAAGAGAGGCTCATCAAGGGCTATCTCCACCGCATCGACCGCTTCCACGACGCCTGCAAGCAGCTCTTCGATCGCCGTGGTCTCCCCATCGACAACCCGGTTCTCTTTCACTTCACCTCCAAGAGAAACGATGTCTTCCCGACCTTCCTCAGGCATGCCACCCTGGATCTGGTCGAACAGATCACCACCGAACATCCCGACGCCCGGTTCCGTTGGCAGCCATCCCCCACCGCCCCAGAAGAGATTCCCCTATCTTGCGGTCGCAAGCTGGGGATGATCCTCCGCGCCTGGCATTTTTTCTCTCTCATTCTCCTGACCCGCATCCTCCTGCTCTTCTTCGGCAAGGGCAACACCATCTCTTCCCTGAAGGGAATCGAGGCCCTTTTCTTCAGTCAATCCATCCGCCACGCCATTGACGGTCGCGGCAACGTCAACACCGGTCCGGTCTTTCGTCGCTTTGGGCAACACCACCGCTCGGCATATGGTTTTTCCCTCCTGACGGACGGCGTCCACGAACCGGCCACCGTTCGCGGGATTATCCGCAAGATCAAACGCTTCTCCCACCTCACCGAGACCCTCTTCTTCCTCGAACGAGTCCTCGGCCCGGGCGATCTGGTCGCCATCGCCCGTGACCTGGGGGGCTATAGCGCCGCCCTTTTCGCCCTTTTCGGTCGGCGCCGGGCTCCGTGGTCAGTCGAAGACGGCTTCGTCTTCCAGGCCGAAGTCGCCGAGACCCTGGGACGGCTCTTCTCCTATGCCTATCTCCTCCGCCTCTCCAGGGCATTGTCGACCAGGTTGGCCGGCAGGCTTTTCGTCTATTACGCCTTCGAACTCAACCTGGGAAAAGCCCTGGCCTTTCATCTCCACGCCGGCAACACCACCGTCGGTTGCCAACACGGGACCATGGCGCATTTGCGCATGCCTTCCTATCTTACCCCGCGCGAAGAGGCCTTCGGTGTTTTCCCGGGACATATCATCGCCGAGGGGGAGAATCACCGGCTCGCCCTGCAGTGGTTCAACCCCCGCCGGCAGGTCGTCGCCCTGGGGGCCCCCAGGACCGACCATCTGGCGGCCCACCTCTCCCGACGCCCCCCCCCGATCCTTCCCGGTTCACCCGTCTCCATCCTCGTCGCCCTGAGCCTCCACGGCGGAGTCGGCATCCTCCGTCATGGAGCCGCCATGCTCACCAGGATTCCCGAGGTCACGCTCCTGATCAAGCCCCACCCCTACGCCCCGAACCAGGCAAACCTGGCGCGGCAATTCCTCGAAGAGCGCGGTTTCACCGAGTCCGAAGGGAATTTTACCCTGATCGACACCCCCGTCTACGACCTCATCGGTTCGGTCCATGCCGTCCTTTTCCAGGACACCTCCGTGGGAATCGAGCTGGCCGCCTGCGGCGTCCACCCGCTCTCCGCCCTACCGGAACGAACCGAAAACATCTCGCCCCTCTCCGATCTCGCCGCCTTCCCCCCCCAAGGCGGTACCGCCATCCCCTACCGCTTCGATCCGGTGGCCGAGATCACCCGTCTCTGCCGGGAGACCCGGGGCGACGCGGCGCCGATCCCCGCCTTCCCCGAGAATTTTTTCTTTGCCAATCTCGGCAACTCGGCATTAGCATGGACGGAGTACCTGGAGGGCCTCGTCAAGCCTCCCTCGGATCTTCGGTCGCACCTGAACCCGGCCCCCCCTCATCCCTGAAAGCCCTGCCCCATGCGGTCTCAGCTTCCTGCAGCTCTTCGCACCGTGTCACCCGAGCCCAGGCCCACTCCAAGAGGCGGCCCGTCAACGTCTCTCCGTTCCCTCCCGTCTCGGCGGCAGCAATGGGGATCCTCCCGCATCGCAACCCCGGCGACGGTGGCCCGGTAGATGGGACTCAAGGTCCTGGTCACCGGCGGCTCCGGCTTTCTCGGAAGTCACATCGCCGACGAACTGACCCGCGCTGGTCATGCGGTGACGATCCTCGACGCCACCCCCTCCCCCTGGCTCGGCCCCGACCAACGCATGATCGTGGCCGATATCCTCGATGAGAACGCCGTGCGTCGGGCCGTCTCCGGGTGCCAGGCGGTCTATCATATCGCCGGGGTGGCCGATATCGGCAAGGCGGCGAAGAATCCTCTGGAGACCGTCCGAGTCAATGTCCTCGGGACAACCACCCTCCTGGAGGCCTGCGTCGAGGCGAAGGTGCAACGCCTCCTCTTCGCCTCGACCATCTACGTCTACAGTCAGCAGGGCTCCTTCTACCGGGCCAGCAAACAGGCCTCGGAATCTCTGATCGAGGCCTATCAGGAGCGGTTCGGCCTCGACTACACCATCCTCCGCTACGGCTCGCTCTACGGCCCCCGCGCCCAGGATTGGAACGGCCTGCGCCGCTATGTCTCCCAAGCCATCTTCGATCATCGGATCGAGTATCACGGTTCGGGAGAGGAGCTGCGGGAATACATCCACGTCCTGGACGCGGCACGTCTCAGTGTCCAGGCCCTGGAGGCGGAACACCGCAACAGTTGCCTCATCCTCACCGGCAGCCAGGTCCTCCACTCCCGGGAACTGCTCCACATGATCGAGGAGATCGTCGGCAAGAAGGTCGAGGTCGTCTTCCTGCCGGAAACCCGCGACCGCGATCACTATGTGACGACCCCCTATCGCTACAATCCCAAACCGGCACGCAAGATGGTCCCCGGGGTCTTCGTCCCCATCGGCCAGGGAATCCTCGATCTTGCCGAAGAACTGGACCGGAGCCGGCAATCCTCCGGCTCCCCCTGACCCCTGGCTCATCCTCCGTTCGAGGCGCACGACATGTCCGGTTCGGCAACCCCCGGTTGGGCCCTGGTCTTCGATTTCGACGGCGTCCTGGCCGATTCGGTCGAGGTCAAGACGGCGGCGTTCTCCAGGCTCTTCTCACCCTTCGGCGACGCGGTCGTCCGCCAGGTCGAAGCGCATCACCGCAACCATGGCGGCATGAGTCGCTTCGACAAGTTTCGCCTCTATTATCGCGACTTCCTCGGCAAAGAGCTGGACGAAGCGGGCGTCCAGCGCCTGAATCGCGAATTTGCGGCGTTGGTGGTGGATGCTGTGGTGGAGGCCCCGGAAATTCCCGGGGTCGGCGCCTTTCTGGAGAGGGTCAGCCGGAAGCTCCCCTGTTTCGTCGATTCCGCCGCCCCGGAGGTCGAGGTCCACGAGATCGTCGCCCGGCGCGGCTGGTCACACCATTTTCGCCTCCTCCTGGGAACACCGACGAACAAACAGGACAACCTCCGGAAGATCCTGGAGCAATTCTCCCTGGATCCGGGCAAGACCCTCTTTTTCGGGGATGCGGTCTCCGACTACAAGGCCGCAACGGCGTGCGGCGTCCATTTTCTGGGAATCGTCCGAACTGCGGAGTCGGCCCTGCTCGCACACGCCCCCGGGATCCGCCACCTCCCCGATTTTCTGGATGTCCATCGACAATTGGCCCAACATTGGCCCGATCTTGTCCGGGGTTGGTGAACGGGATAACATCCCTTCCCATGCCCCCCCCTGAACGGTTTCCCAACCGAGGATGGCCCATGCTTGGCAACAAGAACCTGCTGAACGTCCGTTCGGAGTGGGAGTATCTCTACATCCGCGCCGGGCGCCAACTGATGTTCGAGCTGCGCTATTTCGGGAACTGGCTCAGGCACGGCCATCTCGTGCGCCAAAGGGCCATCGCCGATTATTGGTCCCATCACCCCGTCCGCCGGATTCATCTGGGGGCCGGCGGTCCGGTCGACGAATTGCCCGGCTTCCTCAATTCGCGCATCCATGGCGCCGTCCCCATCGACATCACGAAAAGACTGCCCTTCCCCGACAGTTCAATCAGCACCCTCTTCTCTTCCCACCTGGTGGAACACATCCACCGCCGCGCATTCGACTACTTCCTCCGCGAAGTCCACCGAGTTCTGGCCCCGGGCGGCATTCAGATCCTGTCGATCCCGTCCATACACGCCTATGCCGAGGCCCTGTATGGCAGGGAGGCCACCGATGAAAACAGGCGCTTGTTCCAGCGACGGTATGCCCATCTCTGCGGCGACGATTTTTTCACCCCTTGTCACATGATCAATTACGCCTTCCAGGAGAATGGTCACCATTTCCTGTATGATGAATTCTACATGGAGGAAATGGCCAAAAAAATCGGCTTCGCCGAACTCCGCCTGGTCGCCCCGACCGAACTGCCGGACCCGGAGGTGCGGCAACTCCTGACCAGGCACAAGGACAAACGCTGGCACCTGGAGAGTCAGACCTTTGTCTGGACCCGGTGACCGCCACCCGCTCCCCCATCAGTGGGTCGAACATGAGACCCGGGGCGTGACCGGTCGCTGGCAGCGGTCGGTGAGGAGACCATGAAAGTTCTCTTGATCAACCCCAATCGGTTCTACCCCAGGGGCGCCAAGGAGGTCCGGCTCGACCTGCCGCTGGGATTGCTCTCCCTCGCCGCCGTCCTCGAAGAGGCCGGGGTGGAGGTGGCGATCCTCGACTGTCTGATCAGTCCCGAAAGCGCCGTGACGGAGGTCGAGGGTGGCTGGCGGCACGGCCTCGCCGACGATCTTTTCATCCGGCGACTCGCCGCCGAAGCGCCCGAGCTGGTGGGCCTGACCTGCCCCTTCACCGCCCAGTTGCCCTCCTGTCTGGCTGCGGCCAGGTTGATCAAGTCAGTGCGACCGGACCTCTTCGTCCTCGCCGGCGGCCCCCACTTTTCGGTCGAAAAGGCCGAGTTTCTTCTGACCCACCTGGAAATCGACGGCTTCGTCCGCGCCGAGGGCGAAGAACCCCTCCGGAATCTCGCCCGCCATTGGCAAACCCCCGCCTTCGCCGAGACCCCGGGGCTCGTCCTGCGCACCCTGGGAAGCGACGGCAAGGCGGTCATCCGCGACAATCCCTCCCAATGGCTGGAACCCCTCGATTCCCTGCCCCTGCCGGCCTACCACCACATCGACATGGACCTTTTCTTCCGGTTCCAGGAGCAGGGGTTCCACTCCCGGGGAGGTCGCCGGGAACGGACGGTCTCACTCATCACCAGCCGCGGCTGCCCCTTCGATTGCAGCTTCTGCTCGATCCATCTGCACATGGGCAAACGGGTCCGGGCCCACAGCGCCGAATACGTCGTCAACCATATCGCGCATCTGGTCCGAAATTATCGGGTCCGCCACCTCCAGTTCGAGGACGACAACCTGACCTACAAGCCCAGCCGCATCCTCCGCATCACCGAGCTGATCCGGGAACGGGGGCTGGCCATCACCTGGGATACCCCCAACGGGGTCCGCGCCGACGCCTTGAACCGGCCCCTCCTGGAAGCAATGCGGGCCTCGGGCTGCGTCGGTCTGATCCTCGGCACCGAATCCGGGGATCAGAATACCCTGGACACCATCATCCGCAAGAAACTCGATCTCAAGGAGGTTCTCAAGGTCGCGCAGTGGTGCCATGAAATCGGTCTGCCGTTGAAATCCTTCTTCGTCATCGGCCTGCCCGGGGAGAACCTCGAAGCCATCGACCGGACCCTGGAGTTCGCCCACCACCTCTATGACCGCTTCGACGTCACCCCCCTCCTGAACGTCGCCACCCCCCTGATCGGTACCCCCCTCTACGATACCGTCATCGGCCAGGGGCTTCTCGCCAGGGAGCTGACCCCCGAGAGTTTGGCTACCGGCACACAAGCCCAGGGAGGAGCGGGAATGATCCGCACACCAGAGTTCGGTCCGGAGGAGATCGCTGCCGCCTCTCGAAAATTGCACCAGCGGATCAGAAAAACGCGCCTCAACAAAATCCTGCGGCACCCGCTCAAATATCGGCGGGAGATCGTCGCCGTCCTTTTCGATCCCGCCCGCCTCCTGGGCTATCTCCAACGCTGGTTCCGTGCCGCCTGAGGTTCGGGAGGCCGACGCCCCCATGGCCCGCCCATGAAACAGACCAGCCCATGAAACAGACCTGCCCATGAAACAGACCGTCATCCATCGAGTGCCGCTCGCCTCCCTCGGCGGCGTGCAAAAGATGTTTGCCGATTACTATCGCTTCGGTATCGCCGACAGCCGCTATCGCCACCGGATCCTGACAAGCGGTCGGGTCGATCCCCGCTACGGGATCACCTCCGGAGTTCGGAACCTGGACCGCTCCCCCTGGACCAAGGCAACCTACCTCTATCATTTATGGAGCCGCTCAAGCATCGTCCACTTCTACAACAATGGCGCAAGTCCCAAGCTGCTGCGCCTCCTGGAGCGGTTCCCCACCTCCCGCCTCGTCGGCCACGAGCATGGCATCGCCTGGAACCTCCCCGCGACCACCGCCGCCCACTATCGGCAAATGGTCGCGGCGATGGCGGCCTTTCTCGTCAACTCGGAGGCCGCCGCCTGTCTCATCCGCGAAAAATTCGGCGTCCCCGCCCAGGCCATCGAGGTCGTCCTCAACGGGGTCCCCGAACCGGAAAGGGTCACCAACACTGGCACCGAGGAAAACGACGAGGAGCAACGCTTCCGCCGCGACCCCCGTCGTCTCCGGGTCGGCTTCATCGGTCGCCTGGATACCCCCAAGGGGATCCCCGCCCTCATCGAGGCGGGACGAAGATTGGCAGGCGACCGGCAGATCGATATCCACATCGCCGGCAATGGTCCCATGGAGGCGGCGCTCCGGCAACAGGCCGAAGGGCTCACGAATCTCCGCTTCGTCGGTCGGGTCATCAACCCCTACGCCTTCCTTCGTTCCCTGGATCTCCTGGTGGTCCCCTCGGTGCGCGAACCCCTGGGCAACGTCTGCCTGGAGGCAGGATACTGCCGCCTCCCGGTCATCGCCTCGCGCGTAGACGGCCTGGCCGAGATCATCGTCGACGGCGAGAGCGGGCGGCTCCTCCCCCCGACCCGCCCCCTGACCCTCCCC
>JADGCL010000067.1 GCA_015229005.1 Magnetococcales bacterium
TTTTGCCTTTCCGGGTTGAAAAAGTCCATGGATGGACTTTTTCAACAGTCTGGTAGAGGCCCGTTGGTTATTGGAGGAGAGACCATGACCGTCTCCATACCCGCCCTGATCACCGAGATGGGCAGCGCCGCCCGCCAGGCCGCCCGCGCCCTCGCCTGGAGCAGCGGCGAGAGCAAGAACCTCGCCCTCGAGGCCATGGCCCGCATCCTGCTGGAACAGACGGGACCGCTCCAGACCGCCAACGCCCTCGATCTGGCGGTGGCCCAGAGCAAGGGGCTCGAGGCCGCCCTGATCGACCGGCTGCGCCTGACCGAATTACGGATCCGGGAGATGGCCGCCGGCATCCGCCAGGTGATCGCCCTCCCCGATCCCGTCGGCGCCATCGAAAACCTCAGTCGCCGCCCCAACGGGATGCAGGTCGGGCGCATGCGCACCCCCATCGGCGTCATCGGCATCATCTACGAATCACGCCCGAACGTCACCGCCGATGCCGCCGCCCTCTGCGTCAAGTCCGGCAACGCCGTCATCCTTCGCGGCGGTTCGGAGGCCTATCACTCCAACCGCGCCATCGCCACCTGTCTGGCCGCCGGTCTCGCCGAGGCCGGTCTCCCCGCAGCGGCGATCCAGTTCGTCGACACCACCGATCGGGAGGCCGTCGGCGCCCTCCTCTCGCTCTCCCAATACGTGGATGTCATCATCCCCCGCGGCGGCAAGGAGTTGATCAAACGGGTGATGCAGGGAACGACCATCCCCGTCATCAAACACCTCGACGGCATCTGCCACACCTACATCGACCGCGATGCCGATCTGGCCATGGCCGCCGAATTGACCTTCAACGGCAAGATGCAACGCACCGGCGTCTGCAACGCCACCGAGACCCTGCTGGTCCACGAGGCCGTCGCCGCCGCCTTCCTTCCCCCCATGGCCAGACGCCTCCACGAGGCCGGCTGCGAGCTGCGCGGCTGCGACCGCACCCGGGAGATCCTCGGCGACACCGTGCCCGTCGTCGTCGCCACACCCGAGGATTGGGATACCGAATATCTCGCCGCCATCCTCTCCGTGCGCGTGGTCCCCACCCTGACCGAGGCCCTGGCCCACATCGAGGCCCACTCCTCGCGCCATACCGAGGTGATCGTGACCCGCGACCACGCCCGCGCCATGCGCTTCCTGCGCGAGGCCGACTCGTCCGCGGTCATGGTCAACGCCTCCAGCCGTTTCAACGACGGCTTTCAATTCGGCCTGGGGGCGGAGATGGGGATCTCGACCGACAAGCTCCATGTCCGCGGCCCCGTGGGACTGGAGGGGCTGACAACCCTGAAGTATGTTGTCCTTGGGGAGGGGCAGCTCCGCACATGAGCCTGCGGCTGGGCATCTTCGGAGGCACCTTCAACCCCCCCCATTTCGGGCATCTGCGCTCGGCCCTGGAGACGGTGGAGGCGGCGGACCTGGGAAGCCTCCTGTGGCTGCCATCGGGCGGTCATCCCTTCAAGGCCGCCGAGGAGCTTGCCCCGGTCGCCCACCGCCTCGCCATGACCCGCCTGGCCATTCGCGGCGAGCCCCGGTTCAAACTCTGCGATCTGGAGGCGAACCGCCCCGGGACCTCGTTCACCATCGACACCCTCCGGGCCATGAACCAACGCTATGCCGGTTCGCGACTGCTCTTTGTCCTGGGGTCGGATCTCTTTCGGGAGCTGCACCTGTGGAAGGATTGGCAGCTCCTCCCCGAGTTGGCCGATCTTTGCGTCCTGGGGCGCCCGGGTTTCGAGAATGAACTCCGGGAGACCCCGGCAGCGCACCATTTCGCCCCGCTCGGCAGGGTCGAATCGCTGGGGCCGGCGGACGGCCCCCCCCCGTTGCGTTCTCCTCCCGGTGACGCCACTCGCGATCAGCTCAACCGATATCCGCCGCCGCTCGGCTGCGGGCCTGTCGATCCGTTACCTGGTCCCGGAACGGGTCGCAGACTACATCGACCGCCATCAGGTCTACCGGTTCGGCAGTGGGGATCGATTGTCACCAGGTCCATCGGCCCAGCGATAGCAGCCCATAATTGAGTTGAGCCGGATTGCGGATTCTTTCGAGAAGGCCGGGGTCCGTTTCTCCAACATCTTGTTGATCGAATAGGTATGGCTTCGACCATCAAAATGCAGTGAAGGCAATAATCCAATGATTAATCATCTGAAAATGTCCAATATCGGACCAGCATCCCAGATGGAGTTGGAGTTCGGCAAGCGCTTGAACCTGCTGACCGGAGATAACGGTCTGGGCAAGAGCTTTCTGCTCGATATTGCCTGGTGGTCGATGACGCGCAAGTGGCCCGCCGAGCTGAACCCTAAATTGACGGCTGGTAAAGTTGCGCTGCCAACGAACAAAAAGCAAAGTGCGGAAATCGAATTTTCGTTTTCCGCAGCTTCCAAGTTCATGGAAAACAAAAGCAGATACGATCCCCGGGAACAACGCTGGACGGTGAAGCAGGGACGCCCTGCCAATCCTGGATTTGTATTTTACGCTTTGGCAGACGGCAGTTTTGCCGTTTGGGATCCGGCTCGTAATTATTGGAAATCCAAAAATGAAAAAAACAAGGAGCGGCCATCGGCTTATGTCTTTAGCCCCAAAGACGTCTGGGATGGGTTGCAATGTGAAGACGGCGCCTGGCTGTGTAACGGTCTGATTCGTGACTGGTCCGGATGGCAGAAAGAGAGAGGCATGGCCTTTGATTCGCTGTCGACCGTTTTGGAAGTCTTGTCCCCTTCTGCTGATGAAAAACTCATCCCTGGTGGCTTGACACGCATCAGTCTGAATGATGTCCGCGACATGCCTACACTGAAGATGCCTTATGGGCAGGAAGTGGCTGTGGTTCATGCCTCTTCCGGCATGCGGCGAATTATTTCGTTGGCGTATTTTCTCGTGTGGTGCTGGGAGGAGCACCTGAAGGCCAATGAACTATTGGGAGAGTCCCCTGAAACCAAGGCGGTCTTTTTGGTCGATGAAGTTGAATCGCATCTTCATCCGAAATGGCAACGCACGGTGATTCCGGCCTTGATGAAGGTGATGGACAAGTTGATGGCTTCCCCAGCCGTCCAACTGATCGCCGTGACTCATTCCCCGCTGATCATGGCTTCGGTGGAACCGCATTTTGATGCGACGCAGGATGCCTGGTTTGATCTCGATCTGGTCGGTAACCAGGTTGCTCTTACACAGAGACAGTTTGTTCGGCAAGGGGATATTCGCGGTTGGCTGGTCAGCGAGGCCTTTGACATGAAGTCCGGTTATTCCCTTGAAGCCGAAAGAGTGCTGGAGGATGCGGCTGAGGCCCTGAGTGGAGAAAACTTCAGCAAGGATGACGCCAAGATAATGGATCAGCGTCTACGCGAAGTGCTGTCGGATACCGACCCGTTCTGGATGTGCTGGCGCTTTGTGGCAGGAAAAAAGGGGTGGCTGCCATGATTTATGTTGACGCCCAGCCGAAGCCCGACACTTTTGAAAAAAAGGTGCGCCAGAAAGGCCTTGCCTGGTTGCGAAAGAATAAAATCGCTCTCGATCAACCGCTACCACCCGGAACTAATATTAAGCCGTACTGGCGCGATTGCCTGGATGACATGCATGCAAGTTACAATGGCTGCTGTGCGTACCTGGCCGTTTTTTTTGAGCGGGCTACAGGTGGCGGATCGGTTGATCACTTTATCGCGAAATCGCAACGGGCGGATTTAGCGTATGAATGGAGCAATTATCGTCTTTCTTGTTCCAAGATGAACAGCAGAAAGCGAGATTCTGCCGATGTGCTTGACCCCTTTGAAGTAGAAACCGGCTGGTTTCACCTTGAGCTCGTTAGTGGCCGAATTTTCCCAAACCCGAAGTTGCAAGGCAAACAGCAAAAGGCTGTTAAGGCGACCATAGACCGGCTTGGATTGGATGGTGCCGGCAATCGGGAAATGCGGGCACGGCATTACCAGCAATACCTGGACAATCAATACCCAGCGATATTCCTGAAAAAACAATCTCCTTTCGTGTGGATGGAAGCAAAACGGCGGGGATTGCTATGAGAGTGCCGGATCATCTCCTGAATGCGGTTCGTGATGCCGCTGTCCACACTCCTCCGGCCCGGGTTGACATTTGAAAGAGTTTACTATATTTTTCAATGTGTTGCACGAGAGAAGAATGTGACCAAAGCAGAAGCAGCCCATAAGACAAGAGGGCTCAAAGAGAGTCGGCATGAACAGCGAAGCGTTGGCGGAAGCCCTGAAGGGTCTTCTCGACGAAAAGAAAGCGGAAGAGATCGCCCTGCTCGACCTGAGAGGCCGCTCGCCCCTGGCCGATTTTTTTCTCGTGGCCAACGGTCGTTCCACGACCCACGTCATGGCCCTCGCCCAGGAGATCGACCGCTTCGTCCACCAGTGGAAGGTCAGGGTGCGAGGTATCGAAGGGACTCGGGAAGCCTCCTGGGTCCTCGTCGACCTGGGGGATGTGGTGGTCCATCTCTTCCGGGCGGAGAGTCGGAAATTCTACGACCTGGATCGTCTCTGGAGTCCCCAGACCCGACTCCTGGAAACGGCAGGAGCCGTGAAGAAGGCCACGCTGTCGCCCGCGGCTTCTCTCCCTGCGGAAGGGCGGTGGGATTCCTCCCCCGAGGCCGGCGAAGGGGAAACGGGAGAGACGGACGGGGACCTGGAGTACATCGGGACCGCTGGATCGGCGGACGCGGCAATCGAAGAGACGGAGATGGATGATGACCCGGAGTATGCCGGCATCGACGAGTCGACTGACGCGGCAATCGAAGCATCGGGGAAGCCTTGAAGCTGGCACTCCTCGCGGTCGGGCGGGGAATGCCGCCACCGATACGGGAACTGGTGAGTGAATACGGAGAGCGCCTGAATCGGTACGGGGGATTTTCGTTGCTGGAGGTGGCGGAATTCCGCGGCGAACGCTCCACGGAGTCCGACAAGGCACGCGCCCTCGCCTGGGAGGGAGAGCGGTTGCGCGGACGGATCTCCGCCGGGGCCATGACCGTCGCCCTGGAGATCGGAGGAACCTCGCTCTCTTCCCCGGGATTGGCGGACCGGCTCGGCGCCTGGCGCGATGGTGGCGTCGGCGAGGTCTGCTTTCTGATCGGGGGACCGGACGGCCTCCTCCCGGAACTGGTCGCCTCGGCCCGCTTCCGCCTCTCGCTGGGTCCCATGACCCTGCCGCATATGCTGGCCCGAGTGGTCCTCGCCGAACAGCTCTATCGGGCCATGACCATTCTCCACCGAGTGCCCTACCACCGGTAACACCCCATCGATAAGCGGGACGAACCCTCCTGGAACCCACAAACCGTCTATCACCTCCAGGCAATTTGGACTTGAATCAGGACCGGTAATAGGACACCATCCTCCCGGGGGGGTGTAATGGCCTTCGCAGGTCCCGTGACACACATTCGAAGGAGAGCATGCACATGAAGAAAATTCTCGTCCTGGCCGGTTTCCTGGGGCTTTTCGCGGCGGGCAGCGCCTCCGCCTACGACATCCCCTCCGTCAACCTCGCAAACGGCCAGCCCAACCCGATCTGGAACAACGCCGACGCCAAAGGCAAGTGCGAGCCGGTGTGCAAGCCCTTCGGCGGCTGGAACGGCAACTGGTTGACCACCGTCCCCGGCAGGATGTCCGTCTGCGGCTGCAACATCAACCCCAATATCGTCAATTGCAGGCCCGGACCGGGTGCGATTCTGCAGTAGAAACCGTCGTCTTCCGCAACGGAATCCGCAAGCACCGGGAGAGGCCGCCGGGGTCGGTCGGTTTACGGTTACGGTCCCAAAAGGAGTGGCCGTCCAGGCCATTCCGCCTCTCCTGGTTGCCTTCGCTCTCTTTTCAGTCGATCTTCGTTTTATTTCAGGGGCTTCGCCCCCCCCCCGAACCCCCACTGAGGGGGCAGACAGAGCCTTCCCCTCACCCTTGATATGATCTTTTTTTGTCAATCTTCGTTCACGTTGCGGCAGTCGGATCGAGGGCTGCGGCGAAGCGTTGCAGATTTCGCTCCCAGGCGTAATGGCGTTGGACGTGTTCCCGTCCCAATCTCCCCAAGACCTCCCCTTCCGCCGCCCCCTCCGGGGTCAGAAGGCGCGAGATCAGACCCGCCATGTGGACCGGGTCGTCCGTCGCCCAGCGTCCCAGCTCTCCCGGAGAACGAATGCCCGCCATCCCCTTCGCGGAGGTCACCACCGGTTTCCCCATGGCCATCCCCTCCAGGACCTTGTTCTGCACCCCCTGAGCGATACGCAGAGGGGCGACAACGACACGGGCATGGGCCACATAGGGGCGCACGTCGGCAACCGCACCGGTGACGAGAACACCGGGGAGGGACGCCAACGCCTTCACCTCCGGCGTCGGACGGCTGCCGACAATGGCGAAACGCACCTCCCCCAGGTGATCCCGAACCAACGGCCAGACCTCCCGGGCAAACCAGGCCACCGCGTCGCCATTGGCCCAGTAGTCCATGGCCCCGGTGAAGACCACCACTGCCCCCCCGGGGGGATAGGGATCGGCAAAACCGTGCTCGGGCGAATGGTGCGCGAAGTCGACGCCGTTTTCCCAATAGTCGACCCGCCCAGCGACCTCGGGGGCCAACCGGCGGAAAAGCTCGGCCTCGGCCTCACTGACGAAGAAGGAGGCCTCGCAGGCAGCGGCCACCCGCCGCTCGTAGGTCAGAAGGCGCCGGGCTTCCCGCCGATAGATCCACCCCATCGGACCGGGACGATGGGCGCCATATTGACGCCACTTTTCCGAATCGACATCGACGAAATCGCACAGGCGCCTGAGGTGGGCATGTTCGGGACCAATGAGGAACTGCGCCGGAGCGGAAGAGAAGATCACCACCTTGCGGATGGGCTCCCGCTCCAGGGTGGCCCCGATCCAGCGGCCCAGGGCGCGATCCCGGTAATAGGGAACGGTGAGCGCCTCGCCCCGACCCAGGGCGGGGAGCCCCCGGAGACGGCCAACCAGGGGGTGCAACTGGACGAACCGGGTACTGCCGCCGCGACAGAGGTCGCAAAGGGCCTCGACGTGGCGCCAATCATCGGCGTCGTCGATGTAGGTCCCGAGATGGACACGGAAATGGTCGACGAGATGACGCAAGAGATGGAACGAGCGAATCTTGTCGCCCTTGTTGGGCGGATAGGGAATACGATGGGCGAGGAAGAGTAGGGGTTCCATGAAAAAACTCGTGACGGACGGCAATGTGTACTGCTTCGGGGCCGCTAACCAAGGGATCCGATATCCTCGATCCAGGCCGCAAGCAACGGCAATTCCCCGGGACCGATCCAGCCCAGGGTCACCAGCCGGTCATAGCAGCGACCGAGATTCTCCCCAAGGTTGGCTTCTCCCGGCTCCAGTTTCAAGGCCGCCAATTCCTCGGCCATGCGCTCGTTGAAGAGATAGCCGGGGATCTCCTGCTCGAAATCGCGATGCAGATCGTGCTCGTTGCGATCCTGCACCACCGTCGCCCGGTGGTAGAGGACCGACCAGTCGTTCTCCCAAGCGATACGCTGGGCCACGAGGGATCGCCAGATATCGGTCATGCGAAAGGAGCAAAAGGCCGGCAGGTAGAGCAGGGGAAACGCCGCCCGGAACCAGGTGGTGTTCTGGCTGTTGAAGGGAGACCAACTCCCCCGTCCCAGCGCCACCGGTTCGCGGTCGGCGAAGACGACCGGCAATGGCAGGAGCAGGCGATAGACGGCGTCCACATCGGGATTGTCGTTGGCCAATCCCTGCTGGATGACGCAGTCGGCCAGCGCCGTCGGCAACTCCTCACGGGGGGAAGGCAACTCCCGAACCCGGGTCAGGGGCAATCCCCGGGGCCAGACCAACCCCTCCTGAAAATAGCGGTAGACATTCACCCAGCCCCGATCCTCCGAGATCGGGACCCGCATCAGTCGCTGCCGCGGTGACCAGAAATCGGCGAGCGGCATGTTGTCATCATCGGTTTCGACGATCACCTCGGCCCCCTCCCGCCAGGCCAAGAGGTAGCCGAGATTTTTTCGCGCGTAGTGACGCTCGGGACAGATCGGCGCCAGGGCAAAACCGGCGGTCTTCTGCTGCGCCAGGGAGTAGTGCCGACAACCGGGCAGGTGGAACTCCCGCGGACTGGCGACGTCACCGATCACGAGCAGGGGGATTCCCCGGGCCTCCCCCTCCCGGGCCAGGGTGGCAAGCACCGGATTGGGGGCGGAAATGGAAGTGACGACCAAAAAGGTCTTCATGACGGCAACCCCCTATCCGGCAATGCAGCCCTCGACCAAAGGATGGAAAGGTACCCACAGTCACCCGGGAATAGAGATCTTTTGTCCGAATATTGCAAGGGTTGAAGCAGGCACCGCCCCACATTGGAAGGGTTCCGGTCAAGGAAGGGAGAAACATGAATCGCGATCTTTCGTTCCACGAGATTGCCCTGGGGATCGTCACACCGATGGCCAACGAGCGGGAGACGGCAGTCCGCTTCGTTCGGGAGGTCATCGACCGGTGTCGGCCCTATGCCTTCCGCTCGCTGAGGCTCTTCGTGGTCTTCGACCGGACTTGCCGGGACGGCACCCGGGAGTTGCTGATCGAGGCGGCGATTCCGGAGGTCGAGATCGTCGATGCCCCGGAGAACCGTTGTGTGGTGGATGCCTATCTGCGCGGCTATCGCCAAGCCCTGGCCGGGGGGTGTGACTGGATTCTGGAGATCGATGCGGGTTTCAGCCACGATCCCGCCGAGATCCCCTCCTTCCTGGCAGCGATGCGGCAGGGTCACGAGTGTGTCTTCGGGGTCCGTTTCGGGCCCGGGGGCGGGGGATTTTCCGGGCCATGGCGGCGTCGCCTGATCAGCCTGGGAGGGACCTGGCTGGCCAACCTGGTGTTGGGAACGCGGATGGCGGACATGACGAGCGGCTACGAGTTCTTCTCTCGGGGGGCGCTGGAGAAGATCCTCGCCTGGGGGATCGAGTCGCGAGGACCCTTCTTCCAGACGGAGATCCGGGCGTTTGCCCATGGGTTGGATCATGCCACAGTCCCGATCACCTATCGGGCCCCCAGCCATCAGATCGGGGGAACGGTCCTGGCGGAGTCCTTGAAGAGCCTGTGGCGGTTGCGGCAAAGGCGGGTGTGGTGATGGCGAAAATGGTCTTCGTTGATTTCTGTTCGACCTCGGTCGATCCGATCAAGAATTCTGGTTCTCTACTCCGGTGAACGCTTACCCTGCGAGGAGTCACCATGGCTGCGAATCTGATACTCATCACCCCCAGTTTGGCCTGGGAGAAAGAACAGAAACGTCGGCGGGCCATGCGAGTCGAACCTGACATCGCCAACCAGGAGATTCCCCATGTAGGAATTGCCAGTCTGGCCGCCGTTGCCAAACAGCATGGCATCCACTTTCGCATACTGGACATGGTGACGGATGGTTTGTCCATTGATGATGTGGTGGCCATTGTTGCCAAGGAACGCCCTCTTCTGGTTGGTTTATCCGCCTTTACCACACAAATAAAGGCTGCCGCGGCGGTGGCGGAGGCCATCCACCGGGTTGTCGATGATGTGGCAATCGGGATCGGCGGTCCCCACGCCATTGCCATGCCCGGCAAGACCCTTGCGGAGTTTCCGGTCTTCGATTTTGCGGCTTGCGGCGAGGGAGAACTGCTTCTGCCGCTTTTGATGGAACGGCTTGACCACCGCCACTCTCTTGAAGGGCTTCCCGGCGTGGTCACTCGCAAGACTCCCGTCCGCACTCCTGCGTTACTTACCGATTTGGAAACAATGCCCTTTCCGGCCTGGAGTGAGTTCAACCTTGCCAAATTTGGAGGCGTTTATCCACACCGCACCAGGCTGGAACTGCCCCTTTCCACCGGTCGCGGTTGCCCCTATCGCTGCTCCTTTTGCGCACGGGCACTGGGGGACACCAACCGTCGGCGTAGCGTGGCATCGGTGATCGCTGAGATTGAACACAACGTCGAAGCATATGGCTGTGAGTCTATCGCCTTTCTGGACGAAACCTTCATCCTGAGCAAGCGGTGGACAGAGGAGTTTTTGACCGTCATGCGTCGCAGGGGGCTTCACCAAAAAATCACCTGGAGCTGTTCCACTCGGGTGACCGGGGTCTCTCCACCACTCTTCCAGGAGCTGCGGCAGGCGGGGTGTTATTATATTTTTTTCGGTATGGAAAGTGCCGATGACCAAACCCTCAAGCGCATCCACAAAAACATCAAGGTGCGGGACATAAAGAGTGCGGTGCATGGTGCGAAATTGGCGGGCATTGTGCCGGTAGGAGCCTTCATCATTGGTCTGCCTGGCGAGCGCGAGGAAGACGTGCTTCTTGCGATCAATCTGGCCGAGGAACTGGACCTCTATTCGGTCACTTTCCCCATCGCCGTGCCATTCCCCGGCACCGAGCTACGAGAAATGGCCCTTCGAGGAGAATACGGCCTGCGCATCATCAGTCACGATTGGAACGACTACGGCAAACAGGGGGTCGGTGTCCTGGACAGCGAGGGGTTTCCCTGGGAACAGCGTAAAAGTATGCAGCGGCTTGCTTACGAACGACATCCCAAGAAACGGATGGACGACTATCTTTCCCGTTTACGGAATTATGGCGGCGAAATCTGTCAATAAGTCAAAAAAACTTGGTTGCCTGACACCGTTTCTCACAGTCGGGGCGACAGACCGCGGGGTGTGCCGCTTTGGGACTTGGGGGAGAATACTAAACAGGACGTTGATTAGACGAAACTGTTTTGCGAATCATGGCCGCGATTGCTTGCCCTGCAAAGGCTCCAGAAATTTTCATGTCGGCCAAACAATGAACTCATTAGTAATCGTCGACCCGGGGCTTCGCCCCAGACCCCACTGGAGGGCGGCAAAGCCTCCCCCAAGCCCCCCCACCCCTTTTCGGGAAATGGGAGCTTCTACGGGAAAATCCGGTCCTTGATCCGGGCATAGAGGTACTCCCCGATCTTGCGGGAACCCGCCGGCGTCGTATGCAGAAGGTCGTAATAGTCGCCGTCGTGAAGATCCAGCTCCAAGGCCATGTCCACACAGATGGCGCCCTTCTCATGGCAGACGGCCATGGTCGCGGCGGCAATCGCCCGGATCCACGCCTGGTTGCCGGCAGTGAGACGGCCATCGGCCAGGCGTCGACCGAGAAGCCGGCCATCCACCAGGCGAAAATCGGCAGTCTTCTGGGTCACCAGAATCGCCTCGGCCCCCATCGCCCGGACCCCGTCGACCAGCCGCCCGACCCGTTCCCGATAGGCCTCGAGGTGCGCCCGATGGCGGGCAGCGAAGGCATCCGCACCCTCCGCATCCGCCAGCTCGACCCAGGCGACCGCCGCCTCCATGGGCTGCCCGTGACCAAGATCCATTCCCCCCAGGCGCGCCTGCCAAAGACCGTGCAGATTGCGTCCCAGGCGCCAAAGGCCGCTGTGGAGACGGACCCGGTCCCGCCAGGCGGAACCCTCCAGACTCCGGTCGAAGGCCGAACGCACCCGGGAGTCGGCGTTGATGTCATTGATGCCGATCAATGCCAGGACCGCCCGCGGCGCCAGACCGGGGATGCGGGGCAACCAAAGCTCCAGGGCGGCCAGATGCCCGATCGTCGAGTGGCCATCCATACCGGCATTGGTCACCACCAGGGGCCGCCCGTCGGCGGCTGCGGCCCGCTCCAGGACCGCCTGAAAGGTCGCCTCCAGAGGCAGATACCGCTGATCGGTAGTGCTGCCGCCCAGGGTCAGGAGATCGACCCGGCGCGGGTCGTCGACCCCTCCGCGCAGGCCGTAACGATCCCGCACGTAGTGGACCTTCCCCCCGCCCGGATAAAGCTTCGAGGCCTCGAAGAGGATCTCCCGCCCGCGCAGGATGTTGAGGGCATCCAGGTGATCGTCGCTGAACCAGGACCCGAACCCAAGCTCCAGAATCACCAGGCCGACCAGGAGAAGGGCCAGATTGGCCACGACGATCAGGCCAATGCGGGCAAGCCGCCGTCCGGGGCGATCCCCATCGACCGGCACCGTCATTCCGGGGAAGCACCGGCCCGGGGGAGCATCCGTCGGAGAAATTGCCCGGTCCACGATTCGGGGGTTTCGGCCACCTTGTCGGGGTTCCCCTGGACCAGGAGCCGTCCCCCCTTGTTGCCCCCCTCGGGACCCAGGTCGATCAGCCAGTCGGCCGACTTGATGACATCCAGATTATGCTCGATCACCACCACCGTGTTGCCCGCCTCCACCAGACGCTGGAGGACCACCAGAAGATGGCGGATGTCCTCGAAGTGCAACCCCGTCGTCGGCTCGTCGAGGATGTAGAGGGTCCGTCCCGTGGCCCGCTTCGACAGCTCCCGGGCGATCTTGACCCGCTGCGCCTCCCCCCCGGAGAGGGTCGTCGCCGCCTGCCCCAGGCGGACATAGCCCAGCCCCACGTCGATCAGGGTCTCCAGCTTGCCGCGGATCGCAGGTACCGCCGCAAAGAACGGCAGGGCCTCGTCGACCGTGAGCGCCAACACCTCGGCGATGTTCTTCTCCTTGTAACGGATCTGCAGGGTCTCCCGGTTGTAACGGGCACCGTGGCAGACGTCGCACTCGACGAAGAGATCCGGCAGAAAGTGCATCTCGATCTTGATCAACCCCTCGCCGGCACACGCCTCGCAGCGCCCCCCCTTGACGTTGAAACTGAACCGCCCCGCCTGATACCCCCGCGTCCGCGCCTCGGGGACCTCGGCGAAGTGGTCGCGAATGGGGGTGAAGAGACCGGTATAGGTGGCCGGGTTCGACCGCGGCGTCCGCCCGATGGGTGACTGGTCGATGTGGATCACCTTGTCGAGGTGTTCCAAGCCAGAGATGCCCGCGAAACGGCCTCCCCCAAGACGAGCGTTGTGCAGCCGCTGCGCCAAAGCCGGGTAGAGGGTATCGAGGATGAGGCTCGATTTGCCCGACCCAGAGACCCCGGTCACGCAGGTGAAGAGCCCCAGGGGGATCTCGGCGTCGAGGCCGACGAGGTTGTGGGTGGTGACCCCGACAAGGCGGATGACGCGATCCGGATCGGGTTGGCGATAGCGCTCCGGAGGGCGGATCGCGAGCGAGCCCGAAAGATAATGCCCGGTCAACGACTCCGGGTGCGCCGCCACCTCCTCGGGGGTGCCGCTCGCCACCACCCGACCGCCATGCTCCCCCGCCCCGGGGCCCATGTCGATGACGTGATCGGCGGTGCGAATCGCCTCCTCGTCGTGTTCCACCACCACCACGGTGTTGCCCAGATCCCGCAGATGGATCAAGGTATCGAGGAGGCGCCGGTTGTCCCGCTGGTGCAGGCCGATGCTCGGCTCGTCGAGGATGTACAGCACCCCGGTCAGACCGGAACCGATCTGATTGGCCAGGCGAATCCGCTGACTCTCCCCACCCGAGAGGGTCGCCGCCGTCCGGTCGAGGGTCAGATAATCGAGCCCCACCGCCACCAGGAAGCCGAGCCGGTCGGTCACCTCCTTGAGGATCCGGGCGGCGATGGTCCGCTCCTTGGGGGTCAGCTCCAGCTCCGCGAAGAAGGTCTGATTTTCCTGGAGGGTCAGCGCCGTCAGGGCAGCGATGTCGAGCCCCCCCACGCGCACATGCAGCGCCTCGGTGCGCAGACGCCTGCCGGCGCACTGCGGACAGGGCGAAGAAGACCGATATTGCGCCAGATCTTCACGGACCTCGTCCGAATCGGTCTCCAGGAAGCGCTTTTCCAGATGTGCGAGGATCCCCTCCCATGGTCGCAGCGAGGTCATCCGCCGTTTGAAACCGCGAAACTGGAAGCGGATCTTCTCCTCCCCGGAGCCCGCCAGGAGGATCCCCCGGTCCCGCTCCGGCAGGTTGCCCCAGGGGGTGTGGATGTCGATGCCGAAATGCTCGGCCACCGTGTAGAGCATCTCCCGTCCCATGCTGCCGCCGGGGGAGGACCAGGGGGCCACCGCCCCCTGACGGATGGAGAGGTCCGGATTGGGGACGATCCGTTCCGGATCGAAATAATCCTGGGTCCCCAGACCGTCGCAGCGTGGACAGGCGCCGACCGGGTTGTTGAAGGAAAACAGGCGCGGTTCCAGCTCGGGATAGGAGATGTTGCAGTGGACGCAGGCGTGGCGGGCGGAGAAGAAAAGCTCCCGGGCCGGAGGTCCCAGGAGTTCCACCCGGACCACCCCACCGCTCAGGGAGAGGCTGGTCTCCAGGGAGTCGGCGAGGCGCAGCTCGATCCCCCCCTTGATGACCAGCCGGTCCACCACCACCGCGATCGTGTGCTTCACCTTGCGGTCGAGCGCCGGCATCTCGCCGAGGTCGTGAATGACGCCATCGACCGTGACCCGGGTGAAACCCTTCTGCCGCAACCCTTCCAGCTCCTTGCGATACTCCCCCTTGCGACCGATCACGAGCGGCGCCAAAAGATGCAGACGGCTCTTCTCCGGCAGGGCCATCAGGGCATCGACCATCTGGCTTACGGTCTGACTCTCGATGGGCTGACCGCAGCCGTGGCAGAAGGGCCGACCGACCCGGGCGTAGAGCAGGCGCAGGTAATCATGGATCTCGGTGACGGTGCCGACCGTCGACCGCGGGTTGCGGCTGGTACTTTTCTGCTCGATGGCGATCGAAGGGGAGAGGCCGGTGATGGAGTCGACATCCGGCTTGCTCTGCAGACTCAGGAACTGGCGGGCGTAGGCCGAGAGCGACTCGACATAACGCCGCTGCCCCTCGGCCGCCAGGGTATCGAAGGCAAGCGAAGACTTGCCCGAGCCCGAGACCCCGGTGATGACCGTCAGCGCATGCCGCGGGATGTCCGCGTCGATGGACTTCAGGTTGTGTTCGCGGGCGCCGCGAATGACGATGCCCGCCGCCGTGGTGGTGGTGCGTCGATTCACAGGAAGGCAAACACCTCTCCCGGTGGGGGGAGCCTATTGTTTGACGTGTCGTTCCGCCTCGGCGCTGGCAGCGGCCACCTCGGCCTGGCGCTGGCTCTGGGCCTGGTGGAACATGGCCGCGAAATTGATGGGATCGAGGACCATCGGTTTGAAGCCGCCGTCCTGGACCACCTGCGAGATGATCTGGCGGACGTAGGGAAAGAGGATGTGCGGACACTCGATCCCGAGCGCCATCCCCAGATGCGGCTGCGGGATGTTGCGCAGAAGGAAGAGCCCCGCATAGGTGACATCCACCAGGAAGTAGACCTCGCTGCCGTTCGTCACCTTGGCCTCGATGCGGATCGTCACCTCGAAATGCTCTTCGCCGCGACGTTCGGAGGCGGTGTTGAGGCTCAGCTCCACCTTGGGCTCGCCCGGCTCCTGAAAAACCCCCGGCGCCCGCGGGCTCTCGAAGGAGAGATCCTTGAGATAGAGCCGCTCGACGTGCAACACAGGGGCCTCGGCGGGGGGAGGAGGCGTCGGGCTGCCGTTGGGATCACTCATCGTTCGCTCCGATCAATCGTTTGAAGAAGGGGGTGCCGGGGGGGAAGATCCGGACGAGGGATCCGCCGCTCCCGCGGGCCGGGCGGAGGCACTGCCCTTCCGCCGGCGCCGCCGGCTGGCGGCGCGACGGCGGGGCTGTTCGCCGCCACCCTCGCCGGGGGCCGCATCCGGGCCAGGAGAGGTTTCTGCCGCAGGACCATCGCCGCCGGCGTCGCCGCCCGGGGCGACGACCGCGCCGTCTCCCCCATCACCGGCAGCGGCAGCACCGGTCCGCCGGCGGCTGGAAGAACGCCGCCGGGGCTTCCGCCCGCGACTCTTCTCGGGACCATCGCCCGGGCCGCCGAGACCCTCTCCCGAGGTGGCGGCATCTTCTCCGGAGCCGGCCATCCCGACGGCAACATCACCCTCCCCCGGCGACGGCGACCCCTCGGGGGAAGGCTGCCTCGCCCCCGGGGTTCGGCCCTGGCGGGGGCCTGTGGAGTCGGATTCCGCCCGGGAGCGGGCGCCCTCCCCCCCGGGATCCTGACTGCCGGCGGCGGACCTGCGATTGCCCGAGCGCTCACCGCTCCCCGAACGGCCACCCCTGCCGGGGGGGCCGCCGCTGCCGGAACGACCGCCTCTGCCGGAACGCCCCCCCTCGCCGCCGCGACCGGGACGATAGGACAACCGTTCGCTGGGGGGCTGGTAGGGCGGCGCCATCAACTCGGCGAAGAGGGACTCCTCGGGCCAGGAGACCGGGATTTTCATACCGGCGGCCTTTTCGATGGCCTCCAGGTTGTAGGCGCCCTCCTCGTCGACCAGGGAGATGGCGTCGCCGGAGGCGCCGGCGCGGGCGGTGCGACCGATGCGATGGATGTAATCTTCGGGATTGTCGGGCATATCGAAGTTGATCACATGGGTGACCCCCTGGATATGCAGCCCCCGACCGGCGACATCGGTGGCGATGAGGACCGGCATCTTCCCTTCCTGGAAGCGCTGCAACACCTTGAGACGCTTGGCCTGGGGGACATCGCCGGAGAGATAGCCTGCCGAGATGCCGTTCTTCTCCAGCCAGCGTTCGAGCTTTTCCCCCATGCGTTTGGTATTGACAAAGATCATCACCCGCCCGCCCGGGGCATCGCCCTCTTCGGCGAGGTCGCGCCGGAGGATCCCGACGAGGAGGCTGATCTTCTGCTTGCCCTCCACATGGAAGAGCTGCTGGACGACGCTCTCGGCGGTGCGGGTATCGGGGGTGGCGGAGATCACCAGGGGGTTGTCCATGAACTCGTAGGACATCTCCTGGGCGCGATAGGAGAGGGTCGCGGAGAAGAGCATGGAGATGCGCTCCTCGGCGGGGGGGAGTCGCCGGAGGATGAAGCGGAGATCGGCGATGAAGCCCATGTCGAACATGCGGTCGGCCTCGTCGATGACGAGGGCCTCGACGCGGGAGCAGCTGTAGATCTTCTGCTTGAGATAATCGATCAGGCGACCGGGGGTGCCGATGAGGATGGTGGCGTCACCGGCGGCGAGGAGCTGTTGCTGGCGTTCGTAGTCGACGCCGCCGTAGACGGCGACGATCTTGAAGCCGGTATGGGCGCCGAGGGCGAGGGCATCGCGTTCGATCTGGACGGCGAGCTCCCGGGTCGGGGCGATGACGAGCATGCGGGGATAGCTCTTGCCCGGGCTCTCGGGGCGATCCCGATGGGCCGGCAAGGGGTGGGTGATCAGCCGCGAGAAGCAGCCGATGAGATAGGCCGCCGTCTTGCCGGTCCCGGTCTGGGCCTGACCGGCGACGTCACGCCCCGCCAGGGTGAGCGGCAGGGTCATTTCCTGGATGGGGGTGCTGGACGTGAAGCCGCAAGCGCGGATTCCGGCCATCACGGCTTCGGGGATGGGGAGTTCCGTGAGATCCATTCGTGCCAGGCAAACCCGTGGCGGACGGGGTCAGGACCCCATCCGCTCCACTTCAGGAGGGAGCGGAGGCGGTCGCGAGCTGTTTGACGCGCGCGTTGAGCCGGCGCATGCGCCGGGCCGCCTGGTTCGAGTGAATGACGCCTTTGCGGGCGCTGACGGCGACGACCGAGACGGCCTCCCGCAGGGCTGCCTGGGCGGCATTGATGTCGCCCGACTCGACGGCCTGCAACACTTTCTTCGAGAAGGTACGCATCCGGGACTTGGCGTCCTTGTTGCGGGCCGTCCGCTTGACTGTCTGCCTGACCCGCTTCAGGGCGGACTTGATGTTGGCCACTGGGCTGGCTCTCCTGGTTAGGGCGTTCGCGTCGACCGCCTGAGTTGATCGTCTTGCCTGAAGGTTGCCGTTACGGCGTGTTCCGGCTCATAATCCCGGCCCGCGGGCTCGCAACCGGAGCCGGCACCCGGTCTGCATTCGGGCCGCGACCGGAAACGGCGCCCGATCGGCACCCGGCCCGATTCCGGCCCACAACCGGCCTGCATTTCGGCCCGCTCGGGACCTTGCAATTTAGCCAAGTCGAACCCTTGTCGTCAAGGTTCGCAGCACAGACGGAGTGCAACTTCATGGACCGAACGGCAGCGGAGAGGACGGATGGCTTGGATGGGGGGGGGGCGTCCGGGGGCC
>JADGCL010000068.1 GCA_015229005.1 Magnetococcales bacterium
GGTCGCGTTTCTGGAGCATTTTCAATCACTTCCGGACGCGCGGCAAGCCGCGAAGGTGGTGTATCCCCTTGATGAGGTGTTGTTGTTGAGCCTGCTGGCGGTGCTTGCTGGCGCGGAGGCGTTCACGGACATCGCCCGCTTCGGTCAGAAGAAGCTCGATCTGCTGCGCCGTTTCCGCCCATTTCTGGATGGCACGCCGCCACATGACACGCTGGGAGACATCTTCGCGTCGCTCGATGCGGAGAAGTTCCAGCAAGCCGTTTGACAAGGGAGCCTTCTACAAAATCGTCCATAACCGGGTCTATCTGGGCGAGGCGGTTCACAAAGGCACCTCCTATCCCGGCGAACACGCCGCCATCATCGATCCGGACCTGTGGGCCGCCGCGCACGGCATTCTGGCCGACAACAACCGCCACGCCCACCGCGTCCATTCCTCCCAGAGCCAGGCACCGCTCCGGGGACTCCTGCGTTGCGCCCACTGCGGCGGTGCCATGACGCCCACCCACACTCGGCGGCGCGGCAGGGTGTATCGCTATTATCTCTGCTCCAAGGCCAGCAAGAACGGCCACGACACCTGCCCGGTGCGCGCCGTCGCCGCCGGTGAGATCGAGGAGATGGTGGTCGGCCAGATGCGCCGCCTGCTGAAAGCTCCCGAGGTCCGGGCGCGGGTTCTGCGCGAATCCGACGTCCCGGCCGCCACCCTCGCCCTGTCCCTCGATCGCCTGGACGAGGTGTGGACCGAACTGTTCCCGACCGAACAGACCCGCCTGATCCGTCTTCTGGTCGAGCAGGTGGACGTGAGCCCTGAGGGAGCTCAGCTCCGCCTGCATGCCGCCGGGATCAAGACCGTTATCGCCGAAATCGCCGTCACCCCCGCGCCACTGAGGAGGAAAAGCGCATGAACCGGCAAGAGAGCTACGATCCCGCCACCGGGATTCTCACCGTCCACGTCCCCTTCGCGCTGAAGCGGCGCGGCGGACGCAAGCTGATCCTCATGCCGGACGGTTCCCCCGCGCCGTTGCAGGCCGCTCGTGCCGACGAGACCCTGCTCAAGGCGCTGGCCCGCGCCCGCCGCTGGAGCAGGCTCCTGGAGTCAAACCGCCATGCTTCGATCAAGGCCCTGGCGGAGGCGGAAAACATCAATCATTCCTACGTGACCCGCATTCTCCGTCTGACCCTGCTGGCTCCCGATATCGTCGAGGCGATCCTCAAGGGCCGTCAGCCGAAAGGGCTGGAACTGGCCACGCTGATGGTGGACTTCCCCGCCGAGTGGGACAGGCAGAGGGAGGCGTTCGGGTTCCCGGCCATGAAGGAAGCCGGGCAGAAAGCCTAACCCAGAGATCCCTTGATTTTGTCGACCGCGTCCCGGCCGTAGAAGCAGCACACGCCACGCTTCGCTGCCGGTTCCAGGCCCAGTTCCTTGATGGCTTTCTTCACCTTGCCATCGGAGACGCCAAGCTCCTTGGCGATGTTGCCCGCCGAGATCAGATCGTCCTTCGCATCGGCCATAGCCGTTCTCCCATCAACCGTTCACGGAATCCTTCAAGCCCTTCCCAGCAGAAAATTTAGGCTGCTTCGACGCCGCGATCTGGATTTTCTCGCCGGTACGCGGGTTGCGGCCTTCCTTGGCGGGGCGATCCGAGACGCTGAACGTGCCAAAGCCGACCAAGCGGACCTCGTCACCGGCCTTCAGGGCGGCGGTGATGGCATCGAACACGCCGTCCACAACCTTGTCGGCGTTGGCCTTGGTGAGGTCGGAGGCGGAAGCAACGACGGCGACGATATCGGCTTTGTTCATCTTGGACTCCAGAGTGGCAGCAGGAGCTTCAACGGATAGTCGCAGCCAGGGGGGAGGTCAAGGTCAAGGTCAAGGTCAAGGTCAAGGTCAAGGTCAAGGTCAAGGTCAACGTCAACGTCGATGTTGCGATTCCTGGGCGTCTTCTTCGCTGATCCGGTTCATTGCGCGGAGAAACGTCGGTGACAGCCCCTATGTCATCGGAAAAACGGCTGAAATCAGCCGATTTATCCACCCTGTGACCGTCACCAAGCGATTCGCACCAGTCCCTTTCTCCTACCACCGGCAGTGTCAGGAAAATTAACAAATGGTTAATGGCCTAAAATCCGGCAACCCTTTGAAATACAAAGACAATATCAAGGTACCGAATTCCGTACCTTTTGGGACAAGGTCACAGGGTTTAAGAGAAAAACGGCCCAGAGAGAGGGGGTATGGGTGAAACTGGGGAGCACAAGGTCACAGGACAGGAGCTGTGACCGAGAATTCGCACCACGCTAAGCCTTTGATATGTTAGCGGATATTTTGTGATGAGGCGGTGTGAAGATGCGAAACTTTAGAACTGCGATTGTTTACTTGCAGTATTACTGGCGGAGGGAATGCTACGAGGTGCGAAACAATTCTCCGTTTTTCGGAAGGGCAACAAAAACACTCTCTGCGAAAAGTTCGAAGGTTGCTTCGGTAGGCGATCAAGGAATTTGAGCAGAAATTTGATGGCCAAATCAAAGGGGTCCAGTTTCAGCATCCGTCCCGTCCCCCTGCCAGCGGGGATACGGATTTTCTCCGTTCGTGATCGCCCCCAGATTGGTTGCCGAAGGGGACGATGCGAAACATTGACGATCAGTGCGTCGTGGGAGCATCGAATACGTCGGCCAGTTCGCGAGCATCCAATAGGCGTCCACTCCAGTCGTCTACAGCCATAGAAAGGTTCAATCCAAGCTTAAAATATCGTTCCGCGTCTCATCATGGTACATCTGATTCCATGGAAAAAACGAGCGTTTCTGCGGCAGACAGTATTTTGACAAGGCACAGGCCGTCCATACATGAGGAGGGACAGGCATCGGGTCTCAGCCACGCTCCCTGGCTCTCTGTTCCCCCTTCATCATGGGGTAAACTTTGCGGTTCACTTGGATGGCGAAGCCGGCCCCCGCCTCGCCGTACATGTTGAAGGCGACGTTGGCACCCGCTGCCTCAAGCTGGTCGACCTCGTCTTGGAACTTGGCCAGCGCGGCGACAAAACCCTGGAAGCCCCCGGCGCGGATGCGCTCCAGCGCATATGTATTGGCTTGGTATTCCGGCATGGCCAGCATCACCACCTTGCATTTGCTGGGCTCTCCCGCGAGCCGCTCCCAGAAGTCCGAGTCCGTTGCGTCGCCATGGATGACGTTGCGCCCGGACGTCCCGTGTTCGGCGACCTTGTCCACCGCGCTCTCTATGCCGATTACGACGTCGCCGTACTGATCGCGGAAATGATCGTAAGCGCCGGTGCCGATGCGACCCATGCCGAACACGACGATCTCGGCGTTGCCGATGTCGAGCGGTTCGTCATCCGGATGACGCTTTTCCGTCTCCATGTGCATGAGAAAATGGTTCACCCACGAATAGATGGCGTGCGACGAAATGTTGATCGGCGCCGCAAAAATAAACGACAGGGCTACCGCGATGGCGATGGCCGTCAGCCAGTCAGTCGAAAGTATGCCCGCACTCACCCCCACCGCGCCGACGATCAGTCCGAACTCCGAATAGGTGCCGAGGATAGAGGACGCCAGGGTCGACGAGCGCGCGCGCAGGCGAAAGCGCGTCAGCAGAACCAGGAACAGCCCCCACTTGATCAGCAGCAGCGGCAACAAGAGGACCGCGACCAACAAATGGTCGAATGTCGGTGTTCTGGAAAATCCGATGGTCAGGAAAAACCCGACCAGGAACACCTCCTTGAAGGCGAACAGGGCCTTCGCGATCTCGCTGGAGCGCGGGTGCGTGGCCATCAGCATGCCCAGGATCAACGCGCCTAGGTCCGCCTTCATGCCGACCAGCGAGAACAGGCTGGCGCCGAGCACCACGGCAGCGAACAGGCCAAACATGGGCAGTAGCTCGCCGTGGCCGACACGGTCGAACAGATAGCCCAGTACAGGGCGCAGGAAAATCAGGCCGAACAGAGCCAGCGCCCAGATCGAGGGGATCTTTCCCAGCGACACGGTCAAGAAGATCACCGCGAACACGTCTTGGATAACCAGGATGCCGACGGCCGTGCGCCCGTGCAGCGAGGGCATTTCGCCCTTTTCCTCCAGAACCTTGACGGCGAACACCGTCGACGAGAACGACAACGCGAAGGCGACGAGCGCGGCGGTCTGCCAGTCTATGTCGGTAAACAGCAGAATACCGCCGGCGCCGAGCGCGACGAACAGTGCCGAGAACAAAACAATGGTGATTGTCGTGTGGATCAGCGCGCCGCCCCAGATTTCAGGGCGCGCCAGAGTCTTGATCTGCAGTTTCAGGCCGATGACGAATAGCAGAAGCGTGACGCCGTAATCGGCCACGGGTTGGATCGCCGGATCTATCGGAACCCCGGCCAGGTTGAGCGCAAAGCCGGCCGCGACGAAGCCCACCATCGGCGGCAGACTAACCTGGCGCGCCAGAAATCCGAACCCGAACGCCACGGCGATCGACAGCGGCAGCGGCGGCAAGGCGTTGATGACGGCGGCGTAATCCATGGCGGGTTTGGTCCTTGATTGCGTCGGTCTGTCTGTTCGGTCTTAACGATGCGCTTTTAACGAAACTTTAGAGGCCGACCCAAAAGTAGTTGAGTGATTTTAATCCGTTGTGGTTCTCTCGTTTGTGTCGAAGCAAATGAGGAGGTACAAGATGTGGACCGAAATCACTCGCCCCAAGTATGAGCGAAAGGGGCGGCGTCATGCAAGCGATGCGACGGACACGGAATGGAGCCAAAGCCCGGATGCAGCTCTTTCGGCGGAGCGTTGCGCGGTTCGCAGGCGTTGGTACTGGACGGAACTTCATCTGCGGAAATCCAGGCTTTTTGAGGCTTAGGGGGTTTTGATGAGAGACAACGGCGATCAGCAAGCTGCCCGTGGGTCATGTCCTGTTTCCGGAAAGGTCGGTGTCGGCGACGACGGCTGTCGGCAGATTCGCACAGATGATGGCGGCAATGCGACTTAACTCGTCAGCGTGGGCGCTGCTTGACCGCCACGCCATGCAAATCTCGCGCTCGGGAGGCGGGGCAAATGGGCGCATGGCGATCTGCGGATCGTCGAGGGCCTCGGCCGTCACGTACAGGGCCGGCAGCAGAGTCATCCCCAGACCGCTTGCCACCATCTGCCGCAGCGAATCGAGACTGGTGGCGCGGAAGTTGGCGTGCTCGGACGCCCCAACGCGCACACAGAGCGCCATGACCTGATCACGCAGACAATGGCCCTCCTCAAGAAGGAGAAGTTGTTCACCCGCCAGATCCGCCGGGCTGAGCACCGGCTTGTTCACCAGGACGTGGTCGAGCGGCAGCGCGGCCCACATCGGCTCGCGGAAGAGTGGGCGTTCGTTGGCACCGGTCGCGGTGGACAGCGACATCAGCATGGCATCAATGTCGCCGCGTTCAAGGTCGGCCCGCAATCGACCGGCGGGTTCCTCCCGCAGATACAGTTTCAGGTCGCCATATTGGCGGCGCAGGCCTGGCAGGATGTGCGGCAACAGATAGGGCCCGAGCGTCGGCAAGACCCCTAGGCGAAGCATCCCATTGAAGGGCTTCGACGACTGCCGGGCCGCCTCGGAAAGGTCGGCGACCTCGCGAAGAATACGGCCGGCCCGCTGGGCGATGTCGCGTCCGAGTGGCGTCATCAGCACCCGTTGGCGCGTCCGCTCGACCAGCATGACGCCCAGCGTGTCCTCGAGGACGCGGATCTGGCTGCTCAAAGCCGGCTGGGTGATGTGGCAACGTTCCGCCGCGCGGCCGAAATGCAGCGTTTCCGACACCGCCACCAAGCACTGGAGCTGTTTCAGAGTAGGCATCCGCACATTATAAGGAAAAGTTATCACGATGACAATTTTTATCTATTGGACTGATAAGCAATCCTGCGGTAGCTGATAGATGGCAGGGGGAGCGGCATGGCGTCGCCTCCGCGATTGTGGTTGAGAGGTTTGGCGTGATGGATGGGCAGGCGTGGCTTCTGATCGGGCTTGCCGTGGTGGTCGGCGGCCTGCTGATCCTTGATCTCGGTGTGTTTCACCGCCGCGCCCATGCGGTGACGACCCGCGAGGCGCTCGGATGGAGCGCGGTGTGGGTGGCCTGCGCGATGGCGTTCAACGCGGCCATCGTGCCGTGGATGGGAAGCGAAGCGGCGTTGCAGTTCTTGACCGGCTACCTGATCGAACTGTCGCTCAGTGTCGACAACCTGTTCGTCTTCCTTTTGCTGTTCACCCAGTTCGGTGTGCCGCCGGCCTATCAGCACCGGGTGCTGTTCTGGGGCGTGCTGGGCGCCATCGTCATGCGCATCGTCATGATCACGGTGGGCGGCGCCCTGGTGGCAGAGTTTCACTGGATTCTTTACCTGTTCGGCGTCTTCCTGGCGGTGACCGGCGCGAAGATGCTGCTGGCCCGCGACGAGGCGCCATCCTCGCCGGCCGATCACCCGGTGATCCGCTGGCTGTGCCGCCACCTGCCGGTCAGCGATACCCCCCACGACGGGCGCTTCGTGATCCGCGTCGAGGGGCGGCGCATGGTCACCCCGCTGTTCATCGTCTTGATATCGGTCGAAATCGCCGATGTGATGTTCGCGGTCGACTCCGTCCCGGCGATCTTCGCCGTCACCACGGATCCATTCATCGTGGTGACGTCCAATATCTTCGCCATCATGGGCCTGCGGTCCATGTACTTCGCCCTGGCCGGCCTGTCGCAGCGGCTGCGCTATCTGAAGTACGGCCTAGCGACGGTACTGATGTTCATCGGCACCAAGATTTTGCTGGCTGGCGTTTATGCCATTCCGATCGCGGTGGCCCTTGGCGTCACCGCAGGCATTCTCGCCGTGGCGGTGATCGCCTCTCTGGTCAAGACCAGCGGCGAAGCCCCGGCGAGCGAACAGCCAGTCCTCGCCGATGCAACCGCCGCATCCGACGGTCCCGGACCGGCGTGATCACTTCCACGGACATCCGACACCAAACATAAGGTGCACACGATGGGTCTGTTCGACATGTTCAAGAGCGACAGCGGTGACAAGATGACGCCGCACCTCGCGTTCGCTACCGCGTTGATCTACTGCATGGGGGCCGACGGCGAGATGGACAACGAAGAAGTCGGCCACCTGCTGTCCGTGCTGGGTGGAGCCAGCGAGGGTGGCACCATCGGTGTCGGTGCCAACAACCGGGCGCTCCTCGACGCCGCCGTCAAGTACGTGCGCCGCAATCCACCCGAGAAGTTCCTGGAAGAAGCGGCGCCGCTGCTCACCGACGCCCAGCGCATGTGCATCCTGGTGAACATGATCGACAGCGCCCTGTCCGACGGCCAGCCCGAACCGGAAGAGCAGGTGCTGATCGCCAAATTTCAGAAGGCTTTCGGCATCAACGACGAGCGCTTCCAGCCGTTTTTCGAGGTGATCGTCATGAAGCACGACCGTTCGGTCTTTACCAACGCCAACCATCCGAACAACCAACCCGGATTCCAGGTCTCGCTGACCGGGTTGCGCTGAGCCTTCCCCCGACACCAAACAACCGACGGAGTTTCCCCATGGCCATCTTCGACAGATACCCGGCACAGAACCAGCCCCGCTGGAGCGCTGCCCAGCCTGCGGCCGATCAGGCCATCTTCGACCTGGGCCTGCGCAGTCACATGCTGCGGGTCTACAATTTCATGACGCTCGGGCTTGGAGTGACCGGCCTGGTCGCCCTGGCGGTCGCCGCCACGCCGGCACTGTCCGCGCTCATCTTCGGCACGCCGCTGAAATGGGTGGTGATGCTGGCGCCGCTCGTCTTCATCTTCGTGCTGTCGTGGCGCTTCGAACGGCTGTCGAGCAGCAAGCTGCAGATGCTGTTCTGGGTCTTCTGCGGCCTCATGGGGCTGTCGATGGCCTCGGTGTTCCTGGTGTTCACCGGCGCCAGCGTCGCCCGGGTGTTTTTCATCACCGCCGCGATGTTCGCCGCAACCAGCCTATACGGCTATACAACCAAAAAAGACCTGTCGAAGATGGGATCGTTCATGGTCATGGGCATGATCGGCATCGTCATCGCCAGTCTGGTCAACATCTTTCTGGCCTCCAGCGCGCTCCAGTTCGCCATCTCGGTGATCGGCGTGATCGTGTTCACCGGCCTGACCGCCTGGGATACCCAGCGCATTAGGGCCGAGTATTCCGAGCACTACGGGCATGAGGCCAACACCAAGCTGGCGGTCATGGGCGCCCTGTCGCTTTATCTGAACTTCATTAACCTGTTTCAGATGCTGCTGCACCTGATGGGCAACCGCGAGGAGTGAGGATGCTGTCTCTTTCGCAGACGCCCCGGATCGGTCATCATCGGCACCGTCGACGATGACCGACGAGGATCACGTGCCTGCCGACGACGAACTTGAACCGGAGCCTCCGAGTAGGATCCTTGCCTCCCGCCTCCTGCACGAGTTCGCGGAGCGGTGGGGCCAAGAACGGGTGCGACTGAGGGACATCGTTGACGTCCTGGGGGACCGTGCCTACGGTCTTCTTCTTCTGGTCTTCGCCGCCCCCAACATCATTCCCAGCCCGGTCCCCGGACTGTCGGGCATCCTGGGTGTCCCGCTGGTGCTGGCCGCATACCAGCTTGCGCACGGACGCCGCCATCCGTGGTTCCCATCATGGCTGGCCGAGCGGTCGATCGCCAGCGCTGACTTCCGCACCGCGGTCGGCAAGGTGGTGCCATGGCTCGGCAGGGTCGAGCGGTTTCTCCGACCGCGTTACCGCGCGATCTGCCGACCGCCGGCCGAACGGTTCCTCGGGGCATTCTGCCTGATCCTGGCGGTGGTCATGGCCCTGCCTATTCCCCTTGGAAACATGCTTCCGGCGCTGGCCGTTTCGCTGATCGCCCTCGGGCTGATCGAGCATGACGGTCTGGCGATCACAACCGGGATCGTCCTTGGCCTCGTCAGTCTCGCCATCGTCGCCGGCGTGGTCCTGGCCATGCTGGAGGCCTTCATCTTTTTCCTGCGACAAGCCTTCTGAAGCGGAGCCGCACCTCAGCCATGTCCATCACCTTCGAGATTGCCTGCTGTCCGTCCTCAGAATTCTGTCTGCCGCAGAAATCCTCATTTTTCTGACCAGAACCGAACCGGGGGCATACCGATGATCCAAATCCCTTTCCCTTACCCAGAACAAATGACGCACAAAATTATCCTCAATGCGGAGTTCTGCTCCGAAAGCGCACCTTCACGCCCACCTAGTGCATTGACGCAAACAGAGGATTCACAACGATGCTGCGGCATGCGATAGTGGGGGCATGGCACAGATCGTCAGCATCCTCCTCGGAGCCGAAGACCGCGAGCGTTTGTCCGCCGTCGTCGGTGATCGCAACCGTCCGCAGAAGCACGTCCAGCGGGCCAACATTGTTCTTCTGTCGGCGGAGAAATTGTTCGTCCTTTAGATAGCCCGAACGACTGGCACCAGCCGACCAGCGGTCTGGCGCTGGCAGCAGCGATTTGCCGAGGAAGGCGTCGATGGCCTGTTGCGCGACAAGACGCGCAAG
This sequence comes from Magnetococcales bacterium, assembly GCA_015229005.1. GTDB lineage: Bacteria > Pseudomonadota > Magnetococcia > Magnetococcales > JADGCL01 > JADGCL01. The sequence continues at coordinate 9,497 of JADGCL010000068.1, forward strand.
CCCGGCAAGGGCCCCCTCGCACCAGCGACGGTAGCCCGCATCCTGGCACTGCCCTGCGCCGAGCCTCCCGGCCAAGTCACTCACTGGACCGGCCGTGCCGTCGCTAAAGCCGTCGGCGTCAGTTTGCGCGCCGTGCAGCGGATCTGGCAGGCCAGCCGGCTGCAGCCACACCGCATCCGCACCTTCAAAAAGTCCAATGATCCGGCCTTCGCCGAGAAGATCGAGGATATCGTCGGCCTCTATATGAACCCGCCCGCCCATGCCGTCGTCGTCTCCATCGACGAGAAGAGCCAAATCCAGGCACTCGATCGCACACAGCCCGGTCTGCCGCTGAAACCTGGAAAGTGCGGTACGATGACCCACGACTACAAGCGTAACGGCACTACCACTTTGTTTGCCGCCCTCAATATTCTCGACGGCACCGTCATCGGTCGCTGTATGCCCAAGCATACCCACAAGGAATTCATCAAATTTCTCAATGCCGTGGAGCGAGCCGTTCCGGCGGGAAAGATCATCCACGCCATCGCCGACAACTACGCCACCCACAAACACCCAAAGGTCAAGGAATGGCTGGCCGATCATCCACGTTGGGTCTTTCATTTCACCCCGACATCCAGTTCCTGGCTCAACGCCGTCGAAAATTTCTTCTCCATCATCACCCGCCAGCGCATTCGGCGCGGGGCCTTCAAGTCGGTCAGCGATCTGCAGGACGCGATCCGTCGATACATTCGCCAGCATAACAAAAATCCAAAGCCCTTCGTTTGGACCAAGCCTGCCGATGTCATCCTCGCCAAACTACAGCGTCTGCCTGTTGTATTATCTGTTTGAGTCAATGCACTAGAGTCTTCGTCATCGAAGTACAGGATTTCTGCGCCATAAAAAGTTTTAATGGCCCACAGCGTTCACCGTTCCCGTAGCGCCTGTTGCGACGATGCTCGAATCGGTTTCAACAGATAATCGAGCACGGTTTTCTCTCCAGCGCGAATGTCGGCCTGCACGTTCATACCAACCAGCACCTTGCGACTGGCATCGTCACCAACATGATCCCGTTCCAGACTGACGATACCCTTGTAGTAGGTGACGTTGTTGGCCTCGTCGAACGAGGTCGCCGAAATATCTTCCAGCCGGCCCGGAACGCCACCGTAGCGGGAAAAGTCGTAGGCGATAAAGCGCACCATCACGTCTTGGCCAGGGTGGACCTGTCCCACGTCCTTAGGCTGGATGTGAACTTCCGCCATCATGTTCCGGCGAGCCGGCACGATTTCGAGAATACTCGCCGAGGGTGCGACTACACCTCCAACCGTGTGCACCGTCAGTCCATGCACAATGCCGGCGGCGGGAGCACGGATATCAGCGGTGCGGATTTTTTCCTCCAGCCGACTGATTTGCTCGATGGTTTTCGGCAATTCCTCCTCGGCCTTGGCGAGATCCGCCACCGCCTTTTCGCGCACGGTGCCGTCCGAACGCTCGACTTGGCGTCGAACCTCCTCAATCTGAGCCATAATACGATTTCGCTTAGCGGGAATCTGTGCCAGCTCACCCTCTATATCGGCCATTTGCCGCTCCAATGCCAGGGCGTTGACTTTCGATCCGTAACCTTTTTCGTGCAGCTTTTCGCGCATCACCTTTTCCTCAGCGATGGCAATGCGCTGGCGCGACAGCGTCCGTTCCTTAATCGCCAATTCCTTCAGTTCCTCGCGGCGTTGGGTGATCTGTTCTTCATAGAGAGCGCGGTCCCGGTCCCGACTGGCGATGGCCTCGGCAAGAATGCGTCCCTCGTTGGCGGAAAGTTGATCGACCGCCGTAAGCATCTCGCGACCGTCCAGAAAGGCTCGCAGCCGTTCCAGTTGTGCTACCAGCGCTCGCCGCCTGGTTTCGGTTTCGGCAAGTTCAGAGCGATTTACGAATGTATCAAGGCGCAAAAGCGTCTGCCCCTCATCGACTCGGTCACCATCCTTGACCAGAATCTCGGCGATGGTCCCACCAGCCAAATGCTGAACCACCTGTACGTGGCCCAGCGGCACCACCTTGCCCAGCGCCACCGCCACCTCATCGATACGGGCAAAGTTTGCCCATACAACGAAAAGTAGAATAATTGACAGTCCAAATATCGCAACCAGGCGAGTCAACACCGGGTTGCCGCTTTCCTCAAGAAGGATGGATTTGGTAAGGTGCCGCGCAGAAAACGGCTTGAGCATGTCGTCTATGTCCTTTTTCCTTGATTTCCCCGCTAGATTTTACTGGGATATGTTGATTTAATCTACCCTTGATGCATTGGCGTAGGGCGAAATGGTTCTGGATCGGCTGAACGGTAAATGGTGGGAGGGCGTTCTGGTCGTTCCCGGGGTGGCCCGGAATGCGGTTGACATGATTTTCGCCACGGCTGCGATCAACTTGGCTGCTCTGGCTGTTCCCATCGTTTTAATGCAGGTCTATGACCGCATCATTCCTAACCAGTCCGGGGCCACCCTGGTTTGGCTGGTGGCGGGCTGCGCGGTAGCCATTCTTATTGATACCGTCGTGCGTTGGGCGCGTGGTGTGATGGGCGGCTGGATGGGTGCCAGATTCGAACATTTGGTTGGCAGCGAGGCTGTCGACCGAATCCTCAACTGCCGCATTGAGGTTTTCGAGTCCCATGGTATCGGCGTTCATCTCGACCGACTGGGAACGGTGGGCACGCTTAAGGGATTTTATATCGGACAGTTGTTTCTTTCCGCTCTTGATCTGCCGTTCGCTGCGCTTTATTTCGGTGCCATCGCCTATGTCGGTGGCCACATGGCGCTGTTTCCGCTAGTGATCGCTGGTCTGTTCGTCGTCGTTATCGCCTACGCCCGTACGCGTTTCCGTGCCGCCCGCGACGGCGAGCACACCATTAACGACCGGCGTTACAACTTCATCATCGAGACCCTGGCGGGCATCCATCTGGTCAAGGCGCAGACCATGGAGGAGCAGATGCTGCGCCGCTACGAGCGTTTGCAGGGTGCCGCCGCCGAGGCCAACATGTCGGTTGGATTCTGGGGGACGATTCCAGTCAACGCTGGTATGACACTGTCGCAGATCACCATGTTCGGCATGATGCTTCTGGGGACGGTCGAGGTCATCCACGGCGACCTGACCGTTGGCGGCATGTCGGCCTGCGTTATGCTGGCCGGAAGGGCCCTGCAGCCGGTTCAATCGGCCATCGGCTTGTGGTTCCGCTTCTCCGACGCCACCCTGGCCCGGCGTCGTCTCGCCGATATTGCCGGACTCGATCCGGATGGAAGCCCGGACAGGCCCGCGTTTCCGATTGATATCCAGGGCGCGGTCGAACTGCGCGACGTGGTCTTCCGCTATCGGCCAGAGCTTCCCCCCGTTGTCGACGCCGTGTCGCTACGCATTCCACCCGAAAGCGTGGTGGCCATCACCGGAGCGGGAGCCTGTGGTACGACGACGCTGCTCCATCTGATCATGGGCCGGCTCAAACCCCAAAGCGGGCGAGTGTTGATCGACGACTACGATATCGCCGAGTGGGACCATACAGACCTGCGCGGGCGGATCGATTACGTCGCACCCAGCGGGACGCTGTTTAAGGGCACCATCCTCGACAATATAGCCATGTTCGACCCTACCATGCACGGCGCAGCTTTGGCCGCCGCGGCGATGCTTGGTCTGGATGAACCGGTCGGCCTGTTGCCGCTGGGTTATGAGACCATGGTGGACAACCAGGCGAGTAATTTCCTTCCCTCCGGCCTGGTACAGCGCATCTGCATCGCCCGCTCCCTGGTCACCCGACCGCGCGTGCTGCTGTTCGACAAGACGTCCTCGTCGATGGACCACGAGAGCGAGGAGGTTTTTCTCTGGTTACTCAGTAAGCTGAAAGGGCGCTGTACTATTGTTCTGGTCGCCAGCCAGCCACGATGGCTGGAACTGGCCGACGAGGTTTACGTCATGGCTGGCGGCAGACTGCACCGGGTTGAGACCAGCCGAGACGAAGGGGACGCCGATGGCTGACAACAGTCTGGTCCGGACATCGCCCAAACCGCCGGTCCCGGCGCAGGAAGCCGCTGGGGGCCGCGCCGCGCCCAGCCTGCGCGAACAGAACTGGTATCGTTGGGCGCTGCACACCGCGCGCAAGTGGGAGGACATCGCCAGCCTAATCCGCGCCACCGGCATTGAGAACATCGACGCCGACCACCGGCGTCTAGCCGAGATATCCCTTGGTTTGGCAGACATCGTCGATCATTGCGCCAACCGGCGCATAGGCATCGAAGACATTGAGCGCGAGCGTCGCACCCTCGATCATATGCTGGCCTATTCGATACACCATTTTCAACGCGAGGAAAGGATCATTGATCTTTATGGACTCCCAAACAGGGAAAAGCAGAAGAATCAGCACGAGAAGTTTATATCCATCATGAACTCTCATGTCGATGATTTCAGGAATGGAAAGTTGACAGCTTCATTTAACCTGAAACAATGGATACTTGAGTGGTGGGTGAACCATATCAATGGGATCGATTTTGACACATTTTGTCGAAACAACTGGACTAATGCTGTACTGGGTAGGGCGGTAACGTGGGATGATGTCTCAGAGATCATTCGCCGCATGCGCATCGACACCATCGACGGCGAGCATCGCGTTATGACCGGGATGGTGCTCGACATGATGAAAGCCGGAGACGTGGTAACGCGAATTGACGTGTTGCGGGCTCTGCACGATTACGCTGACGAGCACTTCTGCGGTGAGGAGACGCTGATCGAATACCATGGCCTTCCGGGTCTCGATATCCAGCGCGAACAGCATCGGAAGTTTCGTGCCATTCTGGTGTCTTACATTGATCAGGTTCAAGCCGGAGAGCGCCTTTCCGTTGCTGGCATTAGACAATTTATCCTCTCGTGGTGGATCAATCACATCAATGACGTCGATGCTGTCAGCTTCGCCCCCTCTGCCCTGGCGGCAACGGTGTTCTTGTCGGCGGATAGCTGGGAGGACTATGCCCCCTTTATCCGCGCGACCGGCATTGATCAGATTGATGCCGACCACCGCAGCATCAGCAACCTGATTATCCGCATGAAGGAGATGCTGCACCAGGAGGCCTCCAAGGAAGAAGCCGTCGCCCTGTTCGATGAAATCCTTGCCTTCGCTCGGAGTCATTTCAAGTACGAGGAAGCGATTTTGGCCGACAGCGGTGCACCGCTGGGCAAATTGCACATGGACTCACACGCCCATTTCCTGGTCATGGTAGAAAACTTCCGCGGAGACATTCTGTTCGACCGTCTGTCCCTGAGCGAAAACATAAGAAAACGCCTGCTGGAATGGTGGGCCAATCACATCAATCAGTTCGATTACGACGCCTTTGGTTGCCAGGAGCTAACATCATGACCGCTCTGGCTGTTGCGACCGACAATGTCGATGGCCGGCACCAGGATGACGCCAAGGCCACCTACAGTGAGTTCGCCCGCTGCATCGTGCCCCTGCTTGATGCACTGGGCTGGCGCGGCGACCGTACCCGTCTGGCCGAGGCGCTCCCTCATTTTCCACAGCAGACTGAACTGATCGAGCTGATCAACACCATGGCCAATCTGAAGTACGAGGGCCGCGAGGTGCTCGGACGCATGACCGACATTGATCCGCGTCAAATGCCGTGCCTGTTCATTCCTGAAGACGGCGGAACCCAGGTACTGATCGGCGCGCTGGGTAACGACCTTCTGGTCTATGACGGGCGCGAGGGCATCTACACCCAGGTGCCGGCGCGGCCGGTAATGGGCCGGGTGGTGTTCTTCACCGTCATGCGCGGCAACGCCTCGTCATTTCTGCTGCCGCAGGCCGAGTGGTTCCGCAAGGTGCTCGAGCGCTTTCGGAGCATCTTTCTGCAAGCATTCGTTCTGAGCCTGATCCTGAGCGGACTGGCCATGCTGTCCCCCCTGATGGTGACGCTGATCTATGACAATGTTCTGTCTTCTCGGTCGATGGAAACCCTGCTGTGGGTTGGCACCGGCATGGCGCTGTTCGTACTTGCTGATGCCGGCTTTCGGATGCTGCGCTCCTACCTTTTCCAGTACGTCAGCGTGCGGCTTGGAAACCTGGTCGGCAACGAGGTTCTGCGGCGCCTGCTCTACCTGCCGCCATCCTTAACTGAAACCACTAATCTGGGTGCCCAGGTATCCCGCGTGCGCGACTTCGAAAACATCCGCGAGTTTTTCGCTGGTGCGGCTGTGACCATTCTGTTCGACCTGCCATTCATCATTCTGCTGCTGTTGGCCCTGATCGTCATCGGCGGATCGCTCGCCTACGTGCCCCTGGTGGGTATCGCTCTATTCGTCATCTTCGTCTTGGCTACGCGCCCAGTGATCCAGCGTACTAACGCCGCCGCCGCCCAGACTGGCTCCGAACGTCAGTCGTTCATCATTGAGATGCTGTCCTCTCTGCGGGCCATCAAGCTGGCCAGCGCCGCTCGGCTGTGGACCCAGCGCCACCGAACCTTGTCGGCGGAGGCGGCGGTGGCCGGATACGAGGTCGCTTCGGTTAACGCTCTGGTTAATGCGTTTTCCAATGGACTGGTGGTGGCGTCAGCCGTAGCCACTATGGCTGTCGGCGTCCAGAAAGTGTTCACCGGTGAAATGACCCCCGGAACGTTGATGGCTGCGATGGCCCTGGTGTGGCGTATCCTGACGCCGCTGGGCACGGGGCTTAGTGTGTTCACTCAGGTCGGACGGATTCTCCGCAGCGTGGAACAGGTTGATCGTCTGATGAATATGCGGCTCGAAAGTCGCGACGAGACATTGGCGGGAGCATCTTCCCACATGCGCGGCAACGTGTTGTTTAGCAACGTCTCCATTCGCTACGCCCCGGACGCACCGCCTGCCCTGGTCGGCATCAGCTTCACCACGAACACCAACGAGATGACCGCCATCATCGGCCACGACGGCGCTGGCAAGTCTACCGTGCTCAAGCTGGCTCTCGGGCTGTACACGCCACAAGCAGGACGTATCCTCATCGATAACATCAACCTGCGACAGTTTGACCCGGTGCAGCTACGGCGTCAAATCGCCTATATGCCGAAAAACACTCATTTTTTCTTCGGCACAATCGCCCAGAACATCCGTTTGGCCAATCCCGCTGCGGATGTGCGCGAAATCGAGGAAGCCTGCCGACTGGCCGGCGTGCTCGACCAGATCATGGCCTTGCCGGCGGGCTTTGAGACCAAAATTGGTGATCACAATGTCGCCCAGTTGCCGTTGGCGTTGCGCAGGCGCCTAGGCTTGGCGCGGGTGTTCCTTCGCAAGTCGCGCCTGATGGTGCTGGACGAGCCGGAAGTCGGGCTATCCTTGGACGATCAGGCAGATTTCGCTCGGATTATCGATGCCGTGCGAGAGGACGCCACCGTACTCATGGCCACCAACAGCCAGCCCATGATTGAATGCGCCGACAACGTCCTATGGCTTGAAAATGGCCGTATGCGTCTATGGGATACGCCACGGCAAGTGATCCCTTCTTTCCTCTTGCCGTTGAGGGTGTAAGTGACCATATGCCGTTTGATTGAGGGGAATAAGCAAGGGGGGGGCTATGGCTGGACGTGAGGGATCGACGGTAAGCCAAACCGAATTTGATGAACTTACCGTCCTTCAGAATGTGCGCCAAGCCGACATGAATGCCAGGATGCAGGTCGGCCTGGATGTCAAGGCTCCAGCGATCGTCGATATCAGTGGTGGTGTTGTCGCCATCTCCCCGGATGTCGAGCCGGTTCTCGCCACGGCCAATATCGACGGTGCACGGACAGCTCCCTTGTCCGTGGCATCAGTGCCGGAACTGTTGGCGACAACGGCACTGGCATCGACCGACATTTGGGCCGGGACGCCAGACTCCCTCGCCGCGTCTTGGTCGATATCCGAACCAGTTCGCCCCGCTCCGATGCCCTTCGACACCACTCAGGTGGCCGATACGGATCAGGTGTCAGCGACCGCCGAAACTGTTCCGGCAGCTACCGACAACATCGCGCCAGCCGGTGCCGACACCGCCACGCAGCCAACCGTTGAGGTCGTTCTGCCGAGAAGCGATCGAGAGACCGCCGCCGCACAGACGGACACTGTTGCCTCGACG
>JADGCL010000069.1 GCA_015229005.1 Magnetococcales bacterium
CGAGGCGGTGAGCAAGGTGGGGCAGGGGCGCCCGCACATCGTCGACCGGATGAAGAGCGGGGACGTGTCGCTGGTTTTCAACACGACCGGGGGCAAGCAGGCGCAGGCGGACTCTTTTGTCATCCGGCGGACGGCGTTGATGAGCCGGATACCTTATTTCACGACGGTGGCGGGGATGCGGGCGGCGGTCGAGGCGATCGCGGCGCGGGAAGGTTCGATCTGCCAGGGCAAGCCGCTGCAGGATTATCATCCATCCGGGCGGTTTTCGTGAGGCTGGTCTGTTTTCGGTCGACATGGTCCGGGGGGGCTGAGGCGGTGGGGTTGTTCTGGCGCAATCTGGGGTCGTAGCGGTTGTGCTGTTGCCTCGTGGAGGTGGGGTTGACGGTCTTCAGGATTGGTCGGACGATGTCGATGGAATCCACGGGCGGGCTTTGATCGCTCTGTCAGAGGAGAGTGATGGTGGAAAAGTATCCCATGACCTTGGAGGGAGCCGAGTGGCTCAAGGCGGAGCTGAAACGGCTGAAATCGGAGGTCAGGCCGAGGATCGTGGCGGCGATCGAAGAGGCCCGAGCCCACGGGGATCTTTCGGAGAATGCCGAGTACCATGCCGCGAAGGAACAGCAGTCCTTCAACGAGGGGCGGATCAAGGAGTTGGAGAACAAGATCGCCATGGCCGAGGTGATCGATACCCGGCGGATTCGCTCGACGCGGGTGGTTTTCGGGGCGCGGGTAACCCTGGTGGCGGAAGATTCGGACGAGCGGGTGACCCACCAGATTGTCGGCGAGGACGAGGCGGATCTCGAGAAGGGGAAGATTTCGATCGTGAGTCCCGTGGCCCGGGCGTTGATCGGCAAGGAGGAAGGGGATATCGTCGAGGTTCGGGCGCCGGGCGGGGTTCGTCGCTATGAGATTCTGGAGATCGGGTATTCTTGAACCAGGGGATGTGTCGCTTGCCCGGGTAAGGGACGGGGGATGAGCAAGCGGCGCCCTTCCAGCGGTCGCTGGCTTGAGGAGAGGAGGCGGGATCCCTATATCCAGGCCGCCCAGGCGGCGGGCTACCGTTCGCGGGCGGCCTTCAAGCTGCTGGAGATTCAGGAGCAGGTGGTGCGCTCCGATCAGGGAGGGCCCGGGGTCGTGGCCCGTGGGATGACGGTCCTCGATCTGGGGGCGGCGCCGGGGGGGTGGTCCCAGGTGGCGGCCCGGCTGGTTGGGGGCGGGGGACGGGTGGTGGCGCTGGATCTTCTGGAGATGGCCCCCCTGGAGGTGGCCGGAGGGGCGCGGGTTGAGGTCCTCAGGGGGGATTTTCTGGAGGAGGCGGGCCTGGCCTTGATTCGGGAGGCCCTGGGGGGGACGGGGCGGGCGGATCTCCTGCTTTCGGATATGGCCCCGGAGATGTGCGGGATCCGCTCGGTCGATCAGATGCGTGGGGAGTTTCTGGCCGAGTCGGTTTTTGCGGTTGCCGGGGAGGTTCTGGTCGCGGGGGGCAATCTGGTCCTGAAGCTTTTTCAGGGGCCGGGTTTCCATCAGTTGGTGGGACAGGCGAAGGCCCGTTTTGCCCGAAGTCGGGTCATCAAGCCGCCCGCCAGTCGTGGGCGCAGCCCGGAGCATTATCTGGTGGGGTTGGGTTTTCGGGCGGAGGCTCCGGGGGGCGAGGGGTCCCCCGGGGGGGGAGTTTGGGGGGTCCGCGATGGGGAGGGAGCGTGTCGGTCTTGAAGGCATTCGAGGATAGTACCATGCGCATCATCGGGCAGGCTCTCACCTTTGACGACGTGTTGCTGGTTCCCGCACGCTCGTCCGTTCTGCCCCAGAGTGTGGATCTCACCTCCCGTCTGACCCGGGGCATTCGCCTGAATGTGCCCCTGCTTTCGGCGGCGATGGATACGGTGACCGAGTGTCAGACGGCCATCGCCATGGCCCAGGAGGGGGGCATCGGGATCATCCACAAGAACATGAAGACGGAGGCCCAGGCGGCGCAGGTCAGGGCGGTGAAGCGTTTTGTCACCGGTATGCTGGTCGATCCCATCACCACCCGCCCGGACGATTCCCTGAGCAAGGCCATCGAGTTGATGCGTCGGCATCACATTTCCGGGATCCCGGTGACCCGCGCCGACGGTCACCTGGAGGGCATCCTGACGAATCGGGACGTGCGCTTCGCCACCGACCAGAGTCTGCCGGTTGCGGAACTGATGACCTCCCAGGAGAAGCTGATCACGGTCCGCGAGGGGGTGGCCATGGATGAGGCCAAGCACCTTCTGCACAAGCACCGGATCGAGAAGCTGCTGGTGGTGGATGGTGCCTTCCGCTGCGTGGGATTGATCACGGTCAAGGACATCGAGAAGTCGCAGACGCACCCCAATGCCTGCAAGGATGAAAACGGTCGGTTGCGGGTCGGTGCCGCGATCGGCGTCGGCGCCGAGAGTCGGAACCGGGTGGAGGCGCTCCTGGAGGCCGAGGTGGACGTGCTGGTGGTGGATACCGCCCACGGCCATTCGGAGGGGGTTCTCCGGATGGTGACCTGGATCAAGGACCGCTACGCGAACTGTCAGGTGATCGCCGGCAATGTGGCGACGGCGGAAGGGACGCGGGATCTGATCCTTGCCGGGGCGGATGCGGTCAAGGTGGGGATCGGTCCCGGGTCGATCTGCACGACCCGGATCGTCGCCGGTGTCGGCATTCCCCAGGTTTCGGCCATTTTCGCCTGTGCCGCCGAGGCCGACAAGGCGGAGATTCCGGTGATCGCCGATGGTGGGATCAAGTTTTCCGGGGAGGTGGCCAAGGCCATCGCCGCCGGGGCGTCGACGGTGATGCTGGGGTCGATGTTCGCCGGGACCGATGAGGCCCCCGGGGAGGTGTTTCTCTTCCAGGGGCGGAGCTACAAGACCTACCGGGGGATGGGGTCGCTGGAGGCGATGGCCCAGGGCTCGCGGGATCGGTATTTTCAGGACGATGTGGTGGCGGAGAAGCTGGTCCCCGAGGGTGTTGAGGGTCGGGTCCCCTACAAGGGGCCGCTGCACAGCATCATTCACCAGATGTTGGGGGGGCTCCGGTCGGCGATGGGATACACGGGCTGCTCCGATATTCCGACCCTGCGGACCAAGCCTGTTTTTGTGCAGATCACGGGTGCCGGGCTGACGGAGTCGCATGTTCACAACGTGAGCATCACCAAGGAAGCTCCGAACTATCGTCTGGATTGACTCTCTTTTTTCAGCCTCCTCTCTTCAACCCCCTCTCTTGGGGTACTCCATGGACGCGATTCCCGCGAACGGCGGCGACCCCCACGCCGAGAAGATCCTGATTCTCGATTTCGGTTCCCAGTATACGCAGTTGATTGCCCGGCGGGTGCGGGAGTGCCAGGTCTATTCGGAGATTCACCCCTTCGACATGAGCCTGGAGGCCGTCCGGGCTTTCGCCCCACGGGGGGTGATCCTGTCGGGGAGCCACCAGTCGGTCTATGATGCCGGGGCGCCGGCGATCGATCGGGGGATCTACGACCTGGGGGTGCCGATCCTGGGGATTTGCTACGGGATGCAGCGGCTGGTCCAGGATCTTGGCGGCAGGGTGGAGGCCGGGGCGCGGCGCGAGTATGGTTTTGCCCGGGTGGTGGAGGTGGGTGATTCTCCCTCGGTCTTTTCCGATTTTTTCGTTGAGGGAGAGACGACGGCCTGGATGAGTCACGGGGATCATGTGGTCGACCCGGGCGGGGTCTTTCGGGTCGTGGCCGAGAGCGCTCCGTCGAGTGTGGGGGGTGTCGGGGAGGGGGCCGGGACTCTGATTTCGGCGGTCTGCAGCAAACCGGATTGTTGGAAGGGCGCTCCTCTTTTCGGGGTGCAGTTTCATCCGGAGGTGCATCACACCCCTCGGGGCGAGTTTCTGGTGCGGAATTTCGTTTACGATGTCTGCAAATGCCAGAGGCTGTGGACGCCTGGTCATTTCATCGACCATGCCATTGCCGAGGTTCGCCGGAGCGTGGGGGGAGAGCGGGTCCTTCTGGGACTCTCCGGGGGGGTGGATTCGGCGGTGGTGGCGGCGCTGCTGCATCGGGCGATCGGCGATCAGTTGACGGCGGTTTTTGTGGATAACGGCCTCCTGCGTCTCCACGAGGGAGACGAGGTGATGTCCACCTTTGCCCAGCACATGGGGGTGAAGGTGGTGCGGGTGGATGCCGAGGCGCGTTTCCTGGGGCGGCTCGAGGGGGTGACCGATCCGGAGCAGAAGCGGAAGATCATCGGTCATACGTTCATCGAGGTCTTCGAGGAGGAGGCGGCCCGGATCGCCGGGGTGCGCTGGTTGGCCCAGGGGACGATCTATCCGGATGTGATCGAATCGGCGGGGGCCAAGAGTCGGGTGGCCGCCAACATCAAGTCGCACCATAACGTCGGCGGTCTGCCGGAGCGGATGGGGTTGAAGCTTTTGGAGCCGTTGCGCGAGCTTTTCAAGGATGAGGTGCGACGGGTGGGTGAGGAGCTGGGGTTGCCGCAACGCATGATCCGGAGGCACCCTTTTCCGGGGCCCGGCCTGGGAGTGCGCATCCTGGGGGAGGTTCGGAAGCCTTATGCGGATCTCCTGCGGCGGGCGGATGCCATCTTTTTGGAGGAGTTGTATGCCTCTGGGGATTACGACCGCATTGCCCAGGCGTTTGCGGTCTTCCTGCCCGTTCGCAGTGTCGGGGTGATGGGCGACGGACGTACCTACGATTATGTGGTGGCCCTGCGGGCGGTCGAGACGAGCGATTTCATGACCGCCCGGTGTTATCCGCTCCCTCATGAGCAGCTTGCCCGGATCGCCGGTCGGATCGTCAACGAGGTCCCCGGGGTCAATCGGGTGGTCTATGACGTCACCTCGAAGCCCCCCGGGACGATCGAGTGGGAGTGAGCGAGAGGGCGAGGAATTGGTCGGGGTTTCGGCGTATTCCATTCCTGAATATAAGTTTCTGACGGTATTGAATAAAATTTTCTGATCCTTTGACGGGTTCTTGACAGGGACAGCCGGCCTTGGCACCATGCCAGGCTCGTTGTTTTGGAGTCGCGTCGCAGGGGAAGGATCCGGATCCGGCCTTGAAGATTGTCCTTGCCACCAGGAACCGCAACAAGGTCCTTGAGCTTCGGCGCCTGGCGGTCGGACTCGCCGTCGATTTCGGGACGCTGGACGAGTTTCCGGGGGCGCCGGAGATCGTCGAGGATGGTCTGACCTTCGCGGAAAATGCCGACAAGAAGGCCTTGGGGATCTGGCGCCACACCGGGCGCGCCGCGCTGGCGGATGACTCGGGTCTGGAGGTCGGTGCCCTCGGGGGGGCGCCCGGGGTCCACTCGGCACGGTTCGCCGGGGAGGGGGCCGGGGATCGGGAGAATGTCCGGAAACTCCTGGCGAATCTCGCCGGAGTCGGTGATTCTGCAAGGGGGGCGCGTTTCGTCTGCCTCCTTTCCTGGTGTGACGATCGGGGCCGTCTGCTGCGTTTTCGGGGGGAGGTCGAGGGGCGAATCCTGCGGGAGCCTCGCGGCGCGGGCGGGTTCGGTTACGATCCGGTGTTCTGTCCTCTGGGGGAGAACCGGACGTTCGCCGAGATGCTGCCGGAAGAGAAAGATTCCCTCAGCCATCGGGGCCGGGCGCTCGCGCTTTTTTTCGAGTCCCTTCAGGCCCGACTTGCGTGCGGCGGGGGTTCTGCCCCCTGAGGGTCGGGCCGCCGGGTCGAGGACGGGATCTCTGCCATTTTTAGGGTTTTGCTTTTGCGGAAATTGTGAGAAGGTGACGGCCTGTCGTGTTCGTTTCCGGGTCCTGTTCTCGCGGTTGCGGGAGGGTGGGTCCGGTGTACCTATATGCGTCGAGCTGTCAAGCACACTAAGGAGATGCCCATGTCGAAACTCGTACCTCCCCACGGCGGTGGAGAGCTGAAGCCCTTGCTGCTCTCCGGTCCGGCGTTGGCGGCGGCCCTGGCGAAGGCCAAGACCTTGAAACCGATCCGGATGACCTCCCGGGAGACCGGGGATCTCATCATGTTGGGGATCGGGGCCTTCACCCCCCTGGATGGGTTCATGGGGCAGGCCGACTGGCAGGCGGTATGTGACAAGACGCGGCTGGCCAACGGGGTGTTCTGGCCGATTCCCGTGACCCTTTCGGTCAACGAGCAGTTGGCGGACGAACTCTCGATCGGGCAGGAAGCGGCCCTGGTGGACGACGAGAGCGGTGAAATGATGGGGATCATCACCGTTCGGGAGAAGTACACGATCGACAAGGCCCACGAGTGCCGGAGTGTCTTCCAGACCGACGATATGGAACATCCGGGTGTGCAGAAGGTGATGAACCAGGCTGCGGTCAACGTCGGCGGTCCGGTGCAGGTGTTGTCGGAGGGAGGATTTCCCGAGCGGTATGGGGACATCTACATGCGCCCCGCCGAGACCCGGGCCCTCTTCGAGGCCAAGAAGTGGCACACGGTCGCCGCCTTCCAAACGCGCAACCCGATGCACCGTTCGCACGAATATCTGGCCAAGATCGCGATTGAGATCATGGACGGCGTACTGATCCATCAGGTTCTGGGCAAGCTCAAGGCAGGGGACATCCCGGCGGAGGTCCGGACCCCGGCGATCAACGCCCTGACCGAGAATTACTTCGTCAAGGACACCGTGGTCCAGGCCGGGTATCCGATGGAGATGCGCTATGCGGGTCCGAAGGAGGCATTGCTGCATGCCGTGTTCCGGCAGAATTTCGGTTGTTCGCATCTGATCGTGGGCCGTGATCATGCTGGCGTCGGTGATTACTATGGTCCCTTCGATGCGCAGTATATTTTTGATCAGGTGTCGCCGGAGGATCTTCAGACCCGCCCGCTCAAAATCGACTGGACCTTCTATTGCTACAAGTGTGAAGGCATGGCGAGCATGAAGACCTGCCCTCACGGCAAGGATGATCGTCTGCTTCTCTCGGGGACGGCGCTGCGCAAGACTCTTTCGGAGGGAGGGGATCCGCCGAAGGAGTTCAGCCGCCCGGAGGTTGTGAAGATCCTGAAAGCGTATTATGCAGGTCTGAAGGAAGATGAAAAGGTTGAGGTAAAGCTGCACAAGGCGGCCACTGGCTGACGGAGGGGCCGTTTTTTGGGAAGGCCCCGTAACCGGGGATGAAATCAACCATCGTCCATTTCACTCGTGAGGAGGACCGTAATGCCGAGTTTTGTGATTAATGACAAGTGCGACGGATGCAAGGGTCAGGACAGGACGGCCTGCATGTACATTTGTCCCAACGACCTGATGAAGCTCGACAAGGGACGGATGAAGGGTTTCAACCAGGAGCCCGATCAGTGCTGGGAGTGCTATTCCTGCGTGAAGATCTGCCCCCAGCAGGCCATTGAGGTTCGGGCCTATGCGGATATCGTCCCCATGGGCGGAGCGGTGATTCCGCTGCGTGGTTCGGACTCGATCATGTGGACGATCAAGTTCCGGAACGGCAACGTCAAGCGGTTCAAGTTCCCGATCCGGACGACGGCGGAAGGGTCGATCGATCCCTACAAGGGCAAGCCCACGGCTGACATCTCCAAGATCAATGATCAGAACCTCTTCAATACCGAGGGGACGCTGCTGAAGCTGTAGTCGCGCGGGGAGTGGGCTGGACAGTGCGGGTGACTTCAATAGGCTAGACCAGAGGAGAGTGTATCAATGGGAAGTTTCGGGAATCCCGATATTGTCGAGATCGATACCGACATCCTGATCGTCGGTGGTGGTATGTCCGCCTGCGGCGCGGCTTACGAGATGGTGCGTTGGGCGCCTGCCGGGATGCGGATCCGCCTGGTTGACAAGGCGGCGATGGAGCGCTCCGGGGCGGTGGCGATGGGTCTTTCGGCCATCAACACCTACCTTGGTGGCCAAAAGCCTGAAGATTATGTGCGGATGATCGATAATGACCTCATGGGCATCGTCCGCGACGACCTGATTTTCGATGTGGGTCGGCATGTGGACAACTCCGTGCAGTTGTTCGAGGAGTGGGGTCTGCCGATCTGGAAGCAGGCGGGCGACGAGAACAAGAGCCTGAAAGAAGGCGGCAAGCCCGTTCGTTCCGGCAAGTGGCAGATCATGATCAACGGCGAGAGCTACAAGGTGATCGTCGCCGAGGCCGCGAAGAAGGCCCTGGGTATGGACAACATCCAGGAGCGCGTCTTCATCGTGAAGTACATCCTCGATGCCAAGGAAGAGAATCGGGTTGCCGGTGCGGTTGGCTTCTCGAATCGCGAGGACAAGATCTACGTTTACACGGCCAAGGCGATTCTGAATGTCGCCGGCGGCGCGGTCAACGTCTTCCGCCCCCGGTCGGTTGCCGAAGGTATGGGCCGTACCTGGTATCCGGTGTGGAATGCCGGCTCCACCTACGCGATGGCGGCGCAGGTCGGTGCCGAGTTGACGATGATGGAGAACCGTTTCGTTCCCGCCCGCTTCAAGGACGGGTATGGTCCGGTGGGTGCTTGGTTCCTGCTGTTCAAGGCGCAGGCCACCAACTGCCGCGGCGAAGTCTACATGAACACCAACAAGGAGATGCTGAAGGATTATCCTCCTTACGGTCTCTATCCCGTTCCCGCCTCCTGCCTGCGCAACCACCTGATGATGAAGGAGATGCGCGAGGGCCGTGGTCCCATCTCGATGCGGACCGATATCGCCCTGCAGGCCTTGGCCAAGTCCTATGAGGAGCAGCATGGGGCGAAGGAAGCCAAGAAGATGATCAAGCACCTGGAGGCCGAGGCGTGGGAGGATTTCCTCGACATGTGCGTCGGTCAGGCCGGGGTGTGGGCGGGCGAGAACATCGAGCCGGAGAAGGTCCCCTCCGAGTTGATGCCCACCGAGCCCTACTTCCTGGGTTCCCACTCCGGCTGTTGCGGCATCTGGACGGCGGGTCCGGACGATCTGGCCCCCGAGGAGTACCAGGTGAAGTACAAGGGGGTGAACTACAACCGGATGACCACCGTGTTCGGTCTGTTCACCGCCGGCGACGGCGTGGGCGCCTCCGGTCACAAGTTCTCCTCCGGTTCGCATGCCGAGGGACGGATCGCGGCGAAGTCCATGGTGAAGTTCTATCTGGCCAACAAGGACTACAAGCCGGCTCTCTCCAAGAGCGCCAAGGAGTTGGCCGAGGAGATCTATGCTCCGGTGCGTAATTACATGGAGCACAAGGACTACACCACGGCTGAGGAGATCAATCCCCACTACATCACCCCGCGGATGCTGCAGGCTCGCTTGCAGAAGATTATGGATGAGTATGTTGCGGGTGTCAGCACCATGTACACCACCAACGTCACCATGATGGAAATCGCGGTGAAGAAGCTCCATGAGCTCAAGATCGACTCGCAGAAGATGATGGCGCGGGACCTTCACGAGCTGATGCGGGCCTGGGAGAATTTCCACCGGATCTACGCCGGCGAGGCTCACTTGCGGCACATGCTGTTCCGCAAGGAGACCCGTTATCCCGGGTTCTACTACAACATGGATCACAACTACATCGACGAAGAGAACTGGAAGTGCTTCGTCAATTCCCGGATCGATCCGAAGACCGGGGAGTGGGTGGCCTTCAAGAAGAAGCACATCGATCTGGTGCCGAAGCACGGGGCCGACGCGCCGAAGCACTGAGGCGCTGGTGGTTCGGGTCTGCTGGACAGGTCCAGGGGGCGCCTTCGGGCGCCCCTTTTTTTACTTATTACGCCAGGTGCGTGTGTTGTATTGAGGGCTTTGTTCCCGATCTCTCGCCGAGTGGCAGGCGGAGCCTCCCCTTCGGGTCCCCTCAACCGTTTTCGGAAATTCATGCAGCAACCGGTAACATTGATGGCGTGAGAGGTTCTATGTCCGACAATCAGAAACTTTCCGATCGTGAAAAGGTCCTGCAGTTGGACGAAGAGATGCGGGATATGCCGATGGAAGTTCGTAATGTCATCGATCCGGTTCGCTTGACCGGGGAGGATCTCTTTCGTTTCCGGTGCCATCCCGGGATCGCCTGTTTCAATCATTGCTGTCGGAAGATCGACATTGTTCTAACCCCTTATGACCTTATCCGCCTCCGGCGTCGATTGAATCTCACCTCCGAGGAATTTCTTCACACCTATGCCCGGCCCAGCGCGTTGACGAAGGGACAACTCCCTGTTCCCTTGATCGATATGGATTCCGAGACCGGGCGCTGCCCCTTTAACAGTGACGAAGGGTGTTCGGTCTATTCGGATCGGCCGGTGGCTTGCCGGTATTATCCGATTGGATCGGCGTTGATGCGGCGCCAGGAGTCGGATGATGCCGAGGAGTTCTATTTTCTGATCAAGGAGGGTTTCTGTCTCGGTCACGCCGAGGCGAAGGAATGGACGGTTGCCGATTGGCGGAGTGATCAGGGAAGTGACGGCTATGATCGGCACAATCGAGGCTGGATGGAGACCATTCTCAAGCGCCGTTCGGCGGGAGACATGGTGGGAACCTCGGTGCAGACCTCGGAATTGTTTTACATGGCCGGGACCAACCCCGAGGCATTCCGGCGTTTTGTGTTCGATTCGACCTTTCTCAAGCGGTTCGAGGTGGCGCCGGAGGTGGAACGGCTGATCGCCGAGGACGATGTGGCAATGACCGAGTTCGCCTTCGAGTGGCTGAAGGGGGTATTGTTCGGGGACAGGACGCTCAAGGTTCGTCCGGAGGCCCTGGCCGAGGTCAAGGCCAAGGAGAAGAAGTCATCCAGAAGGGTGGGGCCATCGGAGGGGTCATGATCGTTCGGCCTGGGGGGCTGCTGTTGCGGGAAGGGGCGCTGTTGGTCATGCACTACCGGTATGGTGGGCGGGACCGTTTCAATCTTCCCGGGGGAAACCAGGAGGAGGGAGAGAGCGCCGGCGCGGCCTTGATTCGTGAGTTTCGCGAGGAGTTGTCTCTGGGGATTGCCTTGGGACCCTTGCAGTTCTGTGTTGAGACCAATGCCGGGGACCGGGCAGTGCTGCATCTCCTTTTCCGGGTGGAGGCCCCCGATGCTTCTCCCCATCTCGACCCGGGGCACTCCCGGGCGTTGGGTCTCAGGTGGCTGCAGGCTGCCGAGGTGGAAACAGCGCCGCTCTACCCGGGTATTGGGCCGGTGGTTGCGGGCTGGCTCCGGGGGGAGTCGCTCCCTTCTCCCTATCTGGGAAAAGTGGAACAGACCTGGTACTGATACCGATATGTATCGCAGGGGGATTTCCCGGGTTCATATTAAACAGTTAAATATTGTAAATAATTATTCTTCATGTGTACTTCCTCTTTCACCATGCCGCCTGCGGCATCGGGGTACGGTCGTTGGCGTACCGGGAGTGGGGAATGCCCTCGCCACGCTCACAATTGGGCTGGAGGCCGACTGATCGGATGGACGCTTCTCCAGGCCAACAGTCGGATACGGTATCTCAATGAGGTCGATTGGATTGAGGAAGCACAGAGCGATGGACTGCGTGATCAGCCTGGATAGGGATCCGCGTGCGAGAGAAGCGCTTGATTCGGATTTACCGGCGGAGAATCAATAAAATGCAGAGTTAATGATATGTTAATCAATCGATCCTTGCTTGGATTTAGGAAAAGATTGCGGGGGGTGTTCAGGCATGGCCTCGTGGGAGTGGAAATCGCCGACCCATGGGGACCCCACCCAGAACGGGAAAAAGTCAAGCGGTTGTTGGGGAACAACCGACTATACACAGTAAAACTTTGTTGATTCTTCTGCATTCGACATTTCCTGCTTGAATAAAATAATTTTTGCTTAAGGTTGAGCTTATATTTGAAATTTGATCTTGCGCGGACGATGAAATTCACTATCTTCATCAGCCACTGGAGGTGGGGCGGAGGGCGGAAGACCGCTCCTTGAGGGTCGGCTTGAGGGATCGGCAGGCGAGGGTGTTGCAAGGGTGCATGGAGGGACGTTCATTAAGAGATTATAATATTAGAATTCCCTGAATCACGGAAGAACGATTGTTGGTTGACTTCGGTGCTGGGGGGAATTTAACTAACGACGCGGGGGGAGCTGGCGCTGCGGTAAGGTTGGGATGGTGAGCGGTTGGCCGGCATGCAAGTGAATCCGGGCCCGGTTCCCGATTGAGGGCGGGCGCAGGAGCTGGTCGATTGGTCGGAGGCCTTGGGTGGGTCAGCGTTGGGGTCACGGGTCGGGATCAAGGGGAGAGTGAGGCCATGGGGTTGTTGCGGAACTTTTTGGCGGTGGTCGGTCTGGTGGTGTTGATCGCCGGTGGCTACGGCGCGGCCAAGCTTGGACCGATCCTGATGGAGTTCGACCCTGGGTTCGTGGAGATTTACAAGGAGTTCATGGGCACGCTGCTCACGACGAAGGACCCTGGCGAGGCGATGATGTGGGCGGTGCCGGTGAAGGAGGGGGTCGGGGTCGATGAGGTCAAGAGTTCCCTGGAGAACCTGGCGTCCAACAAGAATTTTCTGTTTGTGGGGGAGTCCAAGTTTTACAAGCAGGTTGAGGCGGTGACCGGGCAACCTTACCGCCATATCTCCTTCATGTCGTTCTGCGATGCGAAGGTGGGGAAGATGATGGCGGACTATCGGGATGCCTACACGGGGTTCATGCCGTGCAGGATTTCCGTGGTGGAAGACAAGAACGGTCGGCTGTGGCTCTACTCGATGAATCTGGACATGATGATTCATGGTGGCAAAGAGCTTCCGCCGGACCTCAAGCGGGAGGCTTTGCGCATTCGTGAGACCATTTGGAGCATGATGCAGGGGGCGGCGGCTGGAGAGTTTTGACGGCGGTCCCGGTTTTGGGGGGGAGGGTGGCCGGCCTTGGACGGGAGACGGGCCGGTCGGGAGTGCGGACAGTGGAGCGAGTGGAGCGGTCGGGAGAGAGGAAAGGATGGAGGCGACCAGGAAGGGCGGGCAAGGATCGATTCAACGGGGGATCTTTGGCTAACGAAGAGAATCGGAGGGCGAGAATGCATCACAAATCAATCCGCACCTTGGTGATGGCCGGTTGCTTGGCATCTGCCGGGCTTCTGGCTTTGGCCGGTACCGCCTTGGCGGAACCGGCGTCGGAGAGTATGTTGAGCAATACCTGCGCTGGTTGCCACGGGACCGATGGGGTTGCGGCGGGCCCCGCCATGCCGTCCATTGCCAACATGGACGCCAAGATCATGGAAAATCTCCTGATGCAGTTCAAGTCCGGGGAGCGTCCGTCGACGATCATGGGACGGATTGCCACGGGCTACGAGGATGCCGAACTCAAGGCCATTGCCCAGCATTTTTCGAAACTTCCCTGGAAGTCCACGGCGGTGCCGACGGATCCCAAGCTCGTCGCGGAAGGGGCCAAACTGCACAAGAGCGAGAAGTGCAATTCCTGTCACGAGGAGGATGGTCGTACCCAATCCGCCGAGGATGGAGTGATGCGCCAGGCCGGTCAGATCCCGCACTACCTGTTTCTGCAGATGGTGAACTATCAGAAGCAGGAGTATCCGGATGTGCCCAAAAAGATGATGAGCCGCCTCAGCAAGCTTTCGGAGAAGGATTTGCAGGCGTTGGCCCATTTTTACGCCAGCCAGAAATGACTTTTCGGAGGAGGCAACTCATGGCGAATCTTACGCGCAGGACGTTCATCAAAGCGGCTGGTGGGGCGGCTGCCGCCGTTGGCTTGGTGGGGCCCGCCCGGAGCTGGGCGGCTGAGCCGCATGTTGTGGTGATCGGCGGTGGTTACGGTGGTGCCATTGCGGCGAAATACCTCCGGATGATGTCGGGAGGCAAGATCAAGGTCACGATGATCGAGCGGGACGAGAGCTATTATTCCTGTCCCTTGAGCAACTGGGTCGTGGCCGGTTTCCGTGATTTGGGGGTCCAGAAGCACTCCTGGGCGGAGGCGGCCAAGGCCCACGGGTTTTCGGTGATCCACAAGGAGGCCGAGGCGATCGATCCGAAGGCCAAGACGGTTTCGCTCGCCGGTGGGGAGAAGGTTTCCTACGACAAGTTGATCGTTTCTCCCGGTGTCGATTACAAGGATAACATCGAGGGCTATACCAAGAAGGAGTACGAGCAGCACCCGCACGCCTGGCATGCCGGTCCGCAGACGGAAGCCCTGAAGAAGAAGCTTGCGGCGATGCCCGACGGTGGCAAGGTGATTATTGTGCCTCCCGAGGATCCCTTCCGTTGCCCGCCCGGCCCCTATGAGAGGGTCAGCCTGATCGCCCACTACCTGAAGAAGAACAAGCCGAAGTCGAAGATCCTGGTGCTGGATCCCAAGGACAAGTTCTCCAAGCAGGGGCTTTTTGCCGGAGGGTGGAAGACGCTCTACGGCTACGAGACGCCCAACAGTCTGATCGAATGGGTTGCCGGGGCCTCTGGGGGTAAGGTGGCTCGTTTCGATGCCGCCACGGGTACCGTGTTCACCGAGATGGATCAGCACAAGGGGGATGTGGTCAATATCATCCCCAACCAGAAGGCTGGTCAGATCGCCTTTGCGAGCAATCTTGTTGAGGGGGATTGGTGTCCTGTCAACAAGCAGACCTTCGAGTCGACTCTGCACAAGGATGTTTATGTGATCGGCGATGCCTGCAATGCGGCAAAGATGCCCAAGTCCGGCTATGCCGCCAACTCCCAGGCGAAGGTGTGTGTCGAGGCGGTGATCCGGTCCATTCACGGGAAGGATCCGGCGGATGCCTCCTACGTCAACACCTGCTACAGCATGTTGAGCCCGGACTACGCCATTTCGGTGGCGAACGTCTTCAAGTTGAAGGATGGCGAGATCACGCCGATCAATGGCGGCATGTCGCCACCGGAGGCGACGCCGGAGTTCCGCAAGATGGAAGCGGAGTTCAACGAGAGCTGGTACCGGAGCATCATGGCCGACATGTTTGCCTGATCGGGCTTGGGGCTTGTATGTAGTGGTGTTTTGCGGCGGGGCGGAAACGCCCCGCCGTTTTCTTGTCTGCTGTGTCGAATGTGATGGTCGGGAGCTCTCGAGATCCCAGGTTTTGGCTGGGTCGGGTCATTGTGCTTGACTTTTTCCGGCGGGGTGGGGAGAGTGGCCTCCAGGTCGGTGGGTTGGGTGCGGGGATGTGGGTTGCGGTTTGTCATTACGCCAGAGACGAGAGGAGGAGCTGTGAGCATGCGTCAATTGAAGAAATTGGCCCTGACGCGCAGGGGATTTTTCCGTGGGGCCGGTCTTGCCGGCATGGCGGTGTTGGCGGCTGGGACGGGGGTGCCGCGACGGGCCTCGGCCGAGGTGGATGCCCTGGTGGCCGAGCACATGGGGGCAGGTCCGATCGCCATGGAGAAAGTCACCCTTTCGGCCCCGCCTACTGCCGAGAACGGGACGCTGGTTCGTATCCCGATCGAGGTGGATCATCCGATGGAGGCGAACAACTTCATTCAATCGTTGGGGATTTTCGTGGACAACAACCCCAGCCCCTTTGTCGCCAAGTTCGATTTCACCCCGGAGGTGGGCAAGATTGGTCTCGAGTTGCGGATCAAGATGGCCAAGGCCTCGAAGGTTCGGGTGATCTGCAAGTCGAATACGGGCAAGCTTTTCGGGACGATCAAGGAGATCAGCGTCGCCGAGGGTGGTTGCGCGGGCTGAATTTTGACCGCAAACCGATTTTGGTCGGGTCGTGATGCGGTCCGAAAATGTTGAGGTCAACGGTTTGAGACGGGAGGGTCCGGGCCCCTTGTGGGTGTGTCCGGGATTCCCGGTCTCAGGGGAGGGTATGTCATGGGTGAACAGGTGGGGAATGCGAGGGTTCGTGGTCCTCAGGAGGCGGTTGCCAAGGGCTCGGTGGTTTTGATCAAGACGCTGATCGACCATCCGATGGAGAGTGGCTTGCGCAAGGACAAGGAGAGCGGTGAGACGATTCCTGCCCATCATGTGACCGACGTGGTGGTCAATTATGCGGGCAAGGAGGTGATGAAGGCCGTCTGGACGGGGGCGGTGTCGAAGAATCCCTTTTTTGCCTTCAGTCTCAAGGCGACGACCTCTGGTCCGGTGAAGGTGACCTGGAAGGACAACAAGGGGGTGGAGTTTTCGGGGACGGCCGAGGTGAAGGTTTCCTGAGCCCGCCGAGTTTCCTGTTGGAGTGGAGGCCGGGGGAGGAGGTTATCTCTCCCGGCTTCTTTCTTGTGGGGGGGTGGCTTGGAGCGTTCGATCCAGGGGCTCCGGGAAAATGTGATGGGTGATGGCGTTTTTTTTTATTCTTTTCCGAGGGGGCCTTGTTGGCTTCGATGGATTGAATGGCGTGGGGGGAGCATGGGCGTTTTGTTGAGGTCTGTCTGTTTTGTTGGTGCGATCTTCGGAGCGATTCTGGGCGGTTCGGTCGGCGTCTGGGCGTCCCAGACAGACGAGGAGATCGAGCGGGTCCTGGCCGAGGTCGGCACCGTTGCCGAGGCCGGGCCCAGGGAGATCCTCCTGCTGGATCAGGCCCGGCTCGATCTTTCCGAGGGGAAGTACTTCGTGCCGCAGCCGACTGCCGGGAGGTTCATGCAGGCGTTCGGCAATTCGGAAGATCCCACCCTGGTTGGGGTTATCGGTCCTCAGGATGATTCGGACTGGTTGGTGGTGATCAACTATGAAAGTTCGGGCTACATCCGCGACGATGATGCGAAGAACTGGAATGTGGACGAGCTGTTTCAGTCCCTCAAGGATGGGACGGAGGCGACGAACGCGGAGCGGCGTAGCCGAGGTTTTCCGGCGTTGGAGATCGTGGGTTGGGTTGAGAAACCCAGTTACGATCCGGTCTCTCACCACCTGGTCTGGTCGATGGAGGCCCGACATGAAGGCGCCCCCGCAGATGCCGAGACGAGTGTCAACTACAATACCTACGCTCTGGGTCGGGAAGGCTTTCTCAGTCTGAATCTGATCACCAAGACCAGTCTGATCGCTACGGAGAAGGATATTGCCAGGGAACTGTTGTCGCGGCTGACGTTTCTTCCTGGCAAGGCCTACGGGGATTTCGACGAGTCGACCGATCGGGTCGCGGAGTATGGACTTGCTGCCCTGGTGGCCGGAGTTGCAGCGAAGAAGTTGGGTTTTTTTGCTGTGATCGCTGCCTTTGCCCTCAAGTTTTCCAAGGTGATTGTCGTAGCATTGGGGGCTCTCGGGGCGGCTTTTTTCGGTTCCCGGAAGAAGAAAACGGGAGGGTCGACCGAGGCTTCCCCGAAGGGCGAATGAAGGTTCTCTTGCTCGGAGGTTGTTTCATGCCTCCGCCGGGCGCGGA